>JAICIH010000193.1 GCA_025924475.1 Bryobacteraceae bacterium
ACAGTTCAGTCTCGAAGTCTCAAACGAATTCGGGCGATGGCTTTCCCTCAAAGAGGCAGGGGCATTTTGGCCGAGGCTTGTAAACTATTGAAAACATGGAGCGGGAGACGGGGATCGAACCCGCGACGTCCAGCTTGGGAAGCTGGCATTCTACCGCTGAATTACTCCCGCTCTAGACAGCATGTAGCATAGCGCAATTTAATTTGGTATGCCAGATGCTATACTCTGACCTCTTCGAGGAGACACGTGAAGTTCGACACCGAGGTCTTCATCAGCTATGCCCACCTCGACAACCAGGGGGCGAGACAGGGGCACGAATGGATCAGCGATTTTCATCGCGCGCTGGCGATTCGCGTAGGGCAACTTCTCGGCAAAGAGCCGCAAATTTGGCGCGATCCCAAGCTGCACGGCAACGACGTCTTTGCCGATACTCTTATCGAGCGCCTCGAACGGGTCGCCACTTTGGTTTCTATAGTCTCGCCGCGTTATCTGAAATCTGAGTGGACACGCCGCGAGTTGGAGAAATTCTGCCAGGCCGCCCACCAAAGCGGCGGTTTGGATATCGACAACAAGGCGCGAATTTTTAAAGTCGTCAAAACACCGGTCGCCCGCGATCTGGAATTGCCGCCGCTCGCTTCTCTGCTCGGCTATGAATTTTTCAAGATCGATCCCGAAAGCGGCCGGCCGCGCGAATTTGACGATCCCGATGAGAAAGAATATTGGATCAAGATCGACGATGTGGCGCATGACATGTGTCAATTGCTCGAGATTCTCGAAAGCGATCGTCCGCCATCCGCCGCCGGCAAGAAAACGGTGTACCTGGCTGAGACGACGCTCGATATGGCCGATGAGCATGCCGCCATCCGGCGCGAGCTCCTGGAACATGGCTATGGCGTTCTGCCCGCGCAGACGCTGCCGTTGGTGGAGTCCGAGTTAGTTCCTTTCGTGAGATCGGAGATGGCACGCTGCAATCTATCGATCCATCTGGTCGGCAAAACCTACAGCCTGGTGCCCGAAGGCGGCATGCGCTCGCTCCTCGAAGTCCAGGACGAAGTCGCACTGGAGCGCGCCGAAAAAGGCAATTTCGGACGGCTCGTCTGGATTCCACCCGGTCTCCAGATTCAGGACGAGCGGCAACGAAAGTTCATCGAATGTCTCCGTCTCGATCCCCGCATTCAGCATTCAACCGACCTGCTAGAAACTTCGCTCGAAGATTTTAAATCCACGATGCACGAGCGGCTGAACCAAAAGCCGATTGAGACGAAATCCGCTGCCCGTCTGAAACAGATGTATCTCATTTTCGACCGGCAGGACCTCGAAACAATCGGACCCTGGCGCGATTTTCTCTTCGAACACTTTGAAGTCATCTGCTCCGTCTTCGATGGCGACGAGGCGGAAATCCGCGCTTACCACGAAGAAAATCTTCGTCTCTCCGACGTTGTGCTCATTCATTACGGAGCCGGCAGCGAGATCTGGCTGCGCCGAAAACTGCGCGAATTGCTTAAAAGCTCCGCCTACGGACGTACCGAGCCTTTTCGGGCCGTAGGAATACTGGTGGCACCTCCTTGCACTCCTCAAAAACGCGTATTCAAAACTCACGAAGCGATGATCATCTCTCAATTCGATGGGTTCGCAGCCGAACCGTTCGCTCCGTTTCTCAACCTTGCGAAAGCAGGTTAAATGGAATTCGCAACGCCGCTCAATCCATTTCCCGGCCTCCGGCCTTTCGAGCCGGACGAAGATCATCTGTTTTTTGGCCGCGAAAAACAGATCGATGAAGTCCTTCGAAAACTGCGCACCAATCGTTTTTTGCTCGTTACCGGCGCCTCCGGCAGCGGCAAATCTTCGCTAGTCCGCTCCGGGCTCATCCCATCACTCTATAGCGGTCTGATGGCAAACACCGGATCGGATTGGCGAGTTGCAGTCCTCCGTCCTGGTGAAGATCCGCTCGGCAATCTGTCGGCGGCGCTCGATCAACCGAATGTCCTGGCGATGAGCGGCGAATCCTCCGCTACGAATCGCATGCTCATCGACGTCACTTTGCGGCGCAGCGGATTGGGGCTCATTGAAGCTGTGCGGCAGGCGAGAATTCCACCGCAAGATAACGTGCTGATCGTAGTCGATCAGTTTGAGGAGCTATTTCGATTCCGCAACAGCCGAGCCGCCCTGAACTCCAGAGACGAAGCGGCTGCCTTTGTAAAGCTTCTCCTGGAGGCGGCGCAACAGAATACGGTGCCTATCCGTATCGTGTTGACAATGCGGGCCGATTTTATTGGCGATTGCATGGAATTCCTGGGATTGCCCGAAGCATTGAACACGGGCCAGTACCTGGTGCCTCGCATGACGCGGGATCAATTACGTTCGGCGATAACGGGTCCGATTGCCGTGGCGGGCGGCAGCATCACGCCGCGTCTGGTTTCCCGATTACTGAACGACTATGGTGACGATTCCGACCAACTTCCCGTTCTGCAGCATGCGCTGATGCGGACTTGGGAGTTCTGGTCTCGACGGCACGCGAAGGGCGAGCCGATCGATATTGCGCATTATGAAGCGGTCGGAGGAATGAAGGAAGCGCTTTCGCTGCATGCCGAGGAAGCGTATCGCGAAGCGGAGTCGATCGGCGCGAAAATTACGGAACGCCTGTTCAAGGCGCTGACCGACACTTCGAAGGGCGCTAAGGGCGTGCGCCGTCCGACATCGGTTGAAGAACTCGCGGCGATTTGCGACTGCCCGCAGACCGAGATTCTGTCGATTGTCGAGATCTTCCGGCAGCCTGGTAGATCGTTTCTGATGCCGCCGGCAGATAGGCCGCTCGACTCCGGTTGCGTCATCGATTTATCGCACGAAAGTCTGATGCGATGCTGGACACGCTTGATCCAGTGGACGGAAGAAGAAAAGGCTTCGACCGAAGAATACTTGCTCGTATCGCAAGACGCGCGCGGTTTTGAGGAAGGAACCACGGGATTATGGCGGCCTCCGGAACTCGATATCGGCTTGCGATGGCGCGCGGATAATCATCCGACAGCGGCATGGGCGCGCAGGATTGCGCCGGATTTCGAATGCGCGATGCGCTTTCTCGACGCCAGCGCGGCAGAGCGCGACCGCCTCGCCGCCGAACGAAAGGCGCAGCGGAGACGGAGACTAACGATCGCATGGTCGGTTGCGGGCGTGCTTGCAGTCTTGTTGGTTGTCACCGCAGTGATGGCGGCGGTCGCTTTTCGCGAGCGCTCGGAGGCAGAGAAGAATCTTCGTCTGGCGAAAGATACGGTCGATTCCCTGCTCGCTTCGGCGGGCAACCAAGCCGGACAGATCGCGGCCGATTCCCCGGATGTCCAACAGTTCCGGCGGCGGTTGGTGGAACAGGCGAAACAGACGTACGCCAAGATTCTGGCGCGGAACTCGAGCCCGGAGTTTGGAGAGGAAATGGCGCTCGTCGATATGCGGCTGGCCGACGGGAATCGCCTTACCGGGCAAACCTCACAAGCCGTCGCTCAGTACAAGCGCGCAATCGAGCGGCTTCAGCTTCTGGTTCGTTCCTCTGAAGGCAACACCAAATATCGTAAAGAGCTTTCCGACGCCTATCACTGGCTTGGCGAGACAGAACGGGCTTCGCCGAAGCGGCGGGCCGATGCGGAAAAATCGTACAACAGTGCCCTTGCTCTTCAGGAACATCTTCCCAGCGATCCCGACAGCCAAGCCGCCCATGCCCGCACACACTATAGCCGCGGGATCACGCGGCAGGCAACCGGCCGGTTTAACGAAGCGGAAGCCGATTACCGCGAGGCGATCCGGCTGCTTACGCCGCTCGCTGCGTACAGGCAAGACCTGGCGCGCGCCAAAAACAACATGGCCAAGCTGATCTTCGATGCCGGGCTGGTAGGGGATGCGCGGCAGCTCTACAACGAGGCGATTCAAATCGGTGAAGAGTTAGTCCACAAGAACCCAGATAACCGCGATTACAAGTTTGAGCTGGCGCAGTATTACGACAATTCAGCCATTCTGTTTGAAGCGCGGAACCAGGCAACGGAAGCACTCGCTCATAACGAAAAAGCCATGGCTCTTTACCGGGTGCTCCTGCGTCCGGTACCCACGCTGATGATGCACCTCGGGTTGCTGCACGATATTCGCGGGCGGATTCTGGAATCGACGAACTGGGCGCGCGCGGAAACCGAGTACCGGCGTTCTATGGAAGTGTTCCGGCAGGCGGGGGCGGATGAGCAGAGCGGAGACTTTCATCTCTGGTTCGGACAGACGCTTGCGAATCTTGGGCACGCGCTCGAGCGACGAGGTAATCCTAAAGGAGCGCTTCCGCTTCTGCGCGAAGCAGTGCAGCATCATCAACAAGCCGGATCGAATTACGATCTAGCATGGGATTATTACTTTCTTGCGCTTGCTTACCGGAAGGCAGGGTTGGCCGGCGACGCTCGAAGAGCAGCCGCGGAGTTGAGCAAGGTTATTCCGGCCGTTGCGCCGGCCGATCAGCCGGAACTACAGCGAGCTTTCAAAGAGATAGAACGAAATTAGAACGCGAAGCGGTATTCGAATCGGACGATGTTGGAGTACCAGCTTGTAGGTGTGAGTTCGCGGCCGTAACCTGCGTAAAAAGAATTGTGGGCCCCGACAGAAAGGCGGGCTCCTAGTTTCACGTTGGCAATGGTGACGCCCGAGGTCGACTTAGTGGCTGTATCGGTGACGAGGCCGCTCAGGATGCTCCAGCCCACGAATTCGACCACCGGCGTGATGCGGTAGTCTTCGTTTTTAATCACGTCGTAGCCGGCGCCGAGACCCCAAATCAAAATGTCGCCCGCAAATCCGTTTTGGTTAGTGAGCGGAATCGCGGAAGAACCGCCGATGGGATGCCAGTCGCCAAACTCGCCGGAAACAGCCAAGCGTTCGCCCACGCGCTGGTAATACAAGAGAGTGGGCTCGACGCTGTAGTGATTCGTTCCCAGGCCGCGGAAGGAATCGCCGCTCGGGAAGTAAGTTCGGAACTGGAACGTGAGATAGCGGCTCTCTCCGGCGAGCACAGCGAACTTGAAGCCGGCGCGCACATCGCCCATGCCCGCGTGATTCGGGAGACTGCCGGAGCCCGGAACAGGTGTGAACTGGATGAATCGTACCGGGGTTTCTACAAGGATGGAGATGCGGCGATTGGGCGCGTACTCCAAGTGGAGCTGCAACTCCTGGAGGTTGATCTTTTGGGCCTGACCCGGACCTGGACCCGGCGCATTCGGATCGGTGGGAGGCGATCCGTTGCGATAGCAGCCGCACTTGGCATAGAAAAATTCGGCGCGATCGGGATTTTGCAGATCGAAATCGGCATCGAAGCGAAAGCGAATTTCCGATCCGACAATGGCCTCGTCGATGTAGCCGGTGGAACTTCCCGCCATCCTGGGGCGATGCTCTTCCGTGGTTACCGGCGTGGGAGTCTGCGCGCCGACGATAGATACAACTAACGCAAGAGCTGCAGCAAAGCGAGCGGGTAGCATAACGCCTACTGACATTTCTGAAACGAACGTTTCATCAGTATGTTTTCTTACGCGTTGTAGACCTTGGTGAAAGCGTCTTTGAAGGCGGCCATATCTTCTTTGCTGCCGACGGTGACGCGAACCCATTGCGGCCAGACGGGCCACACGCGTCCAATGTAGACGTTGTGGGATGCCATGGCATTGTAAAAATCTCTACCCGAGCGCCTGGCGTTCAGCATGAAGCAGTTGCTTTCCGATGGAATGAACTCGACGTTGCGAGCGGTAAGCCAGTTAAACGTATCCTCGCGGATATCGCCCATGATCTTGCGGCGGTCCGCCACAAGGTTCTTGACTTGGAGGCTGGCGTTCGCGCCGGCTATAGCGGTGATCGGCATTGCACCCGCGCTGTATGGCTTTATCTTTTCGAGCAGATTGGGACGCGCCAGAGCAGCCCCGGCGCGCAGACCCGCCATACCGTAGAGTTTGGAGAACGTACGCAAGACGACGATGTCTTTATCCTGGGCGACGAGATCCGAGCATCGGACAGCGGACGGAGAGATATGAATGTACGCTTCATCGACCATTACGATGGAACCGGCAGGTTTGTTGGCGAGGAGCCATTCGATATCCGCTTTGCTCGTGAGCGTGCCGGTCGGGTTGTTCGGATTACAGATGTAATAGAGACCGGCGTTGGGAGCAGCCGCGAGCATTGCTTTGACATCGTGATCCCAGGTTCCTTTTCTTAGCGGGACATTGACGGCCGATGCGCCGATGAATGTTGCGGCGCGCTCGCCAGCTTCATAACCGGGATCGCCTTTCACGAACGGACGGTCCTTTGAGCAGAAGGCGAGAACGGCCTGATGCAACGGCGCGCTGGAGCCCGCGTAGATGTCCACGTAGCTCGACTTGAGACCTTCCTGGCTGGCCAAGGTTTCGGCCACTTCGAAGGAGCTTTCGTACATGTAGCGGCCGCCTTTTTTAACGATGTTGTGGATGGCTTCGGCGGCCTCCGGGCACGGGCCCATTGGGTTTTCGTTGGCGTTGATCTTGATGGCGTCGGCCGGCATGTTTCGCACCATCGAGAGTTGGGCGAGGGCCGGTTCGTTATAAAATGGCAGCGCGGCGCCGGCGGTTACGAGCGTGGCGATTCGTCCAAAATCGCGGCGGGAAAAGCTGCGGCGGAGCAAGTCCGCCCGTTGCAGATGGTTCCATTCAGGCGGCATCGTATCTCCTTAGGCCGCTCCCTTACGGGGTTGGGAAAAAATTAGGTACAGACAGCCGCGCCTGCTTGACAGCGATTGTATTTGCATGAGCTTGCGGAACGGCCTCATTTTGGTTCGCGCACAACGGGCACCAAACGCCCTGTGCGCTTCAGTCAGTCCCTAATTTTTTCACAGTCCTTTACGATCGCGGTTCTTTTACAGATTCACACAGTATATAACCATTAGAGGTGTGACACGCCACACCACTCTTACTATTTCGACGCGCGGTAAAGGGCTGTATCCATTTACAGACGCAGTGGAGAAATGGCTGCGCGAGCAGCGCGTTTCAAACGGTCTCCTCACGTTGTTTGTGCAGCACACCTCCTGCTCGCTGGTCATTCAAGAGAACGCCGACCCGGACGTTACGCTCGACCTGAGCGATTTTTTCGAACGGCTGGTACCGGAAAGCGAAAAACACTATCGGCACAGGGCAGAGGGGCCGGACGATATGACTTCGCACATACGCTCGGCGCTGACGCAGACGAGTTTGTCCATTCCTGTTATAAAAGGGCAGATGGCACTAGGGACGTGGCAGGGGCTGTACGTGTTTGAGCATCGAGCGCATCCGCACCGGCGGCAAGTCGTAGCGCATTTTCTGGGCGAGTAGGCGGAATCAGGCCGGCCATTCCTGTTGTACTGCGGGCATTTGAAAATTCAAAGCCATTTTGTTCGCGCTCGCGCTGTTTACGATCCTCCTGCAGGCGGCGGAGCGCGGCGGTTTCCTTTTCGCGGCGGCGCACCAGGCGGGATTCCTGAAGTTGTAGATTGCGCAATTGTTTTTCGTAGACCAGATGAGTGTGCAACTCGATCAGGCTGCGGCGAACGGCGGGGTCCTGCTGATCATCAAACATCTCGGCGAACTCGATGCGGCCGTGCGCATAGATGGCCATTTCGAGGGCGGGAATGCGGCGCAAGCGCCAGGCGATATCGGCGAGGGACTGGACGAGTTCGGATTCTTCGAGTCCAACGGGCTGCAATTCCTTTTCGTAGGCGGCGATGTGACGCTGGTATTCGGCAGCGTCGTCGGTGGGAAGCAGGACTGTGGCGCCGGTGAGGCCGGTTTTGACGGCGTTGAGCGACGCTTTGCGCCGGCCTTCTTCGGTACGGGGGCCGGTGCTGAGAAGGGCGTTCGCGCGGTTGGCGGCGAGCTGAGCGGCAGAAATTTCGGGCGATTGCGAGGATTCAGGGGAAAGTTGCTGCTGCTCGCGGGCGGCGAGGCGGGCGACTTTGCGGGCTTTGCGCTCGGCGGCGCGGCGGATGGAGCGTGCGGACATGGTGGTTGGCCTCCAAAAAGAAATGGCCCGCTGAGATGAAAGCGATCAGCGGTTAGCTAATTAGCTTTCGGCTCAGCGAGCCTGCCAAAGCGTAGCACACGAAAAAAAGCGAAAAGAGCTACGAAGGCGGCGAAATGGGGTTTAGTGCAATAGAATCAACGCGAAATTTTTTTTCGAGTTTTGTGACCGGCTGGCACGCACTCACTTGAATTTGCCGGATACAATCTTCCGAGTGCCGCGCAAGTACTACGGCAGGTCCTGCTCGTCAATCTCGAAGCGAACTATATCCTGATATTCGTAGCCGCCTTAAAGCCCTTGTTGGGCCGTGGAATGGCCCGATGTTCCCGGCGTTCCGGCGCATGCCCTCTAGGCTGCTGCCTCAAAACTTTTGACGGCTGTCGCTTCATCAGTGTAGATAGCAAAGACAGTGTAGAGCTTTGTAATCTGCATCAGATCATAGACCCTCTTGTTCAAGTTGAGCAGCTTGATTTCGCTACCATGAGAAACGGCCGTCGCATAACTCCCAACCAGTTGTCCTAATCCTGAGCTGTCGAGGAAGGTCACGCCGCCAAGATCAACGATTATATTCTTGTGCCCGCTGTTGAGGAGTTCGCGAACGCCGTCCTGCAGAGCCGGACCAGGGGCTCCTAAAGTTATCCGGCCCGTTACCTCCAGAATCACAGCGTTTGCAGTTTCTCGAACATTAATTGTCACGCTCATATTCAAACCTCAGTTGTCTCCTTGTTGGCGCGAATCGTGCGGCGGTCCACAAAAGTCTCTTTCTCGTTTCAAGTGAGATATCAGGTTCCGCTTAAAAGTGACGTAAAGCTGGTGATCGTACAGGATTTGAACACGCCCAGAGACGGCACATTCGTCCACAACGTCGATGATCGCGTCCGAGGGCAGGTTAAAGAAGCGTGCTGTTCCATCGGCGCCAAAACCGAAAACTCTGAAGGACTCCGTTATTTGAAATGTCTCCCTTGTCATACACGAGCTTCCTTGTTAACCGCGCTGGGCCGTCATGTGGCGAATGCCGTGATATCCGACCAAGACTACAATGGCTCCTGCCATTGCTACCAGCACGCTAAATAAATCCAAGGGCTCACCTCGGTCTGGTCCGAAGAGAATGAACAAATATCCGCTGGTCACTGCACCAACGATGCCCAGACCTATGTTCAGGAACATGCCTTCGCCACGCCTGCTTACGATCTTGCCTCCGAGAAGGCCCGCAATGAGTCCGAGAAGAATCCAGGTTAGAGTCGGCATGTTAATTGTTGGCAAAGCACTTTTGAAGTAACTCTTCCGGTTTTTTTCGCTCGCTCAGCCAAATCAGGGACGCGGCGAACGGAAGCACGCTCGCAAGCAGGATTGACCAATTTCCCGAGAGAGCAAATATCAGAACTATCGCGCCCAGCAGGCCGGTGAAGCTGTATAGCCGCCCGTGAAGACTGGCGAATATGACAACAATCGCCCCGAGCGCAACGCCGAGCCTCGTCACACTCTGGTAAAGCGGCATATTGAATGCGGAAATATAGGAGTACACGACCGCCGCGATAATCACGGCGCCCATCGACGCCCATTTCATTATTTTTCTACGGGTAGCTGCGCGCTGTTCGCCCATCAAAAGCTTCTCCTGCAACCACGCATTCCACATGGCTTCATCAGGCGGTTCCGGAATGAACGCTTCTCGATACTCAGTTTGGTAGAACATCTGGCAATGCTTTCTCTGGCGGTTGGTTCGTTAGACGTGGCGAAATTGCCAAATCTCTGGGTGTCATGGCGTTTCGGCTCAGCAAGTAACCCCACCCTCGTTCTCCCACCGGTGGATCGCTTCTCTGACGCTCCGCGCTTTTCTCCCGAGCATGGATGGTGGGTCGCCTGACGCCCCGCGCGGCAGGGACGGAGCGTTCTTCCGTGGATCACTAAGTATTCGACTTCTTTGAATGTGTCTGGCGTGCGCAGCGACTTTCGTGTACGGCAATCCGAGAAAGGACGCCCGCGTCACTTGAGTAATCTCCAAACAATTGAACCGTTGGAGCTTCACGGCATGGATCAGGTGGGCCATGGCGCGATCTGTCCTGGATTGATCATTTAACCCGAAGCCGCTCACGTGAATAGCGCCTGCCAGGTAGAAGAATGTCCACCCCGCGCCTTCGAGATCTTTGCCCAGTTGCGCGGCGGTGGCGTCGATAATAAATGACCAGCCCATTGAGTAGGGCTCAATATTCAGAACGAATGATTCCGGCGTGCCCGTGCCGTCTTCCAGGAGCATCATGCCGGCACGAATTCGATTCTTCGTAACTAGCGGCGTGATCACGGGCGGAAGTGTCCTTGGTTCACGAGTCTTGTTTTTTGCAGCGCTGCCTTGGCGTCTTGCTCTTGCAACTTTTGTCGCTGAGGAGCTTCTTGCGCGTCCATCTGGATCGCGGCAGCGATCGCTGTTCGAGCCAGGCTATCGAGACGTTTGGAAAGCGCAATCAGGGCAAATTTCGACCCATAAGGAGACTGCACTAGCGTGAAGGAATAGCCGGTATCTTCCCAAAGAGCCATAATCGTTACCCCTTCACTGAAGACGTCTGAGGGCAACACTGTCTTGACAGGCGAACGTGTGGCAGTGCCGTATTGCGCCGACACCGCCTCAACGATGTCTTCGACACTGAGCCCGTTAGTTTTCTGGCTGTCGTAATCGATGACCATCCTAAACAACTGGCCCTCATAAAAGCTGAATACGACTTGTTCTACTGGGTCCGTATCGCTTGAGGAAAATCGCGCTGGCCGCCAGCTCAACTCTTGAATCCGAGCTGGACGTTGATGGATCACCGTCACTTCAGATGCTTCCATTCCCGAATGCTTTACTGCTGCATTCAGAGTCATTCCAAGTTGGAAGCCACGGTACGTGGAAAGATCGGCGCCCAACAACAAGGGCGAGGCGAGCAGAACCAGCAAGGGCAGACTATGGATCGGCCGGGCGCGTTTCATAGTGCACCCCTACTCGGCGAACCCGGAGCCATACTGAGCATCAGACGAAGCAGCGTATTTGTCTTCGCGTGGTTCACACACCATGGCTTCCGTTGTCAGCATTAACGATGCGATCGAGCCGGCATTCTGCAACGCTGAACGTGTCACCTTTGTGGGATCGATCACGCCGGCTTTGACCAAGTCTTCGTATTGCAGACTGGCCGCATTGAAACCATAGTTCACATCCGTCTGTGTCCGGATGTTTTCAATGACGACCGCACCTTCATAGCCGGCATTGTTGGCAATTTGACGAGCCGGCTCCTCACAAGCACGCCGGATAATCGCGACGCCAGTCTTTTCATCGCCGGTAAGAGTGAGGGAATCGAGAACACGCGCGGCTCGCAGCAACGCCACTCCGCCGCCGGGCACAATACCTTCTTCCACTGCCGCGCGAGTCGCGTGCAGCGCATCCTCCACCCTCGCCTTCTTCTCC
>JAICIH010000194.1 GCA_025924475.1 Bryobacteraceae bacterium
ATTTGAACGGCCTTGCACGACTATTACTCGCCGGTTTGTCACAGCGTAGAAGGTCCTCTGTTTCTTCCATGTAGCATAGATAAACCGTCCCCAGATGAGGTACTGTCCGATGATCACAAATGGAATACCCCAGATCACGCCAAAGTTCCAAGATGTTCCAGCCTTGGAGTCGTGTCCCCACAGTCCTGCCACACTAGCTTCCCAAAAAACAGCGAACCCTCCCCATAAAAGGCTGAAAGGAACTAGGTAGAGGTCGTCCTTGTGAAATATCATGCCTGACGTCGGGCGGCCTGCCCAAATGAGGTGTTCACCCGAAGTGAGCTCCGATTGCACAGCGCTAGCGGCATCGTTATCTATTTGCATCGTTCAACTGCGGCCTAATGTACCCCGCTTCGCCCACTCGGCCTCACCTGGTGTTCGAGCCTCATTCCTTCCACTTATCGGCAAGAATGGAGTTGAGGCTAGATTTCGGATTTCTCCTGAATTACGCCCGCCGCACAAAAACCCCCACCCCAACCGCTCCCAGCAAAGCAATCCCGCCGGCCAGCAAAAATGCGCTCGTGAAAGCCCCCGTAGCCTGCACGATGAAACCCGTTGCTGCGGGCCCGATAATCCCCGCGCAATTCGCGATCAGATGCACAAAGCCGCTGGCCGCCCCAACATGCTCCGCCCTCACCACATCCTGAATGATCGCCCAATACATCGCGCCCGTCAGATAAACGCAGAAGATCGTCACTGCCATCAACGCTACCGCCCAGGCGAGACTCTCTACCAGCCCCGTCAGGCTGACACAAGCCGCGGCCAATGCCAGACAAACCATCAGCACGCGCTTCCGCGCCGCCAGAAGCGCACAAGGCACGGCTGCGCGCCGCCAGACAGGAAAGGAACTCGTCAGCCCTTTCGGCGGCGCGCTTGATACCGGGCTTGTTGTGCGCGTGTTCCTCGAAAGATCCGGGCACAGGCGAAACACCAGATCGCAAAGCGGTCCGCCGAGCAGCAGCCCGAATGTACCCAGAATCCAGGGAATCGCATTCAGCACGCCCATGCGGCTTATGTCGAGGTGCCGTGCCATCGTCAGATAACTCGGAAACCAGCTTAAAAAGAAATACAGCACATACGCGTAGCCGAAGAACGCCGCGCCCGTTGCAATGACCGTGGGCTGCCGGAGATAAAACGACAACCGCGGTGAGCTTCCCGGCTGCGCCTCCGTCGCATTTTCCGGTTCGCGTTGCGATGGCGGCGCGCCCGGCTTATCGGTGACGAACAAGCCCCAGCAAAGCGTCCAAACAAGACCCATCGCCGCCAGGACAATAAACGACATCCGCCAGCCATACCGCACTGCGAGCCATCCGGCCACCGGCCCGGCAAGCGCGCCGCCTATCGGTGTTCCCGCATTCGCGATGCCTATCGCCGTTGCGATCCGGCGAGGCGGAAACCAGTTGTTCACCATCTTGCTGGCCGCCGCGCCAAACGGACCTTCGCCGCAGCCGAACAGGACGCGCACAATCAGCAGGGAAAAGAACCCTACCGCGGCAGCCGTCAAACCACAGAAGATCGACCAAGCGCTCATCGACCAAATAAAAACGCGCTTTGGCCCGAACCGGTCGGAAGCATAGCCGCCGGCGAATGTGAACAGCGCGTAGCCCGCAAAGAAAACGCTGAAGATGATTCCGAGCTGGGCCGCATCCAGCCGCAAATCTCTCATGACCAGCGGCGCCGCCACCGATAGCGCCGACCGGTCCATATAATTGATCATTCCCCCCGCAAACAGGAACGAGACCGGGACCCAGCGCCTGCGGCTCGTCACAGGCTACTTTGTCGTGGCCGAAGCGTCGCCGCCTCGCTGCGTTGGAGTCCCGCGGTAGAGGATTTGATCGTTGATCGCCAGCATGTTGGCGTGAAACGCCACCGCATCCGGGTGGAAGTCCGATTGCGGAACCGGTTCCGGCAGAAAATGCCCATAGCGATCGGAACCGCGCACTAACGCGGCGCTGTCGGCGAGCCCGCTGAGTTGCTTTATATGTGTAGGTAGATAGCGGATGGCAAAGCCGATGCGGCGAAGCTCGCTCTGATTCGGCTCCGAGCCGTGTACCAGCAGCACATGGTGCAGCGACATCTGGCCGGGCTCGAGCACGATATCGACTGCTTTGGACTCATCGACCTCCACCGCGATTTCCTGGCCGCGGCTCAAAAGATTATCGGGCGCAAACGTATCTTCATGCGGAAGCTGTTGCAGTGTGTGCGTTCCCGGCACAACCCGCATACATCCGTTCGCGCGAATGCTCGGCGTGAACGCCACCCATGCGGTCGCGACATCGGCCGACGACAACCCCCAATACGTCGAATCCTGGTGCCAGGTCACACGCGCCCTGTCGTGCGGATTCTTGATGAAAAATCCGGATCCCCAACACAAAATATCGGGTCCGAGAATCTTTTCCACTGGATCGAGAATCCTGGGGTCGCGGATCAGCTCGTTCAACCAGGTGAGCAGCAGATGCGGCTTTCGATTAATATGCGGCGGCAGCTTACCGCCGTGCTGCGCTTCCAGTTCCTCTAACTTCGCTCGCAGGAGAGTCGCTTCCGAATCGCTGAGCGCCGGTAGCGGAAACAAAAAGCCCTGCTCACGATAAGTATTTAGAAAGTCCACTGCAAGCAGCCTAACATCTGCTGCGCCCTAACCGCCCGAGCGCCGCAATCGAGGCGAACGAGCCGCTCACCAAAACAAATACCGAACGCAATCCGGCAGTCGCCCCAATTTGTCCCGACACCCAAGGCACAATCATCCCGCCTAGCAGCGCAATCGCAAATAGAATCCCAAAAACCGTTCCCGAATGCGATTCAAAACGCGCGCCGGCAATACCTAGCACCGCCGGATAAATTCCGGCCAGCGACCAACCCGTTAACCAGATTCCGAACGTGGCAATTGCCACCCCCGGCGCGACAGCTCCGACCAGCGCTCCTAAACAAGCGCCGATCGAACAGAAGAGAAGAATTCGGAACGGATCCGCGCCCAGTGCAATCCGGCTCAGAAGAATGCGCGACACGATGATAGCCGCCCAATACCCTGCCAAAATCCAGGATGCGATGGAGACCGATGAAACCGCCATATCGCGCGTAAAGTAGGTAGAAATAAACCCACCCAGCGTAAATTCAACACCTGACTCAAAGAACAGCAGCGCCGCAAAAATTAACACCAATGGCGAGCGCAAAAAGCGCGGTATCTCGGCAACCGGCAGGCGATGCGCCTGTTTCGGCGGCGGATACCGCAAAGCTAGAGAGTAGACGCCCGCCGCCGCACACAGCAGCGCGGCCGCTTCCAGTAGCGTGGCCAGCGAAAATCTGGCTAGCAGTGCCCCAATCGCGAAGGGCAAAAACAGCGCGCCCAATCCGAAGAACACACCGACGAGATTGAGGGCGGCGTTCTTCTTCAGCGGATCTTCGTGCAAATCCGCCACCAGCGTATTGGCTGCGCCGTTCACCGCGCCTCCGCCAATGCCCAGTAACGCCACCGCCGGAAACAGGTCCGAAAACGTCTGCGCTCGCACGATCACAACCAGCGCCGCCGCCACCAGCAAAGGTCCAAGCCCGAGCGGCGGCTTCATGCCGAAACGATCCATCGCCAAACCGAGCAGCAGGCTGCAAACGAGCATGGCGAAATTCATGATCAGGAATAGCGTGCCGATATCGCTGACGGCGAACCGAAGCTGCTCTGCAAGCGCCGGCAGAATCGCGCCCAGCAGCGCCATCACGATTCCGAACACGAACATGCCGCTATACGCGGCGAGACTCAGCATGCAGGTGGGCGCTCGAATAGCCGTTTTGTGAATTCGTCGAAAACCCGAAAATTGTGATCTTTGCTCGTTCCTTCGACATTCGGCGAAACGAATGTGTTCGGCTGAAATCCCTTCTTCACCAGCCGGGCGCCGGTTTCCGCCACAAGCGACATTGCGACGAACACCGCCGCCATCGTCGATCCGGCCGCCACTTTCTCGATCCTGCCGATATCGACTTGCGAATCCTCCGGCGCTACACAGTTGTCCAGCGCAATATCGGCAACATCCGAAAGTTTTTTCCCGCTCGAGTGCGTGGCTTTTGCCACAGCCGCATTCGCAAGCGAAGAAACCGTGATCACCTTTAGCCCGCGCTCCTTCGCGTACAGCGCCGCCTCGATAGGCGCCGCGTTCAATCCGCCATGCGAAAACACAATCATGCAATCGCCTTTTTCGAGCGCGAAACTTTGCAGGAAGTTCTGAATATAGCCTTCACGCCGCTCCAGCCACAGCAGTTCGCGCGCGCCGCCCGGTCCCACCACGTTGTGCCACATCAGGCGCGGATCGTAAAGCGGAAAAAATCCCACAAAGCTCCCGTATCGCGGAAAAACATCCATTACGGGAATCACCGAATGGCCGCTGCCAAACAGATAAACCCGCTTGCCTGCGGCAATCGCACTAGCAAGCATCTCACCCGCCTGCTCGATCTTCTTCCCCTCCCGCTCATGAATCGCCCCAAGCACTCGACTGATCTGTTCGTAATAGTTATTTGCTGACATAAAAAAATTCTATTTTTCTGTTCCTGCTGTCATTGCGTTTTCCCCAAATTCAGGCATTATTTTGTGGGGCAGGCTGGCAGCCTGCGGCGGGTTGGCAACCCGCTTTCTTCATCGCAAGCCGCGCCGCTCCGAGCAAACCTGCATCCTCCCCTAGCGCAGTCTTCTCAATCCTGGTAGTCTGCGCCGCAACCGGCTGCGTCCAGCGCAGTGCGTTCCCGCGAATTCGTTCCAGCAGAAGATCGCTAGCCTGCATCAACCCGCCACCGAGCACCACCATTTCCGGATTCAAAACACTAATGAGCGCAGCGATTCCCAGCCCCAAATAATCCGCCGTCGTATCCAACGCTTCACGTGCTTTGCTGTCGCCGCCATGCGCCGCTGCTATCACTGCCTCGGCTGACTCCATGCCGGCGCGCCGCGCCAGCGCCGGTCCGGCCGCTTCCGTTTCCCAACCGCCGCACCGGCGATACTCTTCCTTCCATGGGCCACCGATCGCCATCCACCCGGCCGCGCCCGCGATCCCGCGTGCGCCTTCCACTACTCGCCCGCCCGCGAGAATTCCCACGCCAATGCCGGTTCCCACCGACACAAAGATGACATCTTCCAGTCCGCGCGCCACGCCCAACCAGGCTTCTCCTAGCACGTAGCCTGTGCGATCGCTCTCAATTGCCACCGGCATCCCGAGCGTCTGCTCGGCAGCGGCCCGCAACGGCACACGCTCCATGCCCCACAAGTTCGGCGCCCAAGCCTCGCCGGTCTTCGAATCGTAGATTCCTGGAACGAGAATGCCCATGCGCTCGACTCGCGCAGCATTCGCAAACTCCACCACTTGCTTCATCGAGCCAGCGAGCGTATGTTCAGCCGCCAATTTTTGCTTGCCTGCAACTCGTCCCGATTCATCTACGAGCGCCAGCGCCGTCTTCGTGCCGCCGAAATCGACCGCCAGAATGCTACTCATGGCGAGTCAGCCGCACCACCCAAACCGCCGAAGGCCCGAGATGTTTCTTCAACTCGACTGCTTGTCCCTCACGAGCGGTCTTCACCGGCTGACCTTCCGCCAGATCGGAAGCGCGGTACGCGCCCGCCGGCAAACGCACGCCGATCTCCGCATCGACAGCCTGTTTGTCGTGATTAAAAACGAACAACAGCGTATCGCTTCCGGATTCGAGTGTGCGCGCTTCGATAGCTCCGCCTTTGGCCGTCACCGGCACCGTCACTCCCGCCCATTCGAGCAATCCCGTATAGAAACGCTGCGTCTCCGGCGAGGGCCTGGTGACGTACGCCGCGCTCACATAGGAGCCGAGCATCATCGTTTTGCCATGTCCATACTGCGAGACCACTGCCGCCGCTGCGCCGTCCGGAAAATGCGCCACTACTTTCGCTGTATCGTTCAGTGGCTCGAGCGTCTCTTCATACCAACGCGCCGGCAGCAGATCGCCATCATTCATCCCCGGCAGCGTCCCGCCGGTCCAGCGCAGTTTCGTAATGCCTTTATTACTGGTCTGAACCGCCGTCTCGCGGCATCCCATCACCTTCCATAAACCCAAGCCCGGAATGCGGTCGGATGCGTACCCGTGCTCATTGCTCCAACCCAACCGCGCCTCGGAAACAAGCGTTCCGCCGCCTTTCACATAGCTCTCTAGGGGAGCTGCCGCCGAAGTGGGCAGCATGAGCGGGTAGGGCAGAATGATGAGCTTGTATTGCTTTAGTACATCTTCGGAAAGCTCGTTGATATGTACGTAATCGATGGGCAGATTGCGCGGAAACAACGCTCGATATGCTCCCAACAGCGAGTCACGCTCGATTCCGGCGACTTCTCCCTGCGGCCCGGCATAGGCAGTCGCTCTCTGCCGCCCGCCGATGAAGTACGAAAGCGGGTTATAGACGATGGCCACCTGCGCTTTCGTGGGATGCGCCGCCAGAAACAGTTTTTGATTCCGATCGACAACGCGCGCGACCGATCCCGCGACACGCGCCCGTTCGGTGATCGTTCCGTCGAGCTGGATTAATCCGAAGCCGCCGCTTTCATATCCCGTCGACATCGGATAGTAAGCGTAAAGATTGACACCCTTCGCTCCACGCGAGAGCGCGGTCCACGCCCATACCCGTAAATCGTCAGGCGTTACCGTGGGGCTCACGTTCAACGCGACCGTTCCGAATCCGGCCTGCAGTTCGCCGACGTAGAATCCGTTGCGATGATCCGCGTATCCAAATGATCGCGTGAAATCGAAAAGCGCCGCGCGCCACGGAACGTCGCGATCCACGAACGACGAGTGCTTCGGATAAAACGAAGTCCCGTAGTAATCTACCTGCCGCGCCATCGTCCAATCGTCCGCTTGTCCCTCCCAATGCAACGGCGACGAGAATAACCCGACGGACGCCGCATGGCTCGTCACAATCGTGTCCGGCGCGGCATGCTTCACCGCTAGAAAACGATCGTGCAGATCGTCTCCTAGTTTGTCGGAGAGAAACGTTTTCCAATCGATGTAATCGCTGTAAGAAAGAATCGTGCTCATGCGGCCCGGCTCGACTTCGTCCCAGGCATCGTATTGACGGTACCAAGCTGTATCGAGCCGCTCGATCGTGCCATATTTCTTTTTCAGCCACGTGCGAAACTTGGCAATCGTGTTTTTGCAAAAACAGAATTCCGGGCTCGGTATGTACGTCGGCGTAGCCCAGTTGATTACGTGCGGCTCACTCCACAGATCCCAGCCGACAAACGCCGGATTGCCATGCACGTGCTCGGCCAGCGCTTGATAAAACGCCAGATCCGCTTTGCGAACGCCCGGATGATCCATGCAGTATCCCGGTGACGACTCCGGAATGACCACCGCGCCATTCGACGAAACAAAAAAAGAATCCGGATACTTCACGCCCACCCAGCGCGGCGCCGAATCCATATACACCTGGAGAAAAACTTTCAGTCCCTCTTCCTGCGCCAACTCGAGAATCACATCGAGATTTTCGAAGTGATACTCATGCTCGCGCGGCTCACCGGTCGCCCAGTCGATCCATGTACGCACTGTGTTGAAGCCGAGCGCCTTGATCTGGCGGATATCTTTTCTCCAGAGTTCTTTCTTGGCACGCGGATTCTTCTCGAGCATCGGCGCGCGCGCTTTCCCGCCGCCGTACCACACTGCGACAGGAAAGTAATCGGCCGGAAAAGCAGGCAAACACCACAGAAGTAGTAAGAGGAGAACTACCGGCTTTCGCCCATTCATGAACTCAAATCCAGATTGCTAACCGTGCGAGTCCTCTGCTCCGGATCGCTCATCAGCGCCACTGCATACCGGCAATTCGCCAGCGCTCCACGCATCGCTGCCAAGCTCTGATAATAATCGTTGTAGCGAAATCCGTTTTCACCGCGCCACATCGGAAACAGCGCGCAGGCTTTCACCCAATTGTCATAGACCGGTGTGATGTTGAGAAAGAGATCGGGCTGATATTGCGCGGCATCCTCCCAGTTATCCGCGAAGAGCACCTTTCGTACGCCATGCGCCGGCAATTGGCGCGTAAGACTTTTTAGCCCCGCATAGAAAACCGCGTCCCGCGTGACCATGTAGGAATTCTGATGGTCTTTGTGCCAGCTTCCACTCCAGTGGCTGATGACGATGTTGGGCCGGTATTGACGGATCAGATCGCAAACTTTGAAATCGATCATGTCCCCGCTTGGCACTTCACCGTCCGGGTAGGTCAGAAATTCGGTCTCGGCGCCTAGCAGCTTGGCGGCGTTGTTCATCGCAGTACGCTGCATCTCGCCGTACTGCGCCATAGGGATCGTATTCGAACCCCGCTCTCCGAGCGAAAGGCTCAAAAAGACTCCCTTGCCTCCCTCATGGATCTGCTGGGCCACAGCCGCGCCCATGGTAAACATGCCGTCGCCAGGATGCGCGGCGATGGCCATGATGGTGGAAGGCATCGAAGCGAGAAAGACGTCACTGGTGCCGGCGGCAGGACTCGAACCTGCGACCTACGGATTATGAGACCGTCGCTCTAACCACCTGAGCTACGCCGGCGCACTTTAAGATCATTGCACGATGGCCGAATAAATCCGGTCCAGGTCGTCTTGCGAATAATATTCGATCATCAACCGCCCTGCGCCTTTCGCTCCTTGCAGCAGATGTACCTTCGTGCCCAACACGCGCCCCAATTCTTCAATAGCCGCGCGAATGTTAGGGTCCATACGTTTTTCTTCTTTCTTTTCAGCGGGTTGCGTAGTATGTGTAAGGCGCTTAACTAATGATTCAACATCGCGTACGGATAGCTTTTTTATGATGATTTCATCGCAAAGCTCGGCCTGCTGCTTTTCGTCCGCAATATTGAGGAGCGCCCGGGCGTGACCTACGCTGAGGTTTCCCATCTTGAGCTCGGTCTGTGCACGTGGGCCCAGCTTGAGAAGGCGAAGAAAATTCGTAATCGTAGAACGATCTTTACCCGTTCGTTCGGCAATCTGTTCGTGCCGCAGGCCGTGCTCGCTCTGCAACCGCTCGAAAGCATTTGCCACTTCGATCGGATTCAGATCCTCCCGCTGGATATTTTCAATTAATGACAGCTCCAGCAGCTTTTCCCGTTCGACAGTACGGACTAAGGCCGGAATCTCTTTGAGGCCGGCCATCCCAGCGGCTCGCCAGCGGCGCTCGCCGGCAATGATCCGGTAACGGCCCTTTGACGCCGGATCGCGGTACACGACAATCGGCTGCAAGATACCGTTAGCCTGAATCGATTGCGCGAGTTCCTGCATTTTTTCGAAATCGAAGACATCGCGCGGCTGCTCTTCGCCAGGCTGGATCTGATCGAGCGGCAGGCTCTGGAATTCCTCAAAGTTTTCGGGCAGCGACGTTTCGGGAGCAGGCGGAGCCGCCACGGCGGTCGCAGTCGCTCCTCGATTGGGAAGAAGGGCGGAGAGGCCCTTACCCAGCACTTTGCGCTGATTGCGGTCTGGCTCTCTGTTCATGTGCCAAAACTTCCTTCGCTAATTGAATATAGGCCTCGGCGCCGCGCGAACGCGGGTCATAGGCCAGGATGGATTTGCCGAAGCTGGGCGCTTCGGCCAGCCGGACACTGCGGGGGATAACGGTCTTGAAGACCTCAGAGCCGAAAAACTCGCGTAAATCGTTCTCAACTTGCTTCGTTAGATTGGTACGGTCGTCGTACATCGTCAGCAGGACGCCTTCGACCTTCAACTCCGGATTGAACGCGGATTTCAGCCGGTCGATGGTGTCCATTAACTGGGAAATGCCTTCCAGAGCGAAGAATTCACACTGAATCGGCACCAAAACCGAATCGGAAGCGACAAGAGCATTCAACGTCAGCAGATCGAGCGCCGGCGGACAGTCGATAATGACGTAGTCGTATTTGCCTTTAACAGGAGCGAGGGCCTTTTGGAGGCGCGATTCGCGGTTTTCCTGGTCTACGAGATCTAAATTCGTGGCGACGAGGTTCTGATCGGCCGCGACCAGGTCCAGATCGGGGAATTCGGTCTTCTGGACCACTTCTTCCAGCATCGAATCGCCTAGAAGGGCGTCGTAGAGGGTTCGACCGTCCTCAGCTTTGGCTACACCGACGCCGGTGGTCGAATTTCCCTGCGGGTCGGAGTCAACGAGCAGGACTTTCAGCTCGCAAGCGGCCAAAGCGGCCGCCAAATTGATTGCGGTGGTAGTTTTACCAACACCACCCTTTTGGTTTGCAATAGATATTACGCGCGCCACGTCACGTGCGATTCTAGCAGGCTAGTGTTTCACGTGAAACATCGCCTGCAAGATTTGTGATGACATTTGTGGCGAGATTTAGGTAAACATCCAAAACTGCGACTGCAGCAGGTGTGACGCCCGGGATACGGCCGGCTTGGCCGAGCGTTCCGGGACGCACTCGATTGAGTTTTTGGCGAACTTCGTTCGAAAGCCCCGGGATCCGGTCATAGGAGAAACTTGCCGGAATCTGGCGGCCTTCGGATTGCGCAAGCTGCTGGATCTGCCGCTTCTGCTGGGCCAGATAACCCTCGTACTTGGCCTCCGTCTCGACAGTGGTCAAAACGCCGTGGTCCAGCTCTGCGCCATTTCGTTTCGTAATCCAGTGTTCTAGTTGTGCAATTTTGGCTTCCGGGCGCCGCAGCCATACCTGCAAAGTCGGGTTATCCGTTGCCGCATCCAGACCGACCAACTCCGGAACCGCACTCGCACGGACCTTCGCCAGCAACTCGGTAATTTGCGCTTTCTGTTCCTGCTTCCGCTCAAACAAACGCCCACGCTCTTCCGAGACCAAACCACCGGAACGCCCCAGTGGCGTCAGCCGCTCATCCGCATTATCGATTCGCAAATGCAGACGGAACTCCGCGCGTGAGGTGAACATTCGATAGGGTTCGTCCGCGCCCTTGTTGATCAGGTCGTCGATTAGAATTCCCACATATCCGTCGCTGCGCGCCAATCGGATAGCCGGCATGCTCTTGATCTTTGCTGCCGCATTCAGCCCCGCCATCAGGCCTTGGCAAGCGGCTTCCTCATAGCCGGATGTGCCATTTATTTGCCCTGCTAGAAATAATCCTGGAATAGTTTTTACTTCGAGCGCGTGCGTCAAGCCGCGCGCGTCCAACGCATCGTACTCGATGGCGTAGCCAGGCCGGATCATCTCGGCATTTTCAAGCCCGGGAATGGAAGCGACCATTGCGGCCTGCACATCGATCGGCATGCTGGTCGACATACCGTTCACGTAGATCTCGTGCGTGTCGAGGCCCTCGGGCTCCAAAAAGATCTGATGCCGGCGCTTCTCGGGAAATTTGACGACTTTGTCCTCGATCGATGGACAATACCGCGGCCCGACGCCTTCGATTTGACCGCTATAGAGCGGCGAACGGGGAATCGCCTCGCTCAGAATCCGATGTGTCTCCTCAGTAGTGTATGACAAATAA
>JAICIH010000195.1 GCA_025924475.1 Bryobacteraceae bacterium
CCAGTTCCGTATTGATGATCTCGATATCGCGGACCGGATCGACCGTATCCATCACGTGCTCGATGTTCGGGTTCTCGAAGCAGCGAACTACCTGAATGATAGCGTCCACTTCGCGAATATGGCCGAGAAACTGGTTGCCCAAGCCTTCGCCTTTGCTCGCTCCTTTTACTAAACCCGCAATGTCTACGAATTCGAATACCGCGGGCACGATCTTCTGCGATTTGCTCATCTTGGCCAGCACTTCCAGTCGTTCGTCGGGCACTGTGACGACGCCAGTATTCGGCTCGATAGTGCAAAACCGGTAGTTGGCGGCCATGGCTTTACGGCTTTGCGTCACCGCGTTAAATAAAGTGCTTTTGCCGACGTTGGGGAGTCCTACGATTCCAGCTGTAAGCATGTCTTCTTATCTTCGCGTGGCGGCGAATGCCATGATGGAGAAGGGTGTTTACCGAGGAGCTGGCGCGCGTTCTTCCCGAGGAAATTCCACATCGCGAGCGGCTGATCGCCAAGGCCGCCCAACATCTTCAACTCATCCTGGCCGCAAACGAGCACATGAACCTCACGCGGCTCACCAATCCGGAAGAAGCCGCCATCAAGCATGTTTGCGACTCGGTGGCGCCGTGGCGGCATTTTGCGCAAGCCCGGCGCGTGCTCGACGCGGGCACGGGCGCGGGATTTCCCGGGGTTCCGCTCTCGCTGGTGTTGCCCGACGTTCGATTCACTCTCACTGAATCGACGCAGAAGAAGGCGCGCTTCGTGGAGAACGCGGTGGAATCGCTGGAGTTGGGGAACGTGTGCGTGGCGGCGGCGCGCGCCGAAGAAGCGGCGCTCAGCGAACGGCCCGATATCATCACGGCGCGTGCGATAGCGCCGCTGCATCGTATTCTCGACCTTTTCGCTAAACCTTTAAAGCAAGGCGCGCGGCTGATTCTTTATAAGGGGCCGGACATCGAAGCCGAACTGGCGGAGGCCAGAAGGCATCGCGTGGCGGCCGAAGTACTGTGCCGTTACGAGCTTCCTAACGGATTCGGAACGCGCACGCTGGTTTCGGTGCGCGCTCAGCCGCGTGGAGAACGCAGCGCTTCGTAAGCGAGCATCAGCCAACCGGCGATGAAGGCCAGGCCGCCGAGAGGCGTGATTGCCCCTAGCGCGCGTATGCCGGAAATAGCGAGCACGTAGAGACTGCCGGAAAAGAGCACGATGCCGGCCAGCAGCAGCCAGCCGGTGCGTGCTTCACCGGCGGCGCTAATCGCGCCTACGCGCCCGAGCAGCGCGACCAGGAGAATGCCGAGCGCATGCAGGAAGTGGTAGAGCACGGCTTTTTCATAGACGCCCAGCGCGTACGCGTCCAGCCGTCCTTTCAAACCGTGGGCGCCGAATGCGCCGAGGCCGACTGCGCATGCGAGCAACAACGCGCCAACCGCTGTCCAGTTCATATCTCCCTTGTATCAGGAGACAGGAGAACTACGTTGCTTCGCCGCCCAGCATGGTTTGCAAGCGCGGGCTCAACTGGCGTTCGCTGCCGAATTTCCGCTGCAATTTGTCGAGGTAGAGATAGACGACCGGTGTTGTATACAGCGTGAGCAACTGGCTCAAGATCAGGCCGCCGACAACAGTGATACCGAGCGGACTCCGCATTTCCGAGCCGGTGCCGGTTCCGAGCGCGAGCGGCAGGCCGCCCAGGAGCGCGGCCATGGTGGTCATCATGATGGGGCGGAAGCGCAGCAGGCAAGCCTGGTAAATCGCATTTTTCGAGGAGAGCCCTTCCTTGCGCTCGATTTCGAGGGCCAAATCGATCATCATGATGGAGTTCTTTTTGACGATACCGATCAGCAAAATAATTCCGATCAGCGCGATGACGGTGAGATCCACTCCAAAAATGATCAGCGCAAGCAGCGCGCCCACGCCCGCCGAAGGCAGCGTGGAAAGAATCGTGATGGGGTGAACGTAGCTCTCGTAGAGCATTCCGAGCACCACATAGACGGCTAAAATAGCGGCCAGAATCAGCATCGGCTCGCTTTCGAGCGATGCCTGAAACACTTTCGCGGTCCCCTGGAAAGAGCCGTGCACGTTGGCTGGCATGCCGATATCCTGTTCGGCCTGCGTTACGGCTTGTACCGCATCGCTCAACGCCACTCCGGGGGCGAGCGCGAACGACAACGTGATCGATGGGTACTGCCCTTGATGATTTACCGCCAACGGGCTCAAAACAGTCCGGTAATGCGTGAAGGTCGAGATCGGCACGGTGGTCCCGTTCGAGGAACGCACGTAAATGGAATTCAGAGCGCTGGGGTTCTGCTGAAATTCCGGCAGCACTTCCATCACTACGTGATATTGATTGATGCCGGTATACATCGTGGACACCTGGCGCTGGCCGAAGGCGCTATAGAGCGTGGTATCTATTATGTCCGGATTTACTCCGACACGGGAAGCGGTGCGGCGATCGATAATCAGCTCGGTTTGGAGACCATGTACCTGCTGGTCGCTATTGGCATCGAGCACTAGCGGAACGGTTTTCATCTTGGCAAGCAATTTCGGCGCCCACTCGTTCAGGTCCTGGAGATTGTCCGCCTGTAGCGTGAACTGATACTGCGAGTTGCTTCCGCGCCCGCCCACCCGAATATCCTGGGACGCCATCATATACAGGGTTGCGCCCGGGATATGGGATAGTTTGCCGCGCAGGCGGTTAATCACCTGCTCGGCCGAAACCTTGCGCACGTCGAGCGGCTTCAACTGCATCCACATGGATGCGGAATTGAGCTTGCCGCCGCCGGTGAAGCCGGTGACGTTTTCGACGGCAGGGTCGGCCTGTACAATTTTCAAAAACGCATGCAACTTCTCGCGCATGGCGCTGAAGGAAATGTCCTGGTCGGCTTGAATGTTGCCGCCAATCTGGCCGTTATCCTGCTGCGGGAAAAATCCCTTCGGCACGATGATGTATAAGTAGACGCTCACGGCGAGGGTGACCAGCGTAATTACCAATGTGAGCTGCGGGTGGTGCAGGACGGTGGCCAGAGTGCGCGCATAGGTTTTATGAATCAGCTCGAAGCCGCGCTCGCCCGCCAGATAGAGGCGGTTGTGTTTCCGATCGTGCTGGGAGCGAAGCATCCGCGAGCACATCATCGGAGTCGTAGTGAGCGACACCACTAGAGAAACGGCAATGGCGGCTGCCAGCACAACCGCGAATTCGCGGAATAGACGGCCCACAATTCCTCCCATAAACAAAATGGGAATGAATACGGCGACCAGCGAAGTGCTCATCGAAAGCACGGTAAAGCCGATTTCCTGGGCTCCGCGCAGGGCCGCGCGCATGGGAGCCCAGCCGCGCTCAATATAACGCGTGATGTTTTCGATCACCACGATGGCGTCGTCTACGACAAAGCCGGTGGAAACCGTCAGCGCCATCAGGGAAAGATTGTCGAGCGTGTACCCCACGAGATACATCACGCCGAAGGTGCCGAGCAGGGATAGGGGCACGACGACGGCCGGGATCATAGTGGCCCAAATGTTGCGCAGGAAGACGAACACGACCAGGATGACCAGGGCAATCGAGATGATCAGCGTGATCTCGACATCGTGAACCGATGCGCGGATGGTAGTGGTGCGGTCCTGCTCGACAAACAGGTTCATGGCCGGAGGCACCGACGCCTGCAGTTGCGGAAATATTTCGCGAATCCGGTCTACGGTTTCGATGATGTTGGCGGAAGGCTGTTTCGTGATCATCATCACAACGGAGGGTTTACCGTTCACTACGCCGTCGTTGCGCGTGTCCTCGACCGAATCGATCACGTTGCCGACATCGCGCAGGCGGACCGGCGCGTTATTGCGGTAGGTCAGCAGTATGCGCCCATAGTCGGCCGCCTTGAATAGCTGGTCCGTTGCGCCTATCTGCCAGTGGAACTCGGAACCGGCGAGCGATCCTTTGGCCTGATGCGCGTTGGCGTTGCGGAGAACCGCCGCTACATCGGTGAGCGTGAGTCCCATGGAATTCAGTACCGTGGGATTGACCTGAACCCGGACAGCGGGCCGCGAGCTGCCCCAGACGCGCACTTGCCCGACGCCTTCAATTTGCGAGAGCTTCTGCGCCACGATGGAGTCGGCGACGTCGTACATCTGACCCCGGTCGAAGACATCGGAGGTCATGGCCAGCATTAGAATCGGCGCATTGGCCGGATTGTGTTTGTGGTAGCGCGGATTGTGCGGCAAATTCGCCGGCAACTGACCGGCCGCCGCATTAATCGCCGCCTGCACATCGCGGGCGGCCGCATCGACGTTACGGCTCAAGTCGAACTGCAAGCTGATGCCTGTATCGCCGAGTTGGCTCGACGAGGTCATCTCGGTGATGCCCGCAATACGTCCCAACTGCCGTTCGAGCGGCGTCGCGACCGCGGAGGCCATCGTTTCCGGACTCGCTCCCGGCAGATCCGCGCTCACCTGAATGGTGGGCAACTCTACTTCCGGCAGCGGCGCTACCGGCAGCAACTGGAACGCCAAGCCGCCGCCAAGCGCCAGAGCAGCAGTGAGCAGGGTAGTCGCGATCGGACGTTTGATGAACGGCGCGGATAGATTCACTTCGGCGTTACTCCACGTGTACCGGGTGAGCCGGTTCGACAACCGGCCGGCCAAAGGATTCTCTTCGCGCGCGCCGGTGCGCCAGCCGATTGGCAATCCGGTCGAAGAACAGATACACAACCGGAGTGGTATACAGCGTCAGGATCTGGCTGAGAATCAATCCGCCCACAATCGTGATACCGAGCGGCCGCCGCAGTTCCGATCCCACACCGCTGCCTAGCGCCAAAGGAAGACCGCCAAACAGCGCCGCCATGGTGGTCATCATGATGGGACGGAAGCGAAGCAAACAAGCTTGATAGATGGATTCCTCGGGAGACTTGCCTTCGTTGCGCTCGGCGTCCAGAGCGAAGTCGATCATCATGATGGCGTTCTTTTTGACAATGCCGATCAGCAGGATGATGCCGATGAGGGAGACCACATTGAAGTCGTCGCGGCAGATGAAAATCGCAAGGATTGCGCCGACTCCGGCCGATGGCAGCGTGGAAAGAATGGTGATCGGGTGAATGTAGCTTTCGTACAAAACGCCCAACACGATATAAACCACAACCAGCGCCGCCAGAATCAAGTAGGCTTCATTCGCAAGCGAGTTCTGGAAGGCCGCCGCGGTGCCCTGAAACTCGGAATGAATGCTGGCCGGCAGGCCGATCTCCTGTTCGGCTTTGTGAATGTCTTCGACAGCGCGGCCCAGCGACTCTCCTTCGGGCAGGTTGAAAGAGAGCGTCACGACCGGGAACTGTCCTTGATGATTGACGGTGAGCGGCGTGGTGGTCTGCTCGATGTAGGCGAACGCGCTGAGCGGCACCTGAGCGCCAGCCGCCGAGCGGACGTAAATGTTCGAAAGATCGTTGGGATGGTTGCGGAACGAATTCGCGACTTCGAGCACCACGTGATACTGATTCAACTGCGTGAACATGGTGGAGACCAGCCGCTGCCCGAAGGCGTCGTAAAGCGTGTCGTCAATCTGCTGCATGCCCACGCCGAGCCGGGACGCCGTGTCGCGATTGATGACCAGTGTGGTCTCGAGTCCGCCGTTCTGCTGGTCGGTAGCGACATCGCGCAGCGAGGGCAATGTCTTCAATTTGTCGACCAGCCGCTGCGTCCACAACGATAGGTCTTTTAAGTTGGCGCTCTCGAGCGTGTACTGAAATTGCGTGCGGCTGACGCGGTCTTCGACCGTCAGATCCTGTATCGGCTGCAGATAGAGAGTGATTCCATCCACCTGGCTCAACTGGGATTGCAGCCGCCGTATGACTTGGAGAGCACCGTCGCGCTCTTCAAGCGGCTTCAGATTGATTTGAATTCGCCCGCTGTTCAGTGTGGTGTTGACTCCATCCACGCCGATGAACGACGACAGACTCTGAACCGCCGGATCTCGCAGAATGACGTGCGCCAATCGCTGCTGGAGTTTCGACATCTCGGCAAACGAGATAGTTTGCGGCGCTTCGGAGACACCCTGGATTACGCCGGTATCCTGGACCGGGAAGAACCCCTTGGGAACGATTACGAACAGGATGATAGTGCCCGCCAGGGTCGCCAGCGTTACCAGCAGCGTCATGCCCTGGCGCTTCAACACCCATTGCAGAGTAGAGCCGTACTTGGCGATCACCCAATTGAAAACGTCTTCCGATTTGCGATAGAGCCAGCCTTGCGCGTGCTCGGGAGTGTGGCGCAGGATCTTGGCGCACATCATGGGCGTCAGGGTCAGCGACACGACCGCGGAAACGAGAATGGTGACCGCCAGGGTAATAGCGAATTGGCGGAACAGCCGCCCCACGATGTCGCCCATGAACAACAGCGGGATCAGCACCGCGATGAGGGAAACGGTCAACGATACGATCGTGAAGCCGATCTGCTCGGAGCCTTTAAGAGCGGCGTGCAGCGGATCTTCCCGCTGCTCGAGATAGCGCGAAATATTTTCAATCATCACGATGGCGTCGTCCACGACGAAGCCGGTCGAGATGGTGAGCGCCATCAGCGTCAGATTGTTGAGGCTGTAGCCGAGCAGATACATTACGCCGAAGGTGCCGACCAGAGATAACGGCACTGCCACGCTCGGGATGATGGTCGCCGCGAGATTGCGCAGGAACAGGAAAATGACCATTACCACCAGAGCGACGGTCAGCACCAGAGAAAACTGGACGTCTTTGACCGAAGCGCGAATGGTGGTCGTCCGGTCGGTGAGTACAGCGACATCGATCGCCGAGGGGAGAGAGGCGTGCAATTGCGGCAGCAGCGCTTTGATACGGTCCACTACGGCGATGATGTTCGCGCCCGGCTGCCGCTGGATATTGATGATGACCGCCGGGATGGTATTCATCCAGGCCGCCTGGCGGGTGTTTTCCGCGCCATCGATCACCGTAGCTACATCTTCGAGCCGCACGGGGGCGCCGTTCTTATAGGCGATGATGATCGGCTTGTAACCCGCGCTGGTGAGAATCTGATCGTTCGCGCCGATGGTATAGGCCTGGCGAATGCCATCGAAGGTGCCCTTGGCCTGATTGACGTTGGTTTGATTGAGCGCCGTCCGGATATCTTCGAGGCTCAGGCCGTAGGAGGCAAGCGCTGTGGGATTGGCGCGAATCCGCACAGCCGGCTTCTGCCCGCCGCTGATGCTTACCAGACCGACGCCCGGCAATTGCGAGATTTTCTGGGAAAGCGTGGTGTCGGCGAGATCTTCGACTTTGGTCAGTGGGATGGTCTTTGAAGTGAGCGCGAGGGTAAGAATTGGCGCATCCGCCGGATTCACCTTGCTATAGATCGGCGGGCTCGGCAGGTCGGGCGGCAGAAAAGTTCCGGCGGCATTGATGGAAGCCTGCACCTGCTGCTCGGCAATATCGATGTTGAGGTTCAGATCGAATTGCAGCGTGATGACCGAGCTGCCGAACGAACTCGTGGAAGTCATCTGCTTCAGCCCGGGCACTTGTCCAAAGGTGCGCTCGAGCGGAGCGGTGACCGAAGAAGCCATCACATCGGGGCTCGCACCGGGGTAAAACGTGGTGCACTGAATGGTGGGGTAATCGACCGTGGGAAGCGCGGAAACCGGAAGCTGCTTATAAGCAATTGCTCCCGCGATCAGGATGCCCGCCATCAATAAGGACGTGGCAACCGGCCGCAATATAAACGGCCGAGAGGGACTCATTACTGGGAACTCCGCCGCCGGCGTCCACCTGGAGTTGCCGGCGCGCTGCCGCCGTCCATCGCCTCTCCTGGTTTCCGGACCACTACTTTCATGCCTTCAGTGAGTTTCTCCGCACCGTCGATGACCACCTTGTCGCCAGGTTGCAAACCGTCGTCGATCGACACGTTGTTTCGCTCGCTCAAGCCGACCTTCACCGGCCGCACGGAAACTGTGCTGTCGTCGTTCACCAGGTAGACAAAAGTTCCCGTGGGGCCGCGCTGGACCGCCACCGCCGGCACAATGGTTGCACCGCGTTTAATATCGAGCGCCAGGCGTACGTTCACGAATTGATTCGGGAAGAGAGCGCCATCCGTGTTGGGGAAAACAGCCTTTAGCTTCGACGTGCCGGTGGTGGTGTCGATCTGATTGTCTACGGTCAGCAGAGTGCCATCGGCCAATTTTTTCGATTGATCCCGGTCATACGCCGCGGTGTGGAGCGTCGCGCCGGCGTGCAGCTTGTCGAGGACGGCGGGAAGCTGGTCTTGCGGAATGCTGAACAGCACCGCGATCGGCTCGAGCTGCGTGATAATCGCCAGACCGGTTGGGTCGGAGGCATGAACCATATTTCCGGCGTCTACCTGACGCAGGCCGATGCGGCCGCTGATGGGCGCGACGATGCGGGTATAGGTCAGATTCAATTGAGCGCTGTTGATGCTGGCTTGCGCGGCGCTGATTTGCGCCTTGTCGGCTTCAATCGCTCCAAGCGCCTGATCGACCATCGCCGATTGCGTATCGAGCTGCTGCCTAGCGATGATCTGCTCCTTGAACAGCTCCTGGTCGCGGGCGTAATTGGCCTGCGCGTCTTTCAGGGCCGCGTCGTCTTTAGCCAGAGTTCCCTGGGCTTGAGCAAGCATGCTCTTGGCCTGGTCGAGGGCGACCTGATAGGGCCGCGGATCGATCTCGGCGAGGAGATCGCCTTTGTTGACAAACTGCCCTTCGTGGTAGGCCACGTTGATCAATTGCCCGTCCACACGTGTTTTTACGGTGACTGTGTTGAAGGCCGTGACGGTTCCCAGCCCCTGCAGATATACCGGCATATTGCCGGTGTGGGCCTCAGTGGCGACGATAGGAATGTTGTTCCGGGGACCGCGCATGGCGCCTCGGCGCGAAGTCAATGCCGCTTTCTTGCTTGTTTCGTACTGGTACAGCTCGTAACAACCGAAGGCAATCAAGGCGAACACGATGGCCCAGACCCACCAGCGGTTTTTGGAGGTAGACTTCTGGTCCAGATCGAGGTCAGTATATGAACGCGGGCGCTCCTCCGGCGCTTTCGGCTCGGGTGGGTGCGGATCTAATGTGGCGGGTGGCTTCATCCCCAATGGCTCCTAACGTATCTCAACTAGCATGCGGTGAAGGTTCACTATCCGCTTGAAGGAACAGACGATTCCGGTAATCTCGATGTTACGCGCCCGCGCTTCCACAATAGCCGTATCGCTATGCTTTGAATGTAAAAGAATGTAAAGCATCCTTATGAAATTTGGCGTAAATACCTTCATCTGGTCGGCTCAATATGACGACCAGGTCCGGGCCATGCTGCCCGCAATCAAAGAACAAGGATTTGACGGAGTAGAAGTGCCTTTGTTCCGCCCTTCCGAATTTCCGTCCGCACAGATCCGTAAAGACACCGAGGCCTACGGCCTTGAATACGCTGTCTGTTCGGTGCTGCTTCCAGGACTCAGTTTGATTGACGACGACGCTCGCGTGCGTCATCAAACGCAGCAACATCTCCGCGATACTATTCTAGCGGCATCCGATGCCGGTGTCACACTGATTGCCGGTCCTTTGTACTGTCCGGTAGGCTATCTTCCGGGACGGCGTAGAACAGACGACGAATGGAGCCGCGCCATCGAGGGATACCAAAGCATTGCCGATGTCCTGGCTAAGAACAATGTCACGCTGGCTATCGAGCCGCTTAACCGCTTCGAGACGTTCTTCCTGAATACGGCCGCCGATGCCGCCGCGCTTTGCGATCGTGTGGGGCATCCCAATGTCGGCATTCTGTTCGACACTTTTCACGCCAACATTGAAGAGAAAGATATTGCGCAGGGTTATCGGACCGTGGGTAAGCATCTGAAGCATGTTCATACGTGTGAAAACGATCGCGGCATTCCGGGCAGCGGGCATGTGGAGTGGAAGGCGGTTTTTCAGGCGCTGGCAGATTTGCACTACGACGGCTGGCTTACGATCGAGAGCTTTGGTTTTGCGATTGGGGAATTGTCGGCTGCCGCGGCGATCTGGAGAGATATTGAGCGCACGCCGGAGTCTATTGCGTTTGATGGCGTTCGGTTTTTGAAGAAGTTGGTTGGGAAGTAAGAACCCCTCCCTGCGGTCGGGGCTCGGTTAGATGCCTTCCGGCAGGGAGGCCAGTACGGATATTTTGATTTGTTTTCTGCCCAGGTATTGGTGGCGTGCGGTAAGGGTCACTGTTCCCGCGCCTTGCTTGGTTCTTATCCAAACCGCTCCGGCGCCTGCGACGAGGCCAAACGGGTTTTCGCCGATGATCTCAGCAGGGCCTTCGATTGTTAATCGCACTGCGCCGCTTGAAAACTGCTGGGTATTGCCGTACTCATCGGCGGCGCGGAGCACCACGCGTGTTACATCGCGCCCATCGCCGAGTAACTCGCGATCGTCGGATTCTATCAGCAACTGTGCGTCAATGCCTTTGCCCGAATAGTTTTTAGATATTACTTTCTTGCCGCCGAGGTAGCCGTCGATGCGGAGATCGCCCCATGGGTTGAGCGGAAGATTGCTCAGGTTGACCATAAAGGGCGGGTATTTCAGGTGAGCGAAGGTGGTGCGATCGGGATCGGCTTCGGTTTTCAGCGCGCCATCGATATATAGCTTGAGATGATCGCAGTTCGAGCAGACCGGCACGATGCCCGGACCACCGGCGCCGGAGTGATCACCGGAAGACCAGCTAAAAGCGGGTTCCAGAACGATTTCTTCCGATGGATCGCATTGCGACCTATAAAATCCGGCGGCTGCTTTCGGTATTCGGAAGATATCGGAGACGCCGTGATAACAGATGCGGTCTCCAGAGCCGAAATTGGCGTGCGTGTTGTAGTCGAAGGCGCACCAGCCGATGCCGCCGGCGTAGCGATCGTCGGAGGCCAACTGATTGTGTATGCGGGCGTGCCGCAGGGTGTGCTCGGCCACGCGCTCTACCTGATCTTCGCGCTTGGTCGAATAGGTGTGTCCGACAAATTCGGTGTTCAGATACAAAGGATGATTTGGCGGCCGTAGCGGGAAACCGAAATCGTTCATCGTGAATACATCTTCGAGCAGCTCCGAGTTATAGAGATAGCGGATGCCGCCGGTCTGGCGCGAGGGGTCGAGCTCGTGCGCGAGGTGGTTGGTGCGAGTGTAGAAATCGTGATTGTCTTGCGATTCGTTGATCCGCACGCCCCAAAGGATGATCGAGGGGTGATTCCAATCCCGCCGGATCATTTCGCCGACGTTGCGTACGGCGATGTCCTGCCAGGGATTCTCGCCGATGTGCTGCCAGCCGGGAATTTCTTCGAGCACGAGCAAGCCGAGCTCATCGCAGGCGTCAAGAAAATGGCACGACTGCGGATAGTGCGATGTGCGGACCAGGTTTATTTTCAGTTCCTTCTTCAGAATCTGGGCATCGCGGCGCTGAGCGCGGGCCGGCATGGCTCCTCCGACGTAGGGAAACGTCTGGTGGCGATTCAA
>JAICIH010000196.1 GCA_025924475.1 Bryobacteraceae bacterium
AGCGATTCTTCTTTATCCAGGCGTAACCGCGCTCGATGCGGTAGGCCCTTGGGAAGTGTTATCGCGCATGCCCAAGACGGAAATACGCTTTGTCGGCAAAGAAGTCGGACCGGTGATGACCGAGGGTGGCGCACTTCTGCTGGGCGTCACGCACGCGATAGCCGAAACTCCGTCGCCTGATGTAGTGGTCGTTCCAGGAGGTATGACGACACCGAGCCAAATGGTAGACGACGTGGTGCTTGATTGGCTGCGTGAGGTACACAAAACGACCACCTGGACCGCATCCGTCTGTACCGGCTCATTGATATTGGGCTCCGCGGGAATCTTGAAAGGCTTGCCGGCTACGACGCACTGGTACAAAATGGGCGTGCTCAAGATTATGGGCGCCAAATCGCAGCCCGACGAGCGCATTGTGCATTCCGGCAAAGTTGTTACCGCCGCGGGCGTGTCGGCAGGCATCGACCTGGCGCTTTGGCTAGCAGGTGAAATTGCCGGCCGCGAGCGCGCCGAAGCGATCCAACTGGTCATCGAATACGACCCGCATCCGCCATTCGATAGCGGTCACATGAGTAAGGCGCGCAAAGAGACGCAGGAGCTTGCGAAAAAGATGATGGACGATTGCATGCCCGCGGATCAGCGCCGCCTTGTCCCCAAGATCGCCTGGAGGCGCTTTCTCGATTTGATCCGCACAGGGAAATAGCGCACTTATCCAAGTTCGTAACCTTTTGAATGTTAAAGACCGCTCCCTGCGGTCACGGCTCAGATAGCTGCTCGAACGTATTCAGCATGACCGAGCCACGACCGAAGGGAGTGGTTGTGACGAACTCGGCTAAAACAGCGATGGCCGCGCGGTTCCGCCCAACAGCGACTGGCTTACGGCCGCGATCGTATGCGTGCCTTCGTGGCCGCCCCAGGCAAACAGCAGATCGATTACCGGCAGTCCTCCGGCGCGAACCGTCAAGCCGGCCGCGTAGCTGTGCGCGAGATGATTGAATCCGAGTTCGCCGGGCCGCAGCGCCACTCTGCCTTCATCCACCATGAACTTTGCGCCGATCGGCCATTTGTAAATCGAGTGCTCGAAGCTCGCTCGCAAAACCATAAAATTCGGTCCGCGAAAGCGGTAATCGGCAAAGCTCGGAAGAAGCGGTCTGGCGTTAAGATCCGATCCGCCGATCGTCGGGTCCAGGTAGAACGGCACGACACTGCCGGTGGAGGTATAAGAAGTTGTGTAGAGAAATTGCAGCCCGAAGCTGCCTTCCAGGTTGCGGCTCACGGTAGGGCATTGCAGCGAATTTGGATCTTGCGCGCAGGTATCCGGGCCGTTAAATTCGCGCGGCGCCTGAGATCGCGTGCTGCGATACAGCGGAAACTGGTGTGACAGATCCGCCCTGAAGCGGCGGAACGAATAGGCGGAATCGCCGGCCACCCATTCCTGGAAAGTAGCTGCGTAATTCAGGCGGACATAGCCGTTCGCCAGACTGGGGTGCATGCGAATCCCTTCGCCGAACTGGGCGAAGGCCGGCTGGGTGGCCAATCCTGGAGCCGAGATGTTGTCGTATGCCTGTTCGATGGAAACGATACCGTCGCCGTGCCGGCCGCGAATCGAGATAAAGCGGCCATTGGCTTCGCCAAAGAGCGACACGTTCCAGCGCTTAATCAACGGCCAAACCACGTTCGCACCCGCGACGGTTTGCGTCATTCCAAAGAAAGCAGGATTTCTGCTCGTGTTTTGGCCCAAGCCGTAATAGGCGACGTTATTGAGCGAAATGCCTTGCACATAGCCGTGAAACACGGGCATGTCCTGTAGCGTAAGATTCGACGTCTGCCCCGTTCCCATGCGCGTGCTGATGGTGCGGCGGCGGATGAGAACAGCGCTCATGTAGGCGCCGGCCCGCCATGATCCGTTCGGCGTTCCCACAGCATCGGCATTCCAGAACAGCCGCCAGTCTTCATTCGGCGTGTAGTGCGTGGTGAACGCCAGTCCCGCGCCGAACCCGTTCCCCGGAGCCAGGCTGCCGACCGCGATGTGCAGCGGATGATCCGTGAACAGCAATTGCCCGCAACCGATTAGCTTGAAGCTCAAACAGTTTTCGTGAAAGCGTTCGCCTTCTTTGCGGAAATCCGCGCCCAGAGCGCTCTCCTGCGCCCAAAGCGGCGCGGCCATCGCCAGGCAAGCTAGCAGGACTAGCGGTTTCACGTAGCTTTCTCTACCTTCTGGGCGGGACGGCCGCCGCTCTCATGTAGGGCTTTGGTCACTTTGCGAATGTAATGGCTGGCCTGACCCTCGGTTTTGATGTCGGCGACATTCACGCCTGTTCGCAGGTGTTCGGGAAGTTGCGTTTCCGCTTCCTGGAAGTGCCGGACTTGGGAGTGTATCAATTGATTCTTTTCGAGCGGTCGATGCGGGTCGTAGGCTGTGCCGGCGGGCTTCGGGACTTTGATTGCCTTGGGAGCTTTGGTTTTGCGCGTTTTCGCCTTAGGAGCTTTCGCTTTGGGAGGTTTCGCCCGATGAACTTTGGCCTTCGTGGATTTTTTTGCTTTCGCCATGCAGATAGCTCCTTAGAAATTGAAGACCGGACAATCGGAGTCCGGCCGCATCTTGTCGGAAAGCAAATCCAGAAACGTAGCCGCCTGGATCTCGCGCGGCGTTCGTTTCGGGTAGTCGCCGAGAAAGAATTTCGTAATGGTAGCAGGAATCGAAGCGTGCTCGAAAACTCGTCCGTTCGGTTCGCCGGGGCCGGGCACTACAGTTCCCTTGGGTATCCACGGAGAGACTAAAACGGCCGGCACGCGTACGCCCAGGCGGTCGAACTCGAACGTGAGCCCGGGCACGCCGGTCTGGTCCGGAGGAGCTGTAAAGCCGTCCTTCGGGCAGCCGGGCGGAGGCACATGGTCGTAAATGCCGCCGTGCTCGTCATAAGCGATCAGCAGCGCGGTGCTTTTCCATAGATCCGGATTTTGCCGGATGGCGTTATAGACCGTTGCGATGAAGACTTCTCCCTGCTGCACATCGTGGTCCGGATGCTGATCGGATGCAATTCTTGCTCCGCCATCCCATTCATGGTCTGTGTAGTTCGGTTCTACGAAGCTGTATTGGGGCAGCTTGCCTAACTTACAATCATCCAGAAATTGGTCATAGGTTCCGAATAACTGGGGCTGATTCTGCAGCAGGTTGACTACTTCCATGGTGGAACTTGCCTGGTCGAAGTAATAGAGTTTTGCCGAATGGCCCGCGTTTACCAGCCGCTCGTAAATGCTCAACGGTTCCTTGTGGTAATAGAAAATGTTCATGCTTACTTGCCCGAAGGACGTCCCGTAGTGGGCGAAGGCGCGATTACAGAGCGTTGGGCCCGGAATTGAAGAAAACCAGCCGTTGAACACCGCGAAATTTGTAGCGAGACCGGTGATGACGGGAAGCTTCTTTTTCGGGAAGTAATACATGATCTTGCGTGAATGCTCCACGTCTTTGCGCTCGGCATAATAGCTTTTCACGAAACCGCCCATGGTGGGTTTATCGATGGACCCTCCGTCGAAAATTTGTTGATGGACGGCGGGGAAATGATGGTTCGGATCGGGGTCAAGCTGCGATTGGAACTGCGCCTGCGGCTTCACCGGCGCCGGTTCATTCGTAGTGTCAAGATTGGCCTCCTTCCCGGTAAGGCCGTTGATCCGCGGATTTTCGGCGCGGAGCGATCCGAGCATGTGGTCGAACGAGCGATTCTCCATCATCAGCACGACGACGTGTTTTAGATTTTGCAGTCCGGCGGTCATTAGTTAGAAACTTCCATAGATAGTTCCGGTTATTATAAGCGAGATTCCGAGCATTTCAAGCGCCAGATTGCAAGGAAACGGTTAGAAACGAGCAAGGTGGCTAGTTTCTTCTGATTTAGAAACCGTTTTCGTTTCGCTGCTAACTAAAAAGTTATTTCACTAGAGCCAGAGCGAAGCCGTCATAGCCTTTCAAGCCGACCGTCTGGATCGCTGTGGCGCTTACGCGGGGCTCGCGCGACACGATCTCGAGAAATTGCCGGACGCCTTGCACGCTGGTGTCTTCTGTTGCGGCGTCGACCACGGCGCCGCCGCGGACCACGTTATCGACCACAATCAGCGCGCCAGGACGCGAAAGCTGGATCGCCCAATCGAAGTAGCGCGGGATGTTCTGCTTGTCGGCATCGATGAAGATCAAATCGAACGGGCCATTTTTTCCGGCGGCGATTTGCGGTAAGGTGTCGAGCGCCTTCCCCAGCCGGAGTTCGACAATTCCCTCCAGCCCGGCGCGCGCAATATTCGCCCGCGCGACATCGGCGTGTTTGGGATCTGCTTCGAGTGTGATCAGCCGGCCATCCGGAGGCAGCGCCCGGGCCAGCCAGATCGTGCTGTATCCGCCAAGCGTCCCAATCTCCAGAATCCGGCGCGCTCCCTGCATCTTGGCAAGCAAGTGCAGCAGCTTTCCGTGGGTGGGCGAAACATTGATGGGCGGCAGTCCGGCTGCCGTGCTGGCCTCCAATGCAGCATCTAACACGGCGTCGGGCGGCACGAGCAACCGGGCGAGATAGTTGTCCACTGCTTTCCACTGATCCTGATTCATGTGCGTTACTCAATCGGAATATCATCGTCCTGCCGGTTCAGCTCCGCGTTAGCGAACAACGTATAGCGATTCAGGAACGCCAATTTTACCGTGCCGGTGGGGCCATTGCGCTGTTTGGCGAGAATCAGCTCGGCTGTGCCTTTCAGGCTTTCCTTGTCGGGCCGGTACACTTCCTCGCGGAAAATAAAAGCGACCATATCGGCATCCTGCTCGATGGATCCCGACTCACGCAAGTCACTCAGCATCGGCCGGTGATCGCCGGTGCGCGTTTCCGGCGCGCGGCTCAACTGCGATAACACCAAAAACGGGACGCGCAGGTCTTTTGACATCAGCTTCATCCCGCGCGAAAGCGAGCTGATCTCCTGGACGCGGTTCTCAAACCGCCCGCGCCCCTGCATCAACTGCAGATAGTCGATCACCACCAGTCCCAGGTCGTGCTCGGCCTGCAGCTTGCGCAGTTTTGAATGCACTTCCATCAGGTTTGTACCCGCGCTGTCGTCAATGTAGAGCGGCGATTCCACTAGATGATAGAGCGCCTCCTGCAGCGTACGTCTCTCGTCGGAGTTCAGATAGCCGGCTCGAAATTTCTGCTGATCCACTCGCCCGGCGGAGCAGATCAATCGCGTTAGCAGCGACTCCTTGGACATTTCGAGCGAAAATACCGCTACTGCTTTCGGATTGGTCTTGTTCGTGGCGACGTGATGCGCAATGTTCAGAGCGAGCGCCGTTTTTCCCATGGCGGGCCGCGCCGCGAGGATGAACAATTCGCCTTCCCGTAAGCCGCCGGTCATCTCGTCGAAGCGCGTGAAACCGGTGCTGATGCCTTTTATCCGCTTATTGACATCAAGAAAGGCGTTAATGCCGCCGTCGTACTCTTCCACGATCTGGGCGGGACTCGCCAGCGGATTCTTGGCTCCCAGATCGCCTAGTTTCATGAAGGCGTCTTCGGTGGCGCCCAGAATCTGCTTGGGGTCTTCTTCCAGATTGAGACAGCGGTTGATGGTGTCCTGCGAGACGGCGATGATCCGGCGCAGCAGCGCCTTTTCTTTGATAATCGCTACGTAGCTCTCAAGGTTATGGACCTGCGGCAAACCGTCATCGAGCGAAACCAGATAGCTGAGGCCGTCTACCGATTGCAGTTGCCCGTGCTTCATCAGCTCGTTGGCGAGCGTGATGCGGTCGATCTTCTCCCCGCGCTCATGGATCTCGCCCATGCGCAGGAAAATCCGCTTGTGCTTCTCGATGCTGAAATCGTCGGCGGTGAGCGTTCCACCCGCCTGCAGGAACGCCGATTCATTGCTCATGATGGCGCCCAGCACGAGACGCTCCGCGTCCAGATTATCCGGAAGCGGGCGGTCGAAGCTGATGTCGCGAACGGACATAACGTTCAGTTAACTAATCCGGTTTCTCTTCGAGCAAGACGAAGATCGGACAAAGCTTAGGAAAGTTGCCGACGCCCTGCAAGAACGCTCTTGCGGGAAGTTCCCCACGATATTTCCACAAGCTTTTCCTAAAACATTTTCGCTCAAAAACCGTTTTAAGGAAAGCAGGGGCGGTAAGCAAGTTTGCCGCTGGAGGTTGAACGCTCTTTCGAGCTGAAGCTTTCTCGCCCGTTAGCGGGCAGGGACGCCGTTAGCAGGGCGGGCAACATCCACAGTGACGCCCATCGCGTGCGTCCCATGCGTGATGGCGCCGCCGGCTCGAAGCGCCGCTGCAACGGTAACGGTTTCGGCCATTTCCTGTTCCGTCGCACCCGCTTCGCGCGCTCGCTTCGCGTGGATATCGATGCAGTAAGGGCATTGTGTCGTCAATGCTACGGCCACGGCCATCAACTCTTTGTTCTTACGCGAAATCGCGCCGGCGGTCATGGCCGCTTTATCAAATGCCCAAAACGTTTTCATTGCCTCAGGCGCATTGTCATCCAATGCCTTGATTTTCGCCACATTTTTTAAGTCGTACACGGGTATCTCCTCACCTTTATATGCGAATTTCTTTGCCAAAATGGCTCGCCAATCTCGCCGTACCAGGTGAGGAGCACAACCATGAGCTATTTGGATGTTTACAACCAGATAAGTCCCTGGAACCCATATTTACGCCGCCAGTTGACTACGTCACAATCGACGTCGGAACATTCGATGCCGCCACGGGCGCGTTTAGCGGTCTTATCACTACGACCGAAACCGATCCCGAGCTGCTCCAGCATGGGCCTAACCAAAAGCCGGTCAATCCCAAGCCGCATTTTGTCGGGGCAGCCTGGCTCTCCATTACCATCGATCGCAACTGGCGGCAAACCACCACCTCCACCCCGGCTCCAAAGGTCGGTTTGACCCCAGTGTTGCTCAAATTCAGCATTGCGAACCATGGCCGCGCGAGTTGGACTTTGCATGTCGCGGGAAAGTCAGTGACGGTCCCTGCCGGTCAATCTTCCACGACAGTAAATATTTAGGATCTTACGATCGTCTCCTGGACAGCCAGTTTCGGAGGCAAGTCGCACACCGACCAAATCAGGATTCAACGCTCGACCGATAGACTCGTCGGCGCAGGTGCATTCACCATACCGGCCCTGCCGCTCTCTATCGTCTATGCGCCGCCCGCTGATGCCGCGAGCCAGAGCAAAGCAACCTATGCGATAGCGCAGAGCGTCGGCACAACATCGTCATTTCAGTTCTCGAGCGACTCGAGCACATCGCATCCTGCGCTTCCTCCGCTCCTTGACAGCCTTAAAGGCATGCAAGACGCCCTGAAGGTTTTATCCGATGTGCTTGCGCTCGCTCCAAACGCCGATCTGAAGACAACGGGCAAAGTGCTCGGTACGATTGCATCCGGGATTGGAACTATCAGCGGCTCGGATACGACCGGCACAGTAAGCGTAGATGGAAGCTCGATTACCGTCACACAGACCAACTCGCAAACCATCATGGCCGAAACCAAGAACGGCGGACCCGGTGCCGGAGACAGCATTCATTATCTGCGCGATGCGAAATTCGCCTGGCTCGTTGCGGACGGCCGGTTAAGAATTGCTCTGCTAGGCGGCATCTATAGCTCATTCCCGGCATCTTTTCTGAAAGCACATGCTTCCGACAGCAACGCCACTGGCTTGCCTCCCGACGTAGTCCAGCAATTGTTGGCCATGGATCCGTTTGTGAACGGTGGAGGAATGGTTCCGTTGCCGTCCGATCGGTTTGAGGATATTGATACCGAGGTGCAAGGTCGACTACACGACTCATACCCAGGACTTTCAGCCGGGATGGCTTGCGAAGCTATTCGGCGCGACCGCTAGCGGACTCAAGACAACCGTGTCAATGACCCAGGCTGCTGGAACCACTCATTCGGAAACGCAATCGATCAATTGGGAACTGCATTCCGGAACGAACGACCGATTTGTTGTCGAAGTCTGGCGCGATCGCATTTTCGGAACTTACGCCTTTCGTCAGGAGCCGGTTGCGAGCAGCCCGCGAGTCCAGGGAATGGCAAAAGATTCGAACGGCAAACCGCTGCCGAACCAGCGAATAAAGCTCACTATTCAGGGAAAGACGTATTCCACGATGTCCGATCAGGCTGGCCATTTCGCCTTTTTCGCGCGCAATATCCCAGCCGGCAGCGCCTCACTGCTGGTGGCGAATCAACCGGCGCAGACGGTTTCGATCGCCGCTCTTTGAGAATCGAATTGCTATTCCTCGCGCAGCGTTTCGGACGGATCGATCCGCAATGCGCGCAAGGCGGGCGATAACGTCGCCAACGCCGCCACTAAGGCGAAGAAAGCGAGCCCGCCGGCGAAACCTATGACATCCACTGCGCCGCCGTTTGGAAGAAGGATGAAGCTGCGCAGTATACGCGAAAAAATGGCTGCCAAAATCACTCCCGCGATGGCGCCGGCGATGGTTGGCGTGACGTTTTGTAGCAGGAGGGTCTCCAGAATGTGATGGCGCTTGGCGCCGATCGCGATGCGAATCCCGAGTTCCCGCTTTCGCTGCGCCACCGCGAATCCGACCAGCGCGAACATGCCCGCCGCGGCCAGCACGGTTGCCAAGGCTCCCACAGAGGCTATCAGTGTGATGAGTTTATTTTGTCCCTCGATGAAATTGTCGCGAAAGGCGCGCATGAAGGAAACGGATACGGCTTCTTGCAGCGTTGCTGGCAGCATCCGTGCGAACAGCCCGGGGTCTGTTCGTGAATGGATGATCAGTGCGCTGCCTGCTAGATTGGATCCCTCGATTGGCGTGTAGGCTTCGATCGAATCGGGGTCGCCGATTAGATTGGCTCCGCTGTCTTTAGCAATGCCGGTCACCGTACGCGCGGCGCCCGCGAAATCCCAGATCTTGCCTACGGCGTCTCCATCCGGCCATATGGCGCGTGCCGCGGATTCGCTGACGATCACGGCGTCCCGCTCTCCTTCGTAAAAAGTCCGGCCGCGTACGATAGGCAACTGCATCACGCTGAAATACGAAGGCGCGACCGCATCACGGTAAATGCGTGGCAGACCGGGCAGACTCTCGAGCAGGACGCGCCCGCCGAACGGCGGCGCTACAGCCGCCGTGACGCCTTGCACGCCCGGCAACGCCTTCAGGCGTGCCGTAAGTGCTTCCAGCTTTTCCTTCACGATGGGAGCCGGAAGATTCCGTGTGTAGAGTTGGGGATCGATCACGATCATGTTGCGATAGTCGAATGCGACATTCACCGCGGCGCTGATAATTCCTTTATGCGCCAGCACGCTCGAAGAGATCAGCAGAAGGCAGCTCACCGCCACCTGCACGCCGACCAGATTTTGCCGCAGGCTCACCTTGCGATGACTGGCGCGAATCGTCTGCCATGCCGCTGGAAGGCCAAATGCCAGCGTGGAGATGCAAATCAGCGCGGCGCCGGCTGCAAAAATCGGCCAGCTCATCGTGAGATGAATGCTCAGCGGAGCGTTCAGTTCGCGCAGAAGCAGATGCGCCGACGCTGCCCCGAACGCCAGACCGGCAGCTGTCCCGAGAGTCGCCAGTAGCAGATTCTCGGTCATCAATTGCCGCAGCATGCGTCCCCGGCCGGCTCCTACGGCCACACGAATATCGATCTCCCGCTGGCGCACCAGTCCCCGCGCCAGCAGCATATTGCCCAGATTGGCGCAGGCGGAAAGCAGAATCAGAAGAATCATCGCAATGAAAATGGCCATTGCGGGGCTTCGCGCTACACGGTAAATCATCGCCCTTTGCACCGCTTCACTCTGAATGCGTTCGCCATCCTGGAAAGAATGAGGCTGGCTGCGGATCAATGCGCGAGTGAGTGAAGTGAGTTCCGCCTCGCCGGCCGCTCGCGAGATACCCGTCTTCAACTTGCCGAAAAGCGTATTGGTGGCGCGCGAAAAATCGTGCGGGATGGGAGGACTTCCCTGGAGGAGCAGCGGGCGGACCCCGGCCGGAAGCCAGACGGCTATGCGCCGGGATGACAGGCCGTCGAAGGTGTAAGGCAGTACGCCGACGATTTCGAATGACTGGTTGTTGATGTGAAGGAAGCGGCCAACCGCGTGCGGATCGGATCCCCAATGCGATTGCCAATATTCGTAGCCCAATACGGCAACCAGCGGTGCGCCCGGTTGTCCATCGCGCGCATCGAGCAGACGTCCCCACGCCGGAACGACTCCCAGGCTGCGAAAGTAGTTCTCGGAGACCAGGCTCGATCGCAAGCCCGTTTCGCCTTCAACAATCGGTCCTAGAGTCGTATCTTCGGAAACCAACCAGGCGAACGAGTTGCTGTGGTTCCGATAGAATGCAATCGCTCCCGAAGGGAAGCCGCGATTGGAGCGTTGCCGCGAAACACGCGAAAGTTGGAGAATAGAATCTGCCTCCGCAACGGCGAACCGGTGAAAAAGCAAGGCGTCGAATATCTGAAATTCCGCCAGATTGACGCCAATGCCGAGCGCTAATATCGCAACCGCGCCGGCGGTAAATCCAGGGGCGCGTCGCAAGGTGCGGGCGCCATAGCCCAGATCCTGCCACAGCTGTTCCAGCCAGATCCACGACCACATTTCACGCGACTCTTCCCGCAACCTCGTCGTGTTTCCAAATTGCAGGCGCCGGTCGGCCGGCATCATTTCGCGGTGAGCATCCATCTCCTCGGCCAGTTCGCGTTCGAGCTGCCGCCTCTCGATGAGGTAGCGCAGGCGCCGCCAGAATTTTCGCGCGTTACGCATTATGCCAACCGCAGAATGGCTTGTATGGCGGCGGTCGCCTGCTCATATTCATTCCGCTCTCGTTTGAGTTGCTTCGCGCCATCCGAAGTCAGCTTATAGAAGCGGACGCGCCGTCCGGTCTCCGATACGCCCCATTCGGCCGTTGCCCATCCTTCGATGAGGATGCGTTGCAACGCGGGATAGAGGGAGCCTTCTTCGGCGTCCAAAACATCGCCCGATAAATGACGGATCCGCTGAGCGATGGCATAGCCGTGATACCGGCCGCCCTGCAGCACGCGAAGAATCAGCATGGCCAGCGCGCCTTTAGGCATAGATATTAAAGGCATAGAAATCCTATGCCATGTTAAAGAACGGAAGGCTTCTTTGTCAATAAGAATTGCCCGGCTCGCGGGATCGCTGTTCGGCCGAGGGCCGTCCAGAGGGTTTCTTCAATCCGCTCCCACTGGCTTAGAAGCAGCGCCGAGGAAGTGAACGAATGACCGGTATAGCAGCGGTACCGCTGCACATCGTGGCTACTCTCCCACACACGCCACCGCAACTGGGCAATTGTAAGGAGCCACGCTCCCCAGTTGATCCATTTCCGCAATGCCGCCGCCTAGCACGCGTTCCGCTATTTCGGCCTCCATGCGAACGTCGGCAGGTTTATTCTTGCCCGGATGTTCGCGCGCTAGCAGCTCCAGA
>JAICIH010000197.1 GCA_025924475.1 Bryobacteraceae bacterium
GACGCTCGGCGAAGCTGTGAGGTCAGTCCATACAATTCGTGGCGCGGAAAATCTGCTGTGATCCGATATACAGCTAGAGTGAGTTGATGGGCCTTCTGCCATACCTTCAGTTCCCGAAATCTTTCATAGGTTTGAAGCTGACAGCGAGCGCTGACCGCTGAAAGCTATCTCGCTTGTACTCGTCTGAATCTGAGGAACAAATTCTCGACCACGAATCCATAAACCGAAAAATCCTGTGATACAGTGCGAGAGATTATGCCATCCCGCAGCGTTAACAAGGTCATTTTGGTTGGAAATCTGGGCCGCGACGCCGAAACGAAATTCACTCCCTCGGGAGCTGCCTTTTCCCGGTTTTCGGTAGCCACCACTCGAAGCTGGAAAGATCAGCAGAGTAATGAGTGGAAAGAGGAGACAAACTGGACGAATGTGGTCGTCTGGCGTCAGGAGAACCTGGCCAACTACCTGACCAAGGGCAAGCAGGTATACATCGAAGGACGTCTGCAGACACGCAGCTACGACGATAAAGATGGCAAAAAAGTGTATACGACCGAAGTGGTCGCCGATGAGATTATCCTCCTCGGCGGGCGCGGAGAAGGTGGCGGCGGGGAAGCGGGTGCCGCGCGATCGGGAAATTACAATCGCCCCAAAACCGCGGGCGCTCCGGAGGACGATCTCGGCCCTTCCATGCAGATACAAGACGACGACATTCCGTTCTAAAACGTGGTTGACTGCTATACGAATCTGAACACGGCAAAATCTGCGTAAACCGTTTTAAGCTAGCAGTATGAATCGCCAGAAGGAAGATGCCTGGCGGGAAGCCAAGCGCCGCTGCCGTCTCAACGACGAAGAAGTGAGGATGGCGAAAGCGCTCGGTTTCCAACCGAAGTCTCTCATCAAGAACATCCCTTCGCCGTCGCAGCCATGGAAGGCGGCGGTCAACGAATGGGTCCGCTCGCTGTACGAGAAGAAGACGGGATCCGGCAAGCCGCTCAACACCGCCGAGCCCAAGGCTCAGCCGGCGCTGACGCTGGTTCCACAAAATGGCGGGGAGCGGCGTAATGCAGACGATCCATGGCCGGATCACCCGCAAATCGCCGACCTGCCGCCCCTCGATCTCGACGTCGATGTGGCGTTCGACGAAGTCGATTTTGAGCCACCCTCGGAGAACGATATTGACGAGCAAGAAGGCCTGATGCTACGCCGCCAGCGGCTGTTTCGCTGGGCCGCTCAGGCGATCTCAGTGGCAGTGAGCGAAATCGCTGAAGTTGAAAAGGTCGCGGCATTCGGGGCCGTAGCCCAGCCGCTGGAAACGGAAGTGCCGCGCTTCCGCGCGTTTCGCCGCCATCACATCGCGATTCTCCACGAGTGCGCCGATCTGGATCTCGCGATCTGGATGAACGATCTTAGCCGGCTCAGGGACCTCAAGAACGCTATGGCTCGCGGGCTTGCGCTCGTGCAGAACACGCCTTATGGCGGCGTTGCCCATCACCAGGTGGATGTACATCTGTTCGATTCCTCTACTGGGCAATATCGGGGACGATTGTGCATCTTTGGGAAATGTCCAAAGCCTCAAAAGCTCCAATGCCTGGTCCCTGGCTGCGGCGCGCAACCCTTTTTACAGCAGCTGGACAATTATCACTTCAAATCCTCGTTCTTCGCCGCCGCGCCAAAAGTGATTCTCTTTGAGCGCCCCACAGGTTTTCTGGCGCGGCCGCCGCGCATCGAAGGCAACCAGAGGCAGATCAAGTGGACCCAGCCGCAATACGACGGCGGGACCGAGCAGGATTTTACCGGCGACGATTTGCCGTTCTAGTGTGGGGATCAGCTTCTTGGGAAAACCGAAGACACTTCTCGAAGGACTCTGTGGGCACGTGCTGGCGCTCGGCGCGGAATCGATCGAAGTCGAGTACGACGAAGGCTACGAGTGGGTCTACGCCCGTCACGGGCCGACCAGCGTCTCGATTGCGAAGTATAAAAGCGGGAGCGATGATGCCAGGGAACTGCGCGGCAATTTGTATGCCGCCGCGAAGAAACCCGTCCGAACGGTCCTCAATGGACAGCGGTCGACCCTACGAGTGCGGATTCATGAGAGCTTCGGCGAAAATGCGTTTGACGTGGAGATTGAAAAGGCGCCGCCGCTGAATCCGTTAACGCGACCTTCCTTCATGGCGAAGCAGGGCCAATATCTTGCATATATCCATCACTACTCGAAGATCCACCGGCAGGCGCCCTCGGAGGCTGAGATGCAAGAATTCTTCCGGGTTTCACCGACTGCAGTTCACGACATGATCAAGACTCTGGAGCTAAACGGATTCATTGAGCGTACTCCCGGCATGGCACGATCGATTCGCTTGCTGGTACTGCCAGAGCGCCTGCCTCCGCTAAAGTGATGGAACAAATCTTGCAAGTAACCGGCGCCCTTCTGGTGCTCGCCGGCTTTGCCCTTGCGCAATTCGGAGTGTTGGAACAGCGATCCTATACCTATCTATTGCTAAACCTGATCGGCTCGGCTATTCTCGCCGTGCTGGCGGGGTTGACCTTCCAGTGGGGTTTTCTCTTACTGGAGGGTGTCTGGGCGCTCGTGTCGCTTTGGTCGCTAGGCTCGCGGCTCTTTCGTGGTAGGGCGCAAGCCTGACAATGAAAGCATGCCAGCAGCTCTGATTACCGGCGCCTCTACAGGTATTGGCCGAGAATTTGCTTACCTGTGCGCGCACGCAGGCTACGACGTTGTATTGACGGCGCGTTCCGAGCCACGCCTCGAAGAGCTTGCCTCCGACGTGCGGCAACGTACGAGCCGCCGGGCGTTCATTATTCCCATGGACCTAGCCGATGCTCGCTCGCCGCGGCAACTGTATGAGCAAGCATCGAACCTGAATGTCGCACTCGAAGTCTTGATTAATAATGCCGGCTTCGGTTTGGTAGGTAAATTTTGGGAGCTCGACGAGGACGAGCAAATGCAGATGCTGCAGCTCAACATGGGCGCCCTCACGCACCTGACCCGGCTATTTCTTCCCGGCTTCATCGCCCGCCGGCGCGGCTACATCCTCAACGTCGCCTCTACCGCGGCGTTTCAGCCCGGACCGCTGATGTCCGTCTACTACGCGACAAAGGCCTATGTGGTGTCCTTCTCCGAAGCGATTCACAACGAAGTCCGCGGATATGGTGTAAAAGTTACGTGCTTGTGCCCGGGTCCCACCGCGACGGAGTTTGATAAACGCTCCGGCGCCTCCGGCACAAAGTTGTTCAAGAGCGGAAACACGATGACGCCTCTCGCAGTAGCGCAAATAGGTTGGGACGCGCTCCAGGCGGGCCAATCGCTGGTGGTCGCAGGCGGGCTCAACGGTCTTATGGCATTCCTTACCCGTTTTGCGCCCCGGCAGTTTGCCGCCTCGATGGCACGCCGTATGCAAGAAAAAGCTTAATTATCACCGCGTTTGGAAGCGGAATTTTCGGTTGACACAACTATTGCCCCGCCGCAATCTAGAGGCAGGAGGTATTTCGAATAATGCTACAAGTGCATGAAGGCCAATGTGGTCTGTGTACCCATTTTGGAGAAGATCACACGCCCAACGGAATTCTTACGCAGATTCGATCCACCAAGGAAGCGAAGGAGGATTTCATCGACGACTGCGGCCATCCCCGGCATTCGAGCCTTCATCTGAAAGTTACCGCAGTCAGCGGCTGCGATGGATTCGAGCCGGTAAAACATTAAGTGGTGAAGAGCGCGCAGCTTGGTTAGCGCCGGCCGCGAGAGTCATATTGGAAGCACTGCTCAAGCGGCACTCCAAGCGCGATTGCGACTTTGAACGCAGTCTCAAGCGAAGGCGAATACTTGTCTTGTTCGATGGCTATAACCGTTTGCCGTGTGACGCCTACTTGATCCGCCAGTTGCTGCTGCGTCATCTCGCGGAGGGCCCGGAGTTCTCGAATCTGATTGCGTATTGCGGGCATCAGAGCGTCTTCCGGTAAGCCACAATCTGGGTGGCGGTTTTCGTGATGTCCGCAACGACCAACATCCCGAAGAAGACGCTCAAGAAGTGAAGTCCTGCCATCCTACTGTCCAATCGAAAATGGCCGGCGTTCGCGTGAAACCACAACATGCCAAACCCGATCACCATGAGTGAGGCCAGCATTAAATAGCCGGCACGGTACCCTCGTAGCTCGATCAAGCGATCGCGCTCATCGGTTACGCGGTTTCGCGCCAGTGCGGCAATCACCGACTGCAGGACTATTTGCAGCACAATAATGGCGGCAATCATGCCCGCGATCTTGTTCACGGAGTTCTGTTGGTGCAGGAAGAAGTAAGGCCCATATACAACGATCTCCGCTACCAGTGAGGCGTAAAGAGTCTTCTCTCGATAGGAAAGGCCTGTCGCCATGCAAATCGCTCCGTGTTAAAAATATTTGACATCCTTAACATAGCCTCACTTGCCAAGACATGTCAAATGTTTTTTACATTCTTGCAAAGAGGCCCGCGCATCTCTCCTTGCGACGGTCTCATTGCAATCCTCGGCCTCACTCCGCACGCAGTGCGTCCAGAGGCGAAATCAAGCTCGCCCTGAACGCTGGAATCAACGAAGCGATGAATGCGGATAAGCCGAGTGACGTGACAGCAACGAGCATTACCACGGGATTATAGGGATTCATCCCGTAAAGCTGCGTGCCCAGCACCTTCCCAGCCGCGAATGCCAGCGGCATCCCAACTAGCAATCCGATGAGAATCAGGCCGAATGCGCCTTTTATTACTAGCGCAATCACGTCGCCACGGGCCGCGCCGACCGCCATACGCACCCCGATTTCGCTCGTGCGCCGTTCGGCGTTGTAAGCGGTAACGCCATAGAGCCCGATCGAAGCTAAGACGAGCGAAAGAAGTCCGAAGAACGAGGTGAGCCGCGCAATCAGCCGCTGCTGCGTGAGCTGCAGTGATACCTGTTCTTTCAAAGTGTGAATCCGAACGATGGGTAGATTGGGATCTATGGAGGCGACGGCCCGGCGCAATCGCGCTTCGGACAGGTTGGCGCCCGGTTTCGTCACAATAACGATGTCGTGCAAATAATGCGAGCTGGGAGAAGCCTCTTTGGAAGGATCTTTCAATGTAAAGTCATGCTGCGATGCCGGCAGAAAAAAGAACGGACGAATTGGCTCGCTAAAGTCGTGCAGATAACGGGCGTCTTTGGCAATGCCCACAATTTCGTATTGGCGTACCGATCCCATGCCATCTCGGCCGAAGTGCTTTCCAAGTGGATCGTCGTTTTTGAAAAATTTCCGCACAAAAGCCTCATTAATGACGGCAACATGCCGCGAGTTCACTGTATCTTGCTCGGTGATACCGCGTCCTCTAAGAATCGGAGTTCCGATGACATCAAAATATCCCGCCGTAGCTCTATCCCAAGAAGAAGAAACGTCGTCATTGGGTCCGGGAGGCGGATGTCCATCTACAAAGACGCTGGTACCCCAATTGTTCCAGCTTTGCGGTGAATAGGTACAAAAAGCGACAGAGTCCACTCCCGGAGTGCTCGACAATGCGTTCTGGATGCGACGGTAGAGCGGCGAGAGTTGCTCCATACTGTAGCCGGCAAGCTGTGGCTGAATGTTCACTATGATGCGGCGGTTCGGATCGAATCCAAAATCCTGATTCTCTAATTTGTGCAGCGCGGCTGTGAGCAATCCCGCCGTGCAAAGCAAAACCAAGGACAGTGCGGCCTGGAAGACCACAAGCGTCTTCCGCAGAGGCGAGCCGGTGCGCACGGTGGAGCGGCTGGCCCCGCGAAGCGCTTCCATCGGATCGACGCGTGTGGCCATCCATGCTGGAGCGATGCCAAAAACAATTCCGGTAACGAGCGAAACGGCGAAGGCGAAGAGCAGGACCGGCAAGGATGGAGCTGCATCTATAGGTACCCCGGCCAAGCCGTTCATTTTAGGAAATGCAAAATGCAAAATCAGACTCGTACCGGTAAACGCGAGAGCCAGTCCCGCCACTCCGCCCAGAAGCGAAAGCAAAATGCTTTCCGTTAACGCCTCCCTCATAAGCCGCGCCGCTTGCGCCCCCAAAGCAATACTTAACGATGTTTGCTGCTTTCGCTCGATGCCGCGAACCAGCATAAGATTCGCAATGTTGGCGCAGACGATAAGCAGCACGAATGCCGAAGCCATAGTTAAGATCTGCAACCATCGTTCATATTCCTCGCGCATACTGCTGATGCCAGCGCCCCCCGGCGTCAGGAACAGAGTTTGCTTTGGAAAGTTTGCTCGCTCGTTCGCACTCATATCCGCCCAGTGCGAGCGCAGCCATTGCTTTAGCTCGACAAGCATTTCGGCCTCAATCGCCCGCGGATTCGCGCCGGGCCGGATGCGGCCGATCAACTCCAGCCAGCGCAGGTCGGGTTTATACAGATCGGGATCCCGATTGAACGGCAAAAAGAAATCGGGCGGATTATTACGCAGCGTGTCGCCAAAGAAACCTGGCGGCGCGATTCCCACGACTGTAACTGGCTTATCATTCAGATCGAAAATGCTGCCAATGATGGACGGGTCGGATCCATACCTTTGCTGCCACAAGCGATAGCTCATCACTGCCACAGCAGGGGCGTTCGCTCGGTCGTCGCGCGCGGTAAGCGTTCGTCCTGCGTACGCTCCTACGCCGAACATGGCGAAATAATTACCCGAGACAAACTCGCCTGGAAAACTTTCGGCCGGTTCGGCGTGGCCCGCGCGGCGAACGCCAAACAGCGGATTGTCCGACGAGAAGGCCGCTAATTCTGTGAAGCCTTTTGTGTTGTCGCGAAAATGCTTGTACAACTCGTAGGACACGAGCGAAAAGTCGTTCACCTGGCTGTACCCGCCCGCGTAACAGCAAAGCGATTCTTTGCCTAGCTTGTACAGCTCACCGGGATTCGCCACTGCCAACGATTTCAATAACACGGCATAAACCAAGGTGAAAATGGAAGTGGTTGCACCAATCCCGAGCGCCAATATCAGGATCGTTGTGGCGGTGAATGCCGGCGCGTTCCTCAATCGTCGCAGTGCGTAGCGCACATCTTGTATCAGCGTCTCCAAAAACGGAATCCCTCGCTGATCCCGGTAGCTCTCTTTCATCGCCTCGACCGCTCCAAACTTGAGCACCGCCTGACGGCGCGCCTCAGCCGGTGATAAGCCTGAGCGAATGTTATCCGCAATTTGGAGAGCGAGGTGTGCTTCAATCTCCTCCTGCAAGCGATTTTCGTTTTGCCGCCGCTTTGTCAAGGCGACTATGCGCCGGAAGAACTTCCGCAAAGCTCTCATTGGAAATCCTCCACTTTTGCCGCCCCTAGCGCCAAGTCGGCCTGTTGGTTTCCCACAGAAAGAGCATAGCGCAATTCCATTTGGGAAACCAACAGAAGTTTGCACCTATATCATGTGGGGCGGCTTGGCAAGCCGCGGCCGATTGGTAATCGGCCTCCTCGACGCGTCTTCTATACCGTGCTCGTGGAACTCACGCCCTGTGCACCGCCACATCCATCGACGCCGGCGTTCGGCCGTGATCGAACATCACCGGCGTGCCGCCGACGACCACCCGCATGCAGGCTTTACCGTGGCCAAGAGCGTACTTGACTGTTGGATAGATTCGCGACGCGGTGATTGTAAAAGCCAAACTGACCAGGGCGCGCCGTCCCCAGCGCTTCACAATGGCCTCACGATACTCGTCGGCAGCAGCATCGTGCGCGAGCGTGGCGCGCGTGAACTTCCACACCAATGCAACGTCCGGCGGCATAGCGTCGGGATTGTCGGCGAGCACGGCGCGGAGAACCGCGGGATTGACGCCGTCGCGCTCCGCCATCGCGACACCTAACTGTGTACACGGTCCGCAATCCTCGTGGCGCACGGCGGTAACGCCAGCGGCGTACCACACCTCGAGAGGAAGGTCACGCCGAAACTTTCCGAGAGCAGCGGCGCGGGAAAAGAGCCATGCCGCGCGCGGACTCGCATCGATAATGTTGCGCATATAGCTGGCGTCGTATTTCCAGTCCCGCTCGAACTTGTCAATTGCTTTCTGAAGCGTCCATTTAATCATGTGTCTTCTCCTGTCTCTAAGGGGAAGACGAGGTGACGCTTCCGAATGTGACATGGCTGCCCACGCCTGCTGAGCTACGTTAATCGAACCAATAATCCAGCGTTCCGTCGGAGCCTTTTCCAAAATCGCCCTCAAAGCCGCCCTCGCCGCGCAGCCCGGAAAGATCACCTGTGCCCGATCCGGGAACGACAAACCATGTCGCCTTGATCTTGCCGTTCTCGACGATTTCCTGACCTTGAAGTACGAACGTGCCTTGGCGCCGGCCCAGTTTTCCGCGGAATCGTTGCACGCTCACGAGGCTGGCGGAACGATCGTCGCGTAGGACCTGTAAAGCCCGGACCGCTGATTCGCCATCGGGATCTCCGGTGAAAGTTTCGTTTAAACGGATCTCCATTAATGCCGGGCTCGTGCTCTGGTCGTAGGGCTCCGCTTCGGAACTCCGCACCGTAATCTTTGCTTTAGCTCGTGCGCGCGTACGCGGCTTCGCCTGCGATTGCCCGGCCGAGTGAATAGATTCATGGTCGTTCATTTGCTGTCTCCTTCGGCTATTCTTCTGTGACTGATGAAGAACCCGGAGCATAGGTAACAGACTAATCCGTACGCTTATCGGTCGGCTCCGGCTCCCCACTTGCGCGATAATCGGTTTCCATGAAGGAAGCCTTCCGGAAGTTCGCGCATCAATCTGCCCAGGCCGTCGGCTCGCCCTGGGCGTTTTTTCTGGCTCTCGCGAGCCTTATCATTTGGGGCCTGACCGGACCCCGGTTTCGCTATTCCGATACCTGGCAGCTCGTCATTAATACGGCGACTTCACTCAGCACCTTTCTGGTCGTTTTCCTGATTCAAAACACGCAGAATCGCGATACGAAAGTCATTCAACTGAAATTGGATGAGCTGATCCGAGCGGTTCAACCGGCTCGCACGTCGCTAGTGCAAATGGAAGATCTGACCGATGACGAGCTCGATAAATTGCAGCACGAATTTCAACGGCTCCACAAGGCCGCAGCATCCCGTCTGAGCGAGATAGAAGAATCCAGAAAGAAGCGCCAGCGGCATAAATGAATTCCCCAGGTGTGGACCGCCGCCGTTTTTGTTAGTCTTGCAAGTGGTCGTGTTCAAACCGCATTGGATACATCGCGGATGCGGCGGCCTCATCGCAGGCACGCCGACCGTGTATCGCTGTGGCAAGTGTGGTGAAAATGCACCCGCGATCGGAGCGCAAATTCCGCGGGATGTAGAGAATCGCCGGGAATATTTCGCCTGCCACCCGGAGCTGGAAGTCGCGCTCGTCCCGGCCGAGGATCTGCCGAAAGCGAGCGAGCTGCTATACGACTGGCGATAGATTCGGGGCCTAATGACCGGAATGCTGCGATTGCTGCCAAACCGGATTTGTCAGCTCGATTCTCCACAGAGGGCCGCCTTGGTAGAGTTGACCCTCCATTCGCACAAAGGCCGGAGCGTCACCCCCGAGAATCCAAACGTGAATGTCTTTCGGCTGCTTCCCTACAAGGGGCGCCAGTACTCCGGTTAAGCCGCCGAGCTCCACTTTCACGTCATAAGGTGTAGCTCGGTGACGGGCGCCCGCAGTCCAAAACCTATCTTCTCCTTCCGGCTTAATCAGAAGTGTTACGAGCCGCGGCTTTGGCGTGAATGCCAGGTACGATACCTTTGTCTCCGCCGCATCAGGACGGATATTTTTCAGGAGTGTGAGAACCAGGCCGTTGGCCAGATCAGGTGGCAAGTCCAGGTGGTCTGTTTCGACTTTATCTTTGCCGCCATCTGTGGAATGTACTATTACACGGTTTTTAGAAGCATCGATCGAGATATCTATAGGATGCGGAAAGGACGGACCCTTCTGCACATGGTGATCGCTTAGCAGGCGAAAGTTACGGCGTTGAGAAAAGATTGTCGTTTCATCGTCGACCGAGCCATCTTTGAAGTGAAAGACAAGATTGGAGACGAGCCGGTCCCTGTCGCCGGACTGGATCAGGTCACCCGCGGCAAGCGTATTGCCGTCCAGGGAACGCAACACGAGAAATCCATGGAGCGTACCCTCCATATGGCGCACCGCCACCTGCTCGCCCACCAGCGCGCCGGGCTGGATCAGCGCTGCGATAATCAGCAGCCATGAGCGCCACATTTTCCCCCAGGCGCCGTTACGATGAGTTTCGGTTTGCAAAAGTCGCACTGATAGTTAGAACTTGTGCCGCGACTTTGGCTTGTAAACGCTTTGTAAAACGCTCGCTAGCTCATTCGACGCGCAAGGCGGCTACCGGATCGATCGATACCGCTCGCCGGGCCGGAAGATAGCTGGCCAGAATGGCCACTATCATCAACAAACACGAAGCTGCAGCAAACGTCATTCCATCGGACGTCGTCACACCGTATAAGGCGCTTCTTAAGAACCGATTCAAGGCAATCGACAGAAGTGCCCCGGCCAGTACGCCCGCTACTGCAAGCCGCAATCCGGCTCCGAGGACGAGCTTGAGGATTTCGCTGCGCTGCGCGCCCAAGGCCATCCGGATCCCAATTTCGCTCGACCGCTGCGCCACGGCATAAGCCATCACTCCGTAAATTCCGACCGAGGCCAACGCCAATGCGAGGGCGCCAAACAGCCCAAGCAAGATCATCCGAAAACGGCGCGTCGCCAACGATTGGGACACGACCTCTCGCATCGCGCGAACATGAAATACAGGCTGGCTCTTGTTGACGGTGTGAATGGCCGATTCGATACCGGAAGCGGCGCGCAGCGGCTCATTCCGCACGTGAACGACAAACGCCATAAAAGGCCAGGGATCGCGAGCGTAAGGAACATACAACGCCGGCGCCGCCGGCTGCGCCAGGTTGTGTTGGCGTATGTTGGACACTACTCCCACAACCTGGCACCATTGCCCGCCTTGGCTGCAGGCGCCTGCCTGCACCTCGGAGCCAATTGGATCCCGTCCCGGCCAGAAACGGCGCGCGGCGGCTTCATTGATCAGTACCGCAGAGGAAGTATCGTCTCGATCGGTAAAGGCCCGGCCCTTCAACAGCGGCGTGCCCAGGCTTGGGAAATAGTCCGGGCTGACCACACTATAATCGACACTCACGTCATCGGAAGAGGAATGTACTCGGCCTCGTATCGTGAGCCCGCGCGTGCTATTTCCGGAATTCAACGGCAGGCGGGATGTCACGCCGGCCGAAACAATTCCGGGTTGCGCTCTGATTGCATCCAGCACCTGCCGCACAAACTGAGTGCGCTTGGCAGGATTCGGATAGCTGGCCGAAGGCAACGAGAGTTCCAGACTCAGCAAGTGTTGAGGATTAAAACCTGCTTCCGCGTCGAGTAAGTGTCCGAAACTTCGCATCAACAAACCGGCGCCGATCGTCAACACGCCGGCAAGGGCAA
>JAICIH010000198.1 GCA_025924475.1 Bryobacteraceae bacterium
GAGCCGTGCACTACGCAGCAGTCGTTTACGTGCGCGAATGTATTCGCCGTGGGCGTCATTCTCTCGGTGTCGTTGCGCGAGGAGAGCCACATGATCGGCTACGTTGACCGCATGGCCATCGCATGCTGACAGCATGTGGCACAGTTTGTCGGCCTCAGCCAGGTAAATCTCAAGCGCAGCAATATACTGGTTCCGTATATGAAGAAAGTCGTTTCTGTCTTTTTTGCGGCCCACAAATCCCGATAACGTTTCGGCTCGGCGTCGCGTCCTTGACCTTTGACTCATTTGCAGACGGTATTTGTTAACCTCCTTCCCTAAGAAGCTTTAACAGAGTTTCTGTGAACGCATCTTCGCTTGCTTCGGAGCACGAATTGCGCGATCCACCTGTGTGAATCGAGAGCCATCTGATCTGAGTAGACAAACTCTGTAGATCTAACCAGAATGATTGTCTTTTTGATTTCTGCATTTGAAGAATTAACCGAAATGCTTCGCAATAGAACTTCATGGCTTTGGAACGGGCGAATTCGCTCCCATCCAAATCACCTTGATCGCGAGCCGACTTTGCGACGGCAACAAACAGTCGCGCTAAGTTCAAATCGCTGGCAACCAGATCTAGTGACGGATCGCTCTCCGTCTTGTCGTTCTTTTTTCTCACGACGACCTCATGCCTGAAGTGTTGTTGCTAAATTTCCGGTGTTATTTGGCTCCTACCTTTAGTCGGGAACGCCTTCCCAAGCTATTGATGCTTTCCACCTTAATCAAAAGAGTAATTTTTAAGCTGGAAAATACCTACTTGCGGGCTAGCAAATGTTCTGGTTCAGTCTAAGATTCTAAGACTCCGATTCGAATATCGAGGTTAACCCTATCCTGAGGTAGGGACTGCCCTTGGAACTGACGTCCTGAGCTATAAATTCGGTTGCCTGCTGAATTCTTATCACCGTGCGGCCGTCTAACTCCGCCCAGTCGAGTTTTCGGCCATACCGCTTTTGGGTTTATTTTGTTGATTTGCGGTCCAAATTGGATTCGGTCTTCATTTCAAATCTCCGAACGCCCACTCCCAGGCTGGAAAGAATTTCCGCCGAAACTTCCGTCGCATCGATTTTCTCGTTGCTTCCATTTCCGATGAATACCGGCGATCGGAAGTCGGGATTATCCGTCCGGCCATGTGAGCCCTTTATAAGGGAGGCATCGAGCGGAATGATATCAAACAGATTGCGAAAGCCGAGCTTGCGGGCAATCAGCTTCGAACCGAGCTTCAGCATCGGCAATTTGATCGCCGGATCCACAAACAATTCAGCCGGATCGTAGCCAGGCTTCCGATGAATATCCACAGTACGCGCGAAATCGGGCGCCCTTGCATCATCAAGCCAGTAATAATAGGTGAACCAGGCTTCTGATTGCGCTACCACGACGAATTCTCCCGCACGCCCATGATCGATGCCGAGCCTTTGCTTTCCTGCATCATCTAAAACCACATCCACTCCGGCCGTTTGCTCCAGCAAACGTCTTACTTGGTCGAGTTTGGATGCATCATTGACGTAGACGTGGGCCACTTGATGATCCGCCACAGCGAATGCTGCGCTGGCGCCGGCATCGAGTTGCTCGAGTCCCATCTCATCTCGAACTCGGAGCAATCCGGCTTCGCGTAGCACGCGATTCAGATGCACCGGTTTTTTCACGGGAACAACCCCGTATTCGGAGAGCACAATGACACGTGCATCGTGGGCTTCGTAGAAATCGATCAAGTCTCCAACAAGGTTGTCCACGGTGCCAAGATCGGTGGCGATGGCCGGATCGTCCGGTCCCAGCCGCTGAAGATTGTAGTCGAGATGAGGCAGGTAAACGAATGTCAAAGTGGGGCGAAATCGTTCCTCTACATATTTCGCCGACTCAGCGATCCAGCGCGTTGAGCGAATCGAAGCGCGAGGTCCCCAGAAATCGAACAGCGGGAATGTGCCCAATTTCTGTTGGATCTCTGTTCGCAACGCCGGAGGCTCTGTATAAACGTCCGGGATCTTCCTGCCGTCTGCCGGATACATCGGCCGCGGCGTAATGGAAATATCCGCTGTCGAATACATGTTGAACCACCCGAACAAATTGGCGAAGGTGAAGTTTGGATCATATCGCCGGGCCACCTCCCACAATTTCGGCGCTTGCACCAGGCGATTCGACTGGCGCCAGAAATGAACCTCGCAGTCGTCCCGAAAATACCAGCCGTTCGCGACGATCCCGTGCTTGTGCGGTAATTCGCCGGTATAGAACGTGGCTTGCGATGTACAGGTGACGGCAGGCAACACCGGCGTAATCCTCGATATGTTTCGATTTGCGGCCCATTTTGCTAGCCGCAGCATCCGCGCATCCAGAAATTCGCGCGTGAGCCCAACCACATCGAGAACAACAGTCCGGTTCATAACCGCGCCATTACCCAACGGTATTCCCGCTCGATCGAATCGACCAGGTCGAGCCGGAGATCGGACGGGAGCACGCCCCATGTATAAGTCTCGATTTCAAGATGCCTCACGTCATCTGTATGAAGTTCAGCGAGAGCTTTCCGAACTTCGCTTTGTGTGGAGCCTAATTCGCCATAGCTTTCCATAAATAGCGGCACATGGTAGTGCACGCGCCACTCCGGGCTTTGCGCATTCTCAATTCCATCCAGCGCTTCCGGCCAATCAGCAAACCGCTCTCGTTCGCCGATTGTTTGGTGGAGATACACGGGATCGGCAAGCGCCGCCAGGTGTTTACGCGCTTCCGATTGGGCTGGTCTGGCAATCTTGACGGCTGAACTAATCTGCACGCGCCCAATCCGGACGCCCGCTTTGCGGAGCATATCGAGCACTATGCGGGGTTCTTCATACTCGACCGTCGAATGGCACACGTCGAAGCAGAACGCTATGTGCTGGCGCAGCGCTTGTTCGGCTTGTTTCGTAGTGAGTTGAGCAGATTTTGCGAGCAGGGGTGCGCCGGCATGCAGCAATCCCTCAAAAAAGTGAATGAATTCGTCCGTCGTCTCTACGAGACCGTCCGGTTCCGGCTCGATATCGAGATGAATATCCCTGCCGGAAGCAAACATTGCTGCTGCTATCTGGACAATGTTTTGAACCAGAAGATCCCAATTCGGCCGGCCGGGGTCGTTCCAACGCTTATAAGACAGCGGACAGGTACTAATACCGCCGTCTAAGCCTTCCGGCAGCAGACGACGCAAAATCTTGAGTAGGCGCAGTGTGTAGTTCACACGCTCTTCCATGTGCCAGTCCGGAGCAAAGACCTGGTCTTTCAGTCTGCGCTCATGGAACCAACCGTACGGAAATCCATTCATCAGGGCCACGTATAGTCCTGAATCTCGCAAGAACTGGGCAAAATTCTCCAGATTGGATCCTGACAAGAGTTCGAGCGCTTCGTTGTTCGCAAGTCGTAGGCCCAAACCGAAGCGGTCCTGAGGCTGGAGACGGCTCCTCAACTCAGGCGCGTAGCGTTTGAGGTTCTCGAAAACCTGCGGCCAACCTTCCGCGGCATGGATGTTTGTGCAGTAGGTGAGTTCGAAGCCTTTTCGAGTATGCATCAGGTCGCTGCGGCAATACTCCGAAGGGCGGCCTGTATGCCGAGACGAGGCAATTCGAATTTGCCGGATTGCAGTAAGAACTCCAACGGATTCTCAAAAACAATCTTGCGAATTATCTCTTCGCTATGACCGCGGCGGCGCATTTCCAGCATCAACTGCGGCACGGCCGTCGGCACACTCGGCCCCCAATCGCACGCCGAGCTTACCGTAATGCGTTCAGTCCCGTATTTTTCAACCATGTCGACCGCACGCGCTGCCGAAACTTTTGTATTGGGATACAGCGTGAAACCGGTATAGAATCCTGCCTCCAGGATCATGTTGACGGTGTGCTCTTCTGCATGGTCGATCAGCACACGATTGGCTCGCAATCCCTTCATTTTCTGAAGATTTTCAATCGTGACACGCGTACCTTTGTATTTGTCTTCTAAATGTGGCGTATGAATCAGAATCAGTTGGTTCGAGTTGAGCGCTAGTTGGACATGATCGTTTAACGTTGCGATCTCGTTCCTTGTAACTCGGTTCAGCCCAATTTCGCCGATCCCCACAACGTTCGGCCGATCCAGGTATTTCGGTATACGCTTCAGGACTTCTGCCGCTAGTGTCCGATCCTCTCCCTCCTTTGGATTCAGACACAGCCATGTCACGTGTCGAATCGACGCTTGCGCAGCTCGCTTCGGCTCAAACTCCGTTAGTTGTCGAAAATAATCCTCGAATCCGTCCGCGGAAGAGCGGTCCCAGCCCGCCCAGAACGCCGGCTCACTGACGGCAACGCATCCCGCCATCGCCATGTCGCGATAGTCGTCCGTCGTGCGTGAAACCATGTGCGCGTGCATTTCGATGTAATACATCACGCCACCTCGGAAGCGGGATTCCATGCGCCGCTCGCGCTTTTGGTGTCGAGCTGTTCCCGCGGTTCTGTGGTGGGATCGCTGAAGAGGAGTTGCACCTGGTCCATTTTGTCTGGAGCGTTTGACGCTATCATTTGAAGCGCTCGCCGAAAAGCAGCCATGCGGAAATCGTTCGTAGCATCAACCCCATCGGCGGAGCGGTCCAGACGTTCCAGAAAAGCCGCCAACTCAAGAAGGCGCGTCCGGTTTTCGATGAAATATTCATCGATGATCTGGCCGGTTGTCAGCGGACAAGTTCCTTTCGTCATCTTTGCTCCCTCTTTAAAGGCTACACACTGGCGCGTATTGGCTCAACACGGCGACGCTTTCCTTCATCTTGTCCGCCGAAATCTTATGTACTTCTACGGGCTTGCCGACGTCTTCCAGAAGCAGGATCGTTAATTCGCCTCCGAGATGTTCGCGGAATTCCGTCAAGCCCTTCAATAAATCGCTGGTTTCAAGTTCAGGTACATACAGCGGTAGGCCAAGGTCCAGAAGGACACCGAGGATCCGCTGCCAGGCGTCCGCAGAGAGCATACCCATAACGTGCGAATAGGTGACATCCAGGGCAATTCCGATCCCTACGGCCTCTCCATGCCGCAACCTGTAGTTCGTAAGCTGCTCCAGTTTGTGCGCGGCCCAGTGCCCGAAATCGAGTGGCCGGGACGATCCGGTCTCGAAGGGGTCGCCTCCCCCGATATGCTGCAGGTGCAATTGCGCGCATCTGTATATCAGTTGCTCGATCGCAGAGGAATTGCGCTCCACCACAAGCACAGCATTTGCTTCAATCCATCTGAAGAATTCCTGGTCTTTGATCAGCGCTACCTTGACCGCTTCCGCCGTGCCGCTACGCCAGTCGCGCTCCAGAAGTGAGTCCAGCAACTCGAAATCGTTGATCACGGCAAATGGCGGAGTGAACGTGCCCAGAAAATTCTTCTTGCTAAACCGGTTCACGCTCGTCTTTACTCCGAGCCCGGAATCGTTCTGCGCAAGTACCGTGCTCGGAAGTCGAATGAGTCGAACGCCTCGATGAGACGTCGCTGCAGCGTAGCCGGCCATATCAAGTGTTGCGCCCCCACCGGCTGCGACCACGAACGAATGGCGGCAGATTCCACGAGCATGGATTGCACTCCGCACAGAATCTACGTAGCGGCCATCGTTCTTCACGGTTTCGCCGCCGGGCACCACGATAGGCGGCGCAACGCTCTCGATGACATCGGCATGGAAACGGCAATAGTCCTCGATTTGCGCCAGGAAGTTCCGCTTCGGAGTACAAACGCCTTCATCGACTACGAAGAGAGTGCGTCGCGAATTGCCGCCGGATGCGATCACTTCTCGCAAAGCCATATTGCCGGTATCAAACGCCCTGCGCGTAAAGTGAACGGGGTAATGGAACTCTGTTCGAACCCGCTGATGAATCGTTTCCATGAATCAGGTAACGGCGAATAGCCTGGCCAGCAGCATCGCTGGCACATACAGCAGCAGCACGCCTACTGCATACCATGGTCCCGCAAACACTGCCGCCAGGCTCGCATTCAGCAGAATCAGAGAAAGAACACCCGTCTTGATTGCATGGCGAATGGCCTCCGGCGTTAGAGACCGAAAGGCGCGCCCCAATGGCCCGGCAATCCTCAGTAGAAGCGCCACGGCAAACGGTAAACACCACGCGGCATGAACCCCTTGGGAAACCACCAGGGCCAGAAACAAAACAAACCCAGCAACCAGCCAGCAACCGGACAAAATGGCTGCCACGCGCGTACCGCCCTTAACCTCTCCCCGGCTCAACGACGTTATGCCCGCGATATAGCAAAGAGGCACAGCCGCTAACAGCCAGTGAAGCCCGGTGATCCGGCCTCCCGCCGTAACGCCCAACAAGAGATTCAGAGCGCGGCACAATCCCATGTTTAGGGGTCCAAGCGCGGCATGATGTTTGCCGACTCGATCGTAGAGTAACGCTGCAACAGCGGTGCCTGCTGCCAGCAGGCCACTCAGCGGCGACCATTGTCGCGCGATCACAACAGCCGCTATAAGAAGCACAGCTCCAAAGGCCGTTGCGGCGCCTAGTGAAACAATCCCACTGGGAATCGGCCGTTCAGGTCGCTCCGTCGCATCGAGATCCGCGTCACAGACATCGTTAAAGACAACGCCGCCGCCATACAATCCTGTGGTTGCGACCAGCAGATACGGCAGAGCGGCGGGAATTGCCGCAGTCGCCGCGGCGTAGCCGGCCAATATGTCCGAATAGGCGGTAATGATGTTGGCCGGCCGCGCCAATCGGGCCAACCCTATCGGTGTCGCGCGCCACATATTTACCTGCCTAACCGGTGGCAAGAAGTAGCATATTTGTCCAGCTTGCGCCGGTCGACCCGGTATCCAGTCCCTGGTCCTGCAGGTGACTCAATGCACCCGTTTGAAAGCGTGATCTCTGGAAAGACCAAGTCGTCCACGTACCAACGCTCACTTGGCTCAACATCTGTCGGAAAAACGAAAAGAGGATGCGCCGCCAACACCAAAGCCTGCGCGCTACCGATGCCTAGTTCGGGCATGGTGCCCATCCAAAGCGGAATGCCTAACCTCGAACAAACTCCCATAATCCGGAGGGCAGGCAAATAGCCGCCCACTCGCTGAAGTTTAATGTTCACAATCGCGCAAGCCTTCGCGGCGATAAAACGTTCTGCGTCTTCCGCAGTCTCAATGCTTTCATCCAGACACACCGGCGTCCGCACGTTACGCTGCAACTCCGCCAGACCGTCGAGGTCGTCCTTAGCGAAGGGTTGCTCAAACATCAGTAAAGCTTCATCATCGAGCGCGCCAAATGTCGAAAGACTCGAGCAGTCATACGCGGCGTTCGCATCGACGAACAGCGGGAAATCTCCCAGCATCTTTCTCGCCGTGCCCACAACCTTCAAATCGAAGCCGGGCTCAATTTTTAGCTTCAGTCTGCGGTATTGCCTCGGATTGTATCGCCGAAGAGCGCTCTCTAATTCTTTATCCGTACGATACAACCCGACGGCCAATCCTGACGGCACGGCGCGCTCGGGAATTTGAAACAGTTGGCGCAAGCTAACGTTTCTGCCCTGCGCGATAAGATCCCAAGCGGCCGTCTCCACCGCCGCCCGGATAAATCGATTTTGCGACAGTTTTTCCAACTCCTGCTCGAGAGCAAGCATGGAAGAGAATTGCCGCTCTAGCAGAGGCGGGAGAACGCGACGAAACAACTCCTCATAACACGTTTCCGGTGTCTCCGAAGAATAGAAAGCTCCCCCCATCGCGGAACACTCACCCCATCCAACGTGGTGGCCATCGCCAATCCGCAATAAAATCGCTTCTTTATCCGAAACCTCTCCTGAGCTGATCCGGAACGGCTCGTGCATTGGAATGGAAACTTGATAAAGCTCCGCTTCCGCTATGACAAATGCACCCGATTCAAGAGCGATCTCAGACGCCGTCATGAATGGCCAAGCTTCTTCTGTATTTCTTTGGCCGATTTCAATAACGCCTGGCTGACCGCCGGTAGTTTGGATTCATCAAAGCGTATGGTTGGGCCGGAGACGCTGATGGCGGCTAATGGCAAGCCTTGCGAATCCAATATAGGAACCGCGACGCAGAACGCCCCGAGCATGCTCTCCTCGCGATCGACTGCATAGCCGAGTTGCCGCACTGTTTGCAGTTCGGCCAGGAGACTGCTCAACGTAGTCAGCGTTCGCGGCGTGTGCTTCGGCATCCCGGCTTGTTTCATGAGTGCCTTAACGTCATCCGAAGACAGATACGCAAGATGCGCTTTGCCAAGCGCCGTCGAATGGAGCGGATCGCTCGCTCCAACTCGCTCGGCCAACCGCATTCTTGCCTGGCTCTCTCTTACGTCCACATACCGGATACTCCCGTTATCCAATACTCCGAGATTGACGGTCTCGCCAAATTGATCCCGCAACGCATCCAAATGCAGACTCGCCGTCGATAACAAATCGCGCCGATGCAAACGAATATCGGAAAGCTCGCCGAATTTCGGACCGAGGCCATAGGAATGTTTTTCTTTCAGAATGTAACCGTGCTCGGCAAGCGTGTATAGAATTCGGAAAACCGTATTCTTATTGAGCTTTGTAACGGCAGAAATTTCCTGCAGTGAAAGGCGGCGGCGATCGGAGCGGCCAAAGACATCGAGAATATCGAGCGTCTTGCCCAAAACTTCGATGTAGTAAATATCGCGCTTGCGACTTGGCACGTTGGCGATTATACGATGCATAACGCAATGATCACTGTTTGGCTGCTAGCTGGATTGCCGCCGCAATATCCTTCACATGGTCACTGTTCAAGTTTTCGTTCCAGTGAATCGCAATAACGGAATCTAGCGCCGCCTCGGCCTGCGGACATAGTCCGCGCTCGAATTTCTGCGCGCCGTATTCGCGAAACGGATAGCCGGACGTCCCGTACGTGGCTGGCTGCGTAAATAATGGCGAAAGATACAGCGGATCCGCAATGTAGCGAACCCACGCCGGAACGCCCTGCTCGGCCAAAGCATCGCCAATCTTTTGTGTATGGGTGCCGTTCTCAGGCTGAGTGACATGCAGCATGTAAAGCCAATAGGAATGTTTAGTGTGCGCGGGGATGTGCGGCGCACTGACCGCCGTCAAATTAGTGAGCAAGCAGGAGAGCGAATCGGCCGAATGACGCCGTCGCGCAACAATCTTCTCGACTTTTCGAATCTGCGCGAGCGCCACGGCCCCCTGCAATTCCGACATCCGATAATTTTGCGCAAGGAACAGAAACCGGCCGGATCCGAGCGAGTTGATATCGCGCGGCCACGCTTTGTCAGCAAATAGCCCAGCCGTCTGAGCAAATTCCTGGTTTCTGGTAACCAGCAACCCGCCCTCGCCACATGTGACATGCTTGCTTTGCTGCAAGCTGAAGCAGGCCATATCGCCTATCGTTCCAGCGAGTTTCCCTTTGTATTCGGCCCAATAGGCTTGCGAACAATCTTCAATCAGCGCAACCTTGCGTTCGTCGGCAATTTTTCTCAGAGACTCCATCTCGCACATCTGCCCCGCCAGATGCACGGCGATGATGGCTCGTGTCTTGCTAGTTATCTTTCGAGACACATCCTTTGGGTCGAGCGTCATGGTCAACGGTTCGACATCGGCAAATACAGGAACGGCATTCTGCCAAAGAATCGGCAGAATCGTTCCAATATCGGTGATCGGCGGCACAATGATTTCATCTCCTGGTTCGAGATGGAGTGCGCTGATGCACAAATGGACAGCCGCTGTTCCGCTCGAACAAGCCACCGCAAATGGCAGATCGAGCATGGCTGCGAACTCGCGCTCCAATCGCTTCACCAGCGAGCCGCCCGTTTTGCTCAGGCAGCCAGATCGAAGTGCCTCTAAAACTAGTTGCTCTTCTTCTTTACCGAATGTCCTCCCGCTCGCATGCAAAAAATGCGGCAGTGTTTCCCGCGTCACTACTCCTCCGTTATCCGGCGACAATACTCGTTTCCAACGCGCCGATTCCCTCTATTTCCGCTCTCATCACATCCCCCGGCTTAAGCCGGATCCCGCGCGCTTTTCCCACGCCCTCGGGTGTGCCCATCGCGATCACATCGCCTGGTTCTAAAGTGAGCACGGAAGAGATGTATTCGATGGTTCTCGGGATGTCGAAGATCATCTGCGCCGTGTTTCCGGACTGCATGATGTCTCCGTTAAGTGAGAGGCGCAGATTCAGCGCGTGTGGGTCGGCGATTTCATCCGCTGTAACAATCTCAGGCCCGAGCGGCGCGCTTCCATCGAACCATTTGCCAAGCAGCCAATCGAAAAATGGATCGAATTCGCGCACCGTGCGTCCCGTCATGCCGCCATTCAGTTCTCGCTCGCTAACATCGTTGATAATCGAGTAGCCAAAGACATAGGACATGGCATCCGTAGCGCGAATATCGCGGCCTTTCCGTCCGATCACAACGGCCAGTTCCACTTCCCAATCCAAAAATCTGTTCGCACTGCACAGCGCAATCGGGCCGCCCGGGCTGTTGATTGTGGTGGATGGCGGCTTTAAAAAGACCTGCGGCGTGATGATATCCTGCGACTCCACGGATCGAAAGCCGCTTTCCACCACATGCTTCCGAAAATTGCCCGCCAACGCCAGCAACTTAGGAATGTCACGTATCGGTGCATCCAGCCGGACATCATCGCGGCGACACCTGATCCCAACCGTTGCCAATCGCTTAACCAGATCTGGATCGGTCATCAACTGCCTGACGCTCGTGATATGGTCGACCGCAAGATTCTGGCTTGCCGCGGTCAAATCGAAAATAGACTCATCCTGCGCCAGCCCGACGTGCGCCTCATCGTCTCGGAAAAACCGGACAAATCTCATAGCTTCCCAAGCCCCAGCAACCGCATTGCGTTGCACGAGAGAATTGCCTCGCGCGCTGGATCACTCACTCGCGCGTGCAGAATCTTATCGATATTCGCCCGCCCGTGCTGAAGAGGAGCGCCGCTGCCGAAAAGAATCTGTTCGTAGCCGCATTCGTTCACAACTTTCTGAATGGCCTCATAACCCATGACGCACGACGTCTCCAAATGCACAGATGGAAAACGGCGCAACAAAAACTGAGCGCTTCGTATCTCGTGCAGATAGTTGACGCCGGACAAAATCCACGGCACACGGGAATGTCGCTCGACAATACGCAGCATATCCTGCAACTCGAGCGACGGCACGCCCCAATTCATAACGGCGCGCAGTGGAAGTAATACAGGCATCTGCAAAGCCCGCGCCTGTTCGCAAATATCGTCGATAAAGGGTTCGACGAGTAGATGGTAACTGTGATGCTGCGGATACAGGCGAATGCCGCGAAA
>JAICIH010000199.1 GCA_025924475.1 Bryobacteraceae bacterium
AGGCGCGTCGAGATCTCCCGCATCCGGGCCGACGTTCTGGCTAGCAGCAGATTTGCGACATTGCCGCAAGCGATCAGCAGCACGCATAAAACCGCGCCGAGCAGCAGCGCCAGCGGACCGCGCAGATCGCCCGCAAGCCAAGCCCGCAGCGATATCGCCGAAGCGCCGACACCTTGGTTCTCCGCCGGATATGCCATCGCGAGATTAGCGGCTTCCTTCCCCAACTCCGCATTGGCTTGCGCGAGTGTGACGCCGGGGCGAAGTCGTCCCAGCGCCAGGTACGAGTGGTAACCGCGCATATTCTGCCGGTTCGTAAAATCCACAACCGCTGGCAGCCAAACATCCTTATGGCCCAGAATGTTTAGGTTCTCCGGCAGGATGCCGACAATCGTCCGAGGCTTATCGTCGATCTCGAGCGTTTTCCCAAGCACGTCGTCGCCGCCAAACTGGCTTTGCCAGAAAGCCCAGCTCAACAGAATGGCCTGGTCATGCCCGGGCCGATTGTCTTCTGGCGTAAAGGCCCGCCCGCGTGCGGGCTGCACTCCCAGAACATCGAACAGATCCGCATCGCACTGCAAAGTCGCAACCAGCACCGCATTTCCGGACCAGGTCATGTTGGCTAAGCCCGGCCGGTAAAAAGCCAGGGATTCGAAGGAGTGCAGATGTTTCTTCCAATCGGCGACATCCTGCATGCTGACCGCATCGGTCCGCCGTCGTGTCTCGGATTCGAAGATGCGAACGATGCGATCTGGGTCTCGGACCGGCAGGGGCCGCAGGAGTACCGCGTTCACCACGCTGAAGATAGCGGCGCTGGCGCCGATCCCGAGTGCGAGCGCCACAAACGCCGCCAATGTGGGAAGCGGATTTTGGCGCCAGATCCGTAGGGCATATCGGATGTCTTGTCGTAAAGCGTGCAAGCGATTTGAGCGTAACAGGTCTCTGCTTAAATGATGGGGTGTCTTCCGCAACCACTGTACGCGTGAATCGAAAAGCGGCAGACCGCATTCACTCCGGCCATCTGTGGATCTTCGCTTCCGATGTGATCGATAGCGGCGGCGCTGCGCCTGGAGCGGCCGTGCGCGTGGTGGATCCTCGTGGCGCGGCGCTTGGCACGGCGCATTTTAGCTCTAGCTCACAAATCGCTTTGCGGTTTCTGAGTGGCCGCGTCGAAGCTATCGACGAGCCATTTCTTTTTGCCCGCATGGAAGCCGCGCTTCGTTTTCGGGAGCGCATTGTATCGGGCTCCAACGCATATCGCCTGATTCACGCCGAAGGCGATTTATTGCCTGGCCTTATCGTCGATCGCTACGGCGATTGGCTGGTGTTACAGCTTGTCGATCAGGGGATGGACCGGCAGACCGCCGATGTAAAGGCTGCGCTGGTCCGGCTGCTTTCCCCACGCGGCGTCGTGGCACGGAACGACGCACCAGTACGCGCCAAAGAGAACCTGCCGCTCGAGACCAAGATGCTATTCGGCGAAGCACCCGAGCGCGTCGAAATCCAGATGAATGGCCTGCGACTGTATACGGATTTACTGCACGGCCAGAAAACCGGCGTTTTTCTGGATCAGCGCGAAAATTATCTCGCGGCGCGCCGCTACGCCCGCGGACGCGCGCTCGATTGCTTTACGGGCTCAGGTGGGTTCGCTTTGCACTTGGCGTCGGTGTGCGAATTTGTGGAAGGCGTGGATAGCTCGCGGGCGGCGCTAGATAGTGCGCAAGCCAATGCCGCGGCTAACCATCTTGCGAATGCGACCTTTCGCGAAGCCGATGTTTTGGACTATTTGCCTGGATTAGTCAATGCACGCCGCACATTCGACCTGGTAGTGGTTGATCCACCTGCCTTTGCGAAATCCCGCTCGGCCACCGAAGGCGCCATGCGCGGATACAAGGAAATCAACCTGCGTGCGTTACGGCTTCTCGAGCGCGGCGGCATTCTGCTGAGTTGCTCTTGCTCTCATCACATGAGCGAAGCGCGCCTGCTTGAGGTGGTCGCTGCGGCCGCACTCGATTGTGGCAAAAAACTGCGCGTTCTTGAACGGCGCACGCAATCGCGCGACCATCCCATTCTGCTGACGGTGCCTGAAACGCACTATTTGAAATGTCTGATCCTGGAAGTTTTATAGAACGACGCGAGCGTCGCCCTCGCGGCGCGTCACATGTTGCCGGTCCAGATATTCCAGTAGCGGTATCGCATATTTCCGTGACACGTTGGTCCAGGCTTTGAATTCGGGGACCGAGAAACGGCGGCCTTTGTGAGCGCCCAGCAACTCGCGCAGCTTCGCGATGGCCTCCGGATGAAACACTAATTCCGGAGATACACGAACAAGTCTCTGCGCTTTGATCAGCGTCTCGAGCGCTCCACGAGGGATGCCGTCGAGAGCCGGCGGCTGAATGCCCGATTGTTGGAAGCGGCGCTCGATTCCCTGCAACAGCGCGTTTTCCTGGCTGCTGATGTTCGGGCGATGTTCGCGGAGCGCAATGGTTTCGCCTTGCACGCGAATGGCGGCGAAGTTTTCCAATACGGCACGTGCGAGATTCGGTTCGAGCCCCAAGCGCGCCTGTGATAGGGGCGCCCCATTGGCGGCCGGATTTTTCGCATGAAAATCCTTTAGCCAAGAGACCAGTCTCTCGCGGCGTTGCGCTAACCAGGACTTCGCGAGCACAAAAGGACCGGCGAGAGTGAGCGCCGCGTTCTTCTGAATCTGCGGCAGAAGTGCATCGGAAGCCAAGCCCGTAACACGTACCAGATCTTCCAAACGAAGGCCGTTATGAGCCTCTTCGACCAGCATCTGAACGCGGCGCGATGCGTCCGCTCGGGCGAGAAGATTGAGGCGTTCAATTGTCTTCGCGCGATTGAGCCGCTTCGGAGGAAACGGGTCGATCACACAGCCGCCGGCGACAGTCTGGGCCGGCGAAGTCCGCCGCAGAACAAAGCGGTCTCCCGGCAGCGCCAGGAGTGGCTGCGGCAAATGCAGGCGTGCGAACGGGAGTTCCTCCCGCCATACTTTCACTTCGGCGAGAACCTCGGCCGTGCCGATGTGCAGCAAAAAGCCCTGCCGTTTCGAAGGAATCTCGGCGCCGGCTAACCAATTGAGCGAGGCATCGAAAGTCATCGTTGGCTCGAGTAATTGCGGAGGCGTGAGCACGCATCCCCGCCGTATTTCGGAATGATCGACGCCGGCCAGGTTGACCGCCGTGCGATCGCCGGCCGCCGCCGTTTCTACTGCTTTGCCGTGAACCTGCAGGCCGCGAATGCGCGCCTGACGCTTCTCCGGATGTATTTCGACGGTATCGCCCACGCGCAACATGCCGCTCCACAGAGTGCCCGTGACGACTGTGCCGAATCCTTTTACGGCAAAGCTGCGATCGATAGGCAGCCGCGCGATACTGCCCCGGTCGCGGCGGCTTTGTTCCTGCGCGAGCAGTGCGAGCTGGCGCTTCAGTTCAGGAATGCCAGCTCCGGTTACCGCGCTCACCGGCAGAATGGGCGCTTGCGCCAGAAATGACTTTTCACACAGCCGGCGGATCTCGTTGGTTATGTGTTCTAGTTGGCCGGGCTCGATGAGGTCAGCCTTGGTCAGGGCAATGAGGCCGCGGCTTACGCCGAGCAGCCGGCAGATATCGAAATGTTCCCGGGTCTGCGGCATCACCGATTCGTTCGCCGCAACCACCAGCAAGACTGCCTCGATGCCGCCCGCGCCGGCGAGCATGTTCTTGATGAATCGCTCGTGGCCGGGTACATCGACAAAGCTGATACGATCGCCGCCGGGAAGCGTGAGGTGCGCGAAGCCGAGATCGATAGAAATACCGCGCGTCTTCTCTTCCGGCAGGCGATCGGTGTCGATGCCGGTCAACGCGTGGACAAGCGAGGTTTTTCCGTGGTCGATATGGCCGGCCGTACCGACGACAACTCCGCGCATATTACTATTTGACATGCTGCGGATATGAGTACACGTTGGCTGGAAGAAGTACGCCGCCGGCACGCGCGCGCGGAGGCGGGCGGCGGCGAGGCACGGCGGAAACGCCAACATGCCGAAGGAAAGCTCTCGGCGCGCGAGCGCATCGACCTGCTGCTCGATGAAGGAACGTTCGAAGAGCTGGACAAGCTGGTGCGCCACCGCAGCCAGAACTTCGGCATGCAGAATAACGTCATCGACGGCGACGGCTTCGTCACCGGACACGGTCTCGTGCATGGCCGCCAGATCTTCGTGTTCGCGCAGGATTTTACCGTCTTCGGCGGGTCGCTGTCGGAAGCGAATGCGCTAAAGATCGTGAAGCTCATGGATCTCGCCGTCAAGACCGGCGCGCCGATCGTGGGCTTGAACGATTCGGGAGGCGCGCGTATTCAGGAAGGCGTGGTTTCGCTCGCCGGCTACGCCGATATCTTTCTTCGCAACACGCTTGCGAGCGGAGTTGTCCCGCAGATTTCCGCCATTATGGGTCCTTGCGCGGGCGGGGCCGTCTATTCACCGGCTCTAACCGACTTCGTTTTCATGGTCGATGGCACCAGCCACATGTTTGTGACCGGCCCGGAGGTCATCAGAACCGTGACGCATGAGGACGTGACAAAAGAGAATCTGGGTGGAGCGATCACACACAATTCGGTCAGCGGCGTAGCGCAATTCATGGCGCATGATGACGAAGATTGCCTGCGCAGCATTCGCGAGCTTCTCACGTTTTTGCCGCAAAACAACTTGGACGGCGTGCCCCGCATGCCGACCAAGGACCCGGAAGATCGCGCCGATCTCGAGCTGGATACGCTGATTCCGCTCGAATCGAATAAACCCTACGACATAAAAGATGTGATTGCGCGCGTGGTGGACGACGGCCATTTCTTCGAAGTAGCGGAACATTTCGCCAAAAATATCTTCGTCGGCTTTGCCCGCATGGCCGGCGAAACAGTAGGTGTAGTGGCGAACCAACCAGCGCATTTGGCAGGTTGCCTGGATATCGATTCATCGACCAAAGGCGCGCGGTTCGTACGCTTCTGCGATGCCTTCCAGATCCCGATCCTTACATTCGAAGACGTGCCGGGCTTTCTTCCTGGAACAAGCCAGGAGTTCGGCGGCATCATCCGCCACGGCGCCAAGCTGCTCTATGCCTACGCGGAAGCGACCGTTCCGAAGATCACAGTGATCACGCGCAAAGCCTACGGCGGCGCCTATTGCGTGATGGGCTCGAAACACCTGCGGACCGACATCAATTTCGCCTATCCGACAGCGGAAATCGCCGTGATGGGACCGGAAGGCGCCGTGAACATCCTATATCGACGCGAGCTCGAAGCGGCGGACTCCTCCGAGGAACTGCGCCAGGCCAAAATCGATGAATACCGCGACCACTTCGCGAATCCCTTCGTTGCCGCCGAGCGCGGCTACATCGACGACGTGATCGAACCGCACGAGACACGGCGAAAAGTGATTCGCGCGCTACGCATGCTCGCGAACAAGACGGACACCATGCCGAAGAAGAAGCACGGAAATATTCCGCTGTGACGCCGCTCTAATCGGAGTCGCTTGCGACCTTCAGGACGGCTAGAAACGCTTCCTGCGGAATATCCACACGTCCCACGCGTTTCATGCGACGCTTGCCTTCCTTCTGCTTTTCGAGAAGTTTACGTTTTCGTGTGATATCGCCGCCGTAGCATTTGGCCAGTACGTTCTTGCGCATTGCCGAGATGGTTTCGCGCGCGATGATCTTGGTGCCGATGGCGGCTTGCAGCGCCACCTCGAACATTTGCCGAGGGATCAACTTGCGCAGACGCTCGATGAGCGCTTTGCCGCGCTCGTAGGCGAAATCGCGATGCACAATCATCGAAAGCGCGTCCACTGGCTCTCCGGCCACCAGCACATCCAGCTTCACCATCGGCGATACGCGATAACCGGAAAGATGGTAATCGAGCGAAGCATAGCCGCGCGACGCCGATTTCAGGCGGTCGTAGAAATCGAGCACGATTTCGTTTAGCGGCAGCTCATAGAGAAGCAATACGCGCCCGCCGCCGATGTACTCGAATTTCTTCTGAGTGCCGCGTTTCTCTTCGAGCAGCTTCAGAATTTCCCCAATGTACTCTTCGCGTGTGATGACGGTCGCGTCGATAATGGGCTCTTCGATCTTTTCAATTGCGGAAGGCTCGGGAAACTTCTGGGGATTGTCGACTTCGAGCAGTGTGCCATCGGTCGTAGTGACACGATAGCGAACTCCGGGAGCCGTGGTGATCAGGTCGATCTGAAACTCGCGCTCTAGCCGCTCCTGCACAATCTCGAGATGCAGAAGCCCAAGAAATCCGCAGCGGAACCCGAAGCCGAGCGCAACGGAGTTTTCTGGCTCAAAGCTGAACGCACTGTCATTGAGCCGCAGCTTCTCGAGCGCGTCGCGCAGCAGGCCGTGTTCGTGCGATTCAACCGGATACAAGCCGGCGAAAACCATCGGCTTGACTTCCTGAAAGCCCGGCAATGGTTCTGCCGCAGGATTGGCATCGTCGGTGATGGTATCGCCGATCTGCGCGTCCGACACCGTCTTGATGTTGGCGAACAGAAAGCCGGCTTCGCCGGCGGTGAGCTCATCGCAGGGAACGGGTTTGGGCGATTGAAACCCGAGGCCGTCCACTTCGTAACTCGCGCCGTTCGACCATAAGCGGATCTTTTGGCCCTTGCGCACAGAGCCGTCCACAATGCGGGTAAGAATGATCACGCCGCGATACGGATCGAACCAAGAATCGAAGATCAGCGCGCGCAGCGGGGCTTCCGGATCGCCTTTTGGCGCGGGAATACGCTGAACCACGGCTTCCAGAATCTCGGTGATACCGATGCCGTTTTTCGCGCTCGCCAGAATCGCATCGCTTGCATCGAGGCCGACGACCTGCTCGATCTGCTCGCGGATGCGCTCCGGTTCGGCAGACGGCAAATCGATCTTGTTGATCACCGGAATGATTTCGAGGTTGTGATTGATGGCGAGATAGGTGTTGGCTAAGGTCTGCGCTTCGACGCCCTGTGAGGCGTCCACTACCAGCAGCGTTCCCTCGCAGGCTTGCAGGCTGCGCGAGACTTCGTACGTGAAATCCACATGGCCGGGCGTATCGATCAGGTTTAGCTCGTAAAGATTGCCGTCGGAAGCTTTGTAGTTGAGCCGCACGGCGTGCGCTTTGATAGTAATGCCGCGCTCGCGCTCGAGGTCCATCGTATCGAGAACCTGCGCCATCATTTCGCGTTGCGAGAGCGCGCCGGTGTATTCGAGCAACCGGTCCGCAAGGGTGGATTTTCCGTGATCTATGTGCGCAATGATGGAAAAATTGCGAATGAAACGGGGATCCATGGTGCGGTAGACTGAGGGGTAAAGTAAACCCAAGTATCCCATAACCGGTGTGTTTTCCTTGGGTCGCGCTACGTTCTTTTCATGTCTAATCGAGTGCTCCAAGGTTCACTGGACGCGAGCGGTCTGCGCATTGGCGTGATCGTGAGCCGCTTCAACGAGTTCATTACCGAACAGCTGGCCAAGGGGGCGCTCGAGGTTCTCCAAAAGCACGGCTGCCGGTCCGAAAACATTCATTTTGTGAAGGTGCCCGGCGCCTGGGAACTGCCGATAGCGGCAAAACACCTGGTTCCACGCTGCGATGCGATCGTCGCCTTAGGAGCGGTGGTGCGCGGCGATACTCCGCACTTCGACTACGTTGCGGGCGGCGCCGCGGACGGGCTTCAGCGAGTCAGCCTGGATTCCGGGGTGCCCATCGCCTTTGGCGTGTTGACCACCGATACGTTGCAGCAAGCCATGGACCGCGCCGGAGGCAAGAGCGGCAATAAGGGCTCGGAGGCCGCCGAAGTCGCCATCGAGCTGGCGAATCTGACCCGGCAACTAAAGGAACAGCAGTAGCGTGGCGGCCCGGCACAGATCGCGAAGGCGTGCACTGCAAGTGCTCTTCGAGTGGGACATGCGCGGCGATCCGATCGATCGCGCGATTCAGAATTATTACGACACCTTGCATTCCGACGACGGAGAAAACACGCAGCCGCTCAAGCCCGATAGATTTATGGAACAGCTTGCGCGTGGAACTGCGGCCGATGTGAGCGAGATCGACAAACAGATTGCCGCTAAATCCGAGCATTGGCGCGTGGAGCGCATGGCAGTCGTCGACCGAAACATTCTGCGTTTGGCAATCTACGAATTGCGATTGGCAGAGCTGCCCGCTCCGGTGGTGATCGACGAAGCGCTTGAATTGGCGCGGCAATTTTCGAGCGATGAATCGCTGGCGTTTATTAACGGCGTATTGGACGCGGTCCATCGGCAAGCTAATGCCGCCGGAGGGCGCTAAGTCATGAACCAGCCGCCATTGACGTGGATAGTTTGGCCAGTGATGTAGGCGTTTTTCGCAAGCATCACTGCTACATCGGCCACCTCTTCGGATGTTCCGAACCGTCCCACTGGTATCTTGTCCGGCCGCGCATTAAGATTGTTCCGAACCATGTCCGTGTCGATCAATGCGGGAGCAATGGCATTCGCCGTGACGCCTTCGGCGGCTAATTTCTGCGCATACGACCGGGTGAGGCCCAACATGCCGGCTTTGGAAGCGGCGTAGTGCGGGCCGACCACTCCTCCTACCTGTGCGGCGACTGAAGACAAATTGATGATGCGCCCCCACTTCCGCGCCCGCATTGTGGGCAGCACGGCTTGTGTCATAAGGAAGCAGGATTTCAGATTGCCGACGAGGATTTGATCCCAGTCTTCTTCCGTGATCTCGTCGATGGGCTGAGGACGCGCGATGCCGGCATTGTTTACCAGGATGTCGATGGGCCCAAGCCGCTCTTCCGTAGTCTTGGCGAGCCGGTTCACGTCGTTGGCAATCGATACGTCGGCCTGAATGCTGGCGCATCGCCGCCCCAGCTTGCGAATCTCCAGCTCCGCGGAATTCCCTTCATCCGCACGATTCACAAAATTGATCGCAACATCGGCGCCTTCCGCCGCCAATGCGAGCGCAATCGCGCGGCCGATCCCGCGGCTCGAGCCGGTGACCAATGCCACTTTTCCGTTCAAGGTGTCCATATGCGGAGAGTACGCTATTGACATTCGAGGCTAAGCGGAATAGTCTTCAACCGGATGCTACAGGATCTTCGTTACGGATGGCGCATGCTGCGCCGCAGCCCGGGGTTCACGGCTGTCGTCGTAATCACGCTCTGTTTAGGTATTGGCTTGAATACCGCGGTGTTTAGCGTGATCCGCGCCGCGCTGCTCCGGCCGTTGCCGTATCGGAATGCCGAACGGCTGGTTTGGGTCAGCGATCACGATGGGTCCGGCAAGGGTGACTTTCCAGTTCGCAATAATGCTTTCCAGAAATGGCGCAAGCAGGCGAAATCCTTCGAGAGCATTGCAGCCTTTACCGGCCTTGCCCAGTCCTTAACTACCAAGGACGGAAGTGAATATGAGCAAGTCACGCCCGTCGGCGGCGATTTCTGGAAGATCACGGGAGCTCAGCCTGAATTTGGCCGTCTGTTCGGGCCAGCCGAAAGCAATGTAGTCGTACTTTCCCATGACCTGTTCGAACAGAGTTTTCATTCCGATCCGCGTATCGTCGGAAAGATAGTGAGTCTGGACGGGCACGCGGTTACCGTGACCGGGGTGCTCTCCGGGAACTTTCATTTTTTGACGCCCGGCGAAGGCTTACGAGGGCAATTGCCTCAGAGGGCGGTGTATGTTCCGCTTCCGGAATATGAACCGCCGATCGTTTCATCTCCTGAACCTAAGCCACCTTCACCCACAGCAATCGTGAATGTAGTGGCAATCCTCAAGCCGGGTGTTTCGCCCGGTCGCGCTGAGATGGAGATACGAGGTCTGCGTTCGCATGATCCCTCGGACATGCCGTTTCTTCCCTCCGCCCAACTGCGTGTTGTACCGTACCAGGAGCGGCTCGTCGGCAATACCCGGCCTCTTTTGCTGATTCTGATGGCGGCCGCGAGTTTGGTGCTCTTGATCGCGGTTGTGAATGTCGCCAATCTGTTGCTGGCGCGCGCTACAACGCGGCAGCGCGAGATCGGCATTCGTGTTGCTGTCGGAGCCGGTAGAACGCGGGTCGCCCGGCAATTTCTGACGGAAAGCCTGCTGCTGTCTCTGTTGGGTGGCATCGCAGGCTTAGGTCTGGCACAAGCCGCAATCAGACTGACAGTTCATTTTGGTGCGGGCAGGATTCCTCGTTTGGCGGAGACGCGGATTGACACGGGTGTGTTGGCATTTGCATTTCTGATTTCCCTCCTGGCCGCTGTGTTATTCGGATTCGCTCCAATCCTGTCGCTGTGGAAAGCGCAATTGAACGATGTGCTCAAGGACGGCGCGCGCACGGCTTCGGTGGGCCGGAGACGTCTTCAGGCCCGAGCGTTTCTGGTCGCCGGCGAACTGGCTTTGGCGATTCTTCTTCTGACCGGGGCGGGATTGTTGCTCAAGAGTTTCTGGCTGATGAATCAGGAGCCACCGGGATTTCATCCAGAGCGTGTTCTAACGATGCGCGTCTCGCTATTGGGGCCGCGCTATCAAGCCAATGCCGCGAAAGAAGCATTCTTCCGCACGCTTCTGCAACGCATCGAGACGGCGCCCGGAGTTGAAGCCGCGGGTTTCGAAGCCGGCGAGATCACCATGATGGGGCCGGGCAATCCTTACCACGACAAAGCCGGCGCAGTGAAATTCATTTCGACGTCGGCCGGGTACGTCCGCGCGCTAGGCATACGGCTTATCGAAGGGCGTTGGCTCACCAACGACGAACCGGACAACGTGGTTCTGGTCAATGAGACGTTCGCTCGCACAGTCTTCCCGGGCCGCGACCCGATGGGCGCCGGCGTCCGTGTCTTCCGGCGTGCGCAAGAGAGCACGGTTGTGGGCGTAGTATCCGACCTCAAGCGCTTCGCACTCGATCAAGATGTAATTCCGGAAGTTTACATGCCGTACAAACAGTTCCCGATCCTTCCCAACGCATATATCGCGGTTCGCACGTCCGGCAATGATGCCGCCGCGGCGGCGGGCTCGATGCGAAAACTCATTTCCGGAATCGATCGCACAGCGCCTCTTCGCGACGTAATGACACTCGAGCAGGCGCTAGCCGACTCGATCTCGCCGCGGCGCTTCAACCTGTTCCTGCTTGGAACATTTGCCGGCCTGGCGCTTCTGCTAGCCCTGATCGGAATCTATGGAGTTATCTCCTATTCGGTGACACAGCGGACTCAGGAGATCGGCGTTCGCATGGCGCTCGGCGCGCAACGAAAGGAAGTAAT
>JAICIH010000200.1 GCA_025924475.1 Bryobacteraceae bacterium
CGCGGTTGCGCAGCCAGTGGTGCTGGGCCATGCGCTCGACCAGGATCAGTTCGGTACGGTTTTTCGGGCCGTACTCATTTTTGAGATCGATGACGAGCTGGTCGAATTCTACGGCGCTTTTCCAAGGGAGGAGGATGAACATACCGCCTCGATAGGAGAGACCGTGGATGACGTGGTTCTTAGAGGATGCGGCCTTGCCCTCGATCGTCGTCGGACCGCAGGAGAGTTTTGCGTTGGCCTGGTTGGCCGCGATTTGTGCTTCGGTTGCCATAACGCCCACGAGTCTGGCGCGAGGGTAGTGCGGGCGAACGGCGTTTTTGTTCGTAAGTAGTTGAAGGTTAGACGAAAAATAATTCGGGACTTTTTGAACACAATCGAGAGGGCCGACGAGGACGTCGGCCGCGGACCAGGAGATCCGCCCCACTAAAAACTAAGTGACATTGGCTTTAGCCCGGCAATTCGGCCGGGCTGGAAGCTAGAAAATAAACTTCATCGAGAACTGGAAAATGCGCGGGTCGAACGCGGATCGCGCTCGACCGAAAGTGCCGGAGCTCATGTTTGTGTCTAGCGTCTGGTAACCCGTAACCGTGCCGGCAGGCGAAATTGCTCCCACGAAGTTCGTGTGATTCAGGACGTTGAACGCATCCACCCGGGCCTGCAGCCTGTAACGCTCCGTGATCGAGAAGAGCCTGCTGATCGCGGCATCGAAATTCACAGTGCTGGGTCCGCGCAACGCGTTATGGCCCAAATTCCCATAGGTGCCAAGTGCATTCGCCGAGAACGCGGCCGGATTGAGATACTGGTGGCACGCCGTGGTGCCGTTATTGCAGATCGGGTTCGTGGCAGCGGTGTCGGCGAGCACCAGGTTCGGACGATCATTATTGAGACCGGTGAGCGAATTATCCTTGCCGACGGTCACGTTCAGCGGCTGCCCGCTCGAAGCATGAATCAGCGGCGCGATTTGCCAATCGCTCAGCAACCGGTTTACCCAGGGCCGGGAGGTCTTGAGAGAACTTGTAGCCACCAGAGACACATTGAAGTTGTGGCGGGTATCAGACACACACGGTCCCCAGTCAGCATGACGGTTGAACGGCTGGGAATTCCCAGGCGTCGCGAGGGCGGCGCCAAAGTCTGTGTCGGAGATACAGTTCGCAAGCGTGTAGTTGGCGAGGAACGTGAAATTGTTGGCGAAACGGTGTTCGAGCTTAAGCAGCATGCCGTTGTAGTGAGCCACGGCCCCATCATCCATCGTGTTCATACTCGCGTAGGACGGGCCAAACGTGGGATTCGTCAAGGTGAACAGGCGGCGCTGCTGGGTGGTTGAAGTGCTAGAGCAAGGATTGAATGCCTTGCCGCCGAGCGTGCAAGGTCCGAGCCCCAAGAAGACCGCGGGATTCATTTCTCCGTTGTTGCTCCACAGATGCGTAGTCTTATTACCCAGGTAGCTGATGGAAGCCAACCAAGTGCCAACCTGCCGCTCGTAGGTTATGTTCCAATTCGCGACATAGGTAGATTTCGGATTGAGCGGCATATTGACGTAAACGCCCGCTGTCGCCGGGAAGTAGGCTCTTCCACCGGTAGGAAATGGATTGCCACCCGGATAACCGAGCCACGGATCGGAGAATCCGCCGATCGGATTCGGCGTGTCAATAGAGGTACCGATTGGCGCATTCGTCGTTTCGCGCTCATTAAACCAAGTCTCGGGGACATCGTAAAGGATGGACGCACCCATACGCAGCGTGTCGCGGCCATCGCCGTGCGGATTCCAGGCTATACCGACGCGTGGTGCAAAGTTCGCCAAACGACCGTTCCAATTGGCGTCCGGAATTCCTTTATCGCCTGGGAAGAACAGGCCGGCAGGCGCATTTGGATAGACCGTACTGAATTGGCCGGCGTAGAACGAATTGATATTGAATGAACTGCCGCGTTTGTACTTGTCCGGGTTGGGGAAAGTCGGCACCCAGCGAATACCGTAGTTCAGAGTCAAACGGGGTGACATTTTGAAGCTATCTTGCACATAGAAGCTCATGATCCACTGCCGCAGGTCGTCGGGCGTGGCATTGGTCTGGACGAAATCACTGGGCAGCCCGGCAAGGAAATCGGCCAGCCCGAGACCCGTACGCGAACTATTGAAGGCGAAATTCCCATTTTCGTTGAAGCCCGAAATGGTGTTGTTCTGCACTCGGATCAGATTGAACCCGAAGCCGATTTGGTGCTTTCCGCGAATTACGTCTACGTCGTCTGCCACCTGGTAGCTGTTGACATTGAAGTGGCCGGGAGCGCAGGTTCCGCAGAAGGTGCTAAAGCCTCCCGTGGTGCTTAGCAGGAGAAAATTGGGAACGGCACTGTAGATATTAATGCCGAGCATGGTCGGGTTAATCGGGATGTCGGTGGGTCCACGATCATCGCGACGCCGGTTAAAGGTCAAATGAAATGAGTTCAGCGTCCCCGGCCCGAAAAGGTAGGTATCGCCGATAGTAGCGGACTGCGCCAGTTCCAGGTTGCCCGCCTGCGTGGTCGTCAATAAGTTCTTGCCGTCGTAGGTCGGCGGATTTTGGAATCCGTCCACGAAGTACCGGCCGTATAACGTGTGCTTCTCGTTTTGTATCCAATCTATACGTCCGATGTACTGGTTCTCGTCACCGGTAATCGGAATCGCGTAGGTGACCTTGCCGCACCGGTCTGCCGCGGTGTACGGCAGGTAGGTGGTCGCGATGTTCACGGCTATCGGGTTCATCGCAGATACCGGAATCCGATTGCCCGCGTACGGCGCAGTCAGCGTTTTAGCACTCGACTGGCAGGCTCCGGAAGCAAAGGTAGTGAGATCGCCCGCTAGCATCGCGGCATTCGGGATGAAGGTCGTGGAAGTCGGAGGATTCTGGCGATTGCGCGTGCCTTGATAACCGCCAAAGAAAAACAGTTTGTCTTTAATGATCCTGCCACCCGCAGTTCCGCCAAACTGGTTCCGTTTCAGGCTGTCGCTGGTCGCCGCAAAGAAATTGCGCGCGTTCACATTGCCGTTGCGAAGATACTCAAACAAATTGCCGTGGAACGAATTCGAGCCCGACCGGGTTACTGCGTTTACGGTCGCTCCGGGGTGCGTGCCGAAGCGCGATGATACAGCGCTGGTCTCGATGCTGAACTCCTGCAAAGCGTCCGGAAACGGCAGCGGCATGTTCACGTTCGACATCGCATCGGTGTGGTCACCGCCGTCCAACAGATAAGCAGTGCCGTTGCCCTGGCCGCCTGCTACCGAAATTCTGGTGGAGCTGTAGAAAGTCTTGCTTCCGGTGTCACCCGCGTCGCCATAAACGGCCGCGCCCAGCGTGATGATCAACTGGGTTGCCTGCCGCCCATTCAACGGCAGCTCGCTGATGCGTTTCTGGTCGATCACGCTCGCAACCGACGTTTCCTTGGTCTCGACCATGCTGGCGATCGCGCTAACCTCCACGCGTTCGGAGGCGGCGCCCACTTGCATAGGCACGTTAATTTCAATGTTGTTGTTAACAACTAGTTGAATGTTGTCCTGAACATAATTCTTAAAGCCCTGGCTTTTGACCTCCAGCCGGTAAGGGCCAACGGGAAGGTTCGGCAATGTGTATCTGCCCGAGGTATCTGTCGCCACGGCGCGAAACAGGTTCTTGCTGGTCTCTGTCATCGTCACTTGCGCATTTACGATGGCAGCGCCAGTGGCATCCGTAACCGTTCCGCTCACTTGGGCCACGGCGGTCGCCTGGGCCTCGACTTTGCATTGTGAGCCGGAAAAAAGAAAGAGCGACGTAAGCAAGACTACGCCTGTCCACGTCGACCGAGACGTACGCGTCATAACACTGTCCCCCTGAGAACGACTTTTGGCCCGCAGACAAGCCACGGGTGTAAGCGCTATCGCTGAAATGTAGTAGCGATTCTAGTGGGTTCTTATCAAACTTGTCAATGAGATTGGGTTGAATTTCGTTTGACTAGGACTCAAGTACTGGGCTTACTCCATAACCCAAATCGCCAAAGGAGCTGTGAAAAAATTTGGTACAAACAGCCGCGCCTGCATAGCAGCAGCTGCCTTTTCACTTACTTGCCGAACGGCGCTTTCAGTCAGTCCCCAATTTTTTCTAAGTTAAGAATTTTTCACTTAGGTAGCCAAAACGGCTGGCGCGCCGGCACGAACTCGATTGGTACTTCACTTATAAAGGTCTTCAGCCACTTCGCGCATTCTTCCATTCCGGCCTGCTCCGAAGGGATATGCGTCAGCAGCAGCAGCGCCTTACGCTTGTGCTCGGTCACCGCGTCAGCAACGTACTCCACCGTTTCCCACTCGGGTACTTCGCCGATGAGGAGGGCCTCTACGTCATCGCGCTCGAGCATCCGGATCTGACCGGCGGAGCCACCCGCGCCGGGCAGCATCGCGATCTTGGTCAGCTTCATATTCGGATCGCCTACTACCCGCATGGCCACGATGCCGAGTTTGTGTTTCACGCTGGCCGCGAGCTCATCCAAAGTAGTTTCGGGAATACTGAACAGATGCGCGTTTTCGGGATTTTGAAATTTCTCCCAGCCTAAGGCGTGGGTCATTCCAAGCTGAATGCCGTCGGGTTTGCGCCGGTGCCAGTGGTCGTGAAAGCGCCAGACTACGATGTGATGATCGCGAATGAATGCTTGCTTTTCGGCGAGCACGGCATCGTTTTGCTTTTCCAAATCGGCGGTTTGATCCTGATGGCTGTAGAACGTAGGTTCGTGCGTGATGACCAGGTTTTTACCCGAGGCGGCGGCGCGCTGGATCACATCGAGCGTAGCCATCATGGTGACTGCGATGCCGGCCACGGGCGTACTTGGATCTCCTGCCTTGAACGTATCGACGGTCGGCGTAGTCCAAGGGACACCCACATTCTTCTGAATACGATCGATCACCGCCTGCGCGGTCAGTCTCGGCTCTTGCGCGGCCAACAGTAAGGAGCAAAGGAAGAGAACTACGAATAAGCGCTGCACACGCTCATTGAATCATGCAGTACCCGCTAAAATAGGGACACGTGAAGAAAGTACTGTTCCTGTGCATCGGCAATTCATGCCGAAGCCAAATGGCGGAGGGGTTTGCCAGAAAATATGGTTCGGACGTGCTCCAACCGGCGAGCGCCGGCGTTGCCCCAGCCACCATCGTGCAGCCATTGACCAAAAAGGTCATGGAAGCCAAGAACATCAATATTGACAGTCAGTTTCCAAAGAGTCTCGATCAGGTAGGTGTGGCGCAGTTTGACCTCATCGTCAACATGAGCGGCGCTAAGCTTCCCGGCGGTATGCAGGCGGAAGTGCGTGAATGGAATGTGGTGGATCCTATCGGCCAAAGCGAAGAAGTCTATATCCAGGTTCGCGATCAATTGGAGCACCAGGTAATGCACCTGATTTTGGATCTGCGCCGGGATACCCGAAAGAAAGTTGAACCCAAGGGGCCGGCCCGAAGATTGCTAGGCAATCGCCGGGCGCGGGTACATTCTAGTTAGCGCAGAGCAAGCCGGACGTCCCTCGTCCGGCTTGCTCTATTGGAAACACAATCTAGTGGCCTGTCGCAGCAAATTCGTTATCGTGGCCGACACTGCCGCAGGCCACAAAAAACGATGGCCTGCGCCACCTGGCTGCATAAGTTTTCTTTGCAGCAAGCCACTAGGAGGCCGACGAGGGCGTCGGCCGCGGACCAGGAGGTCCGCCCCACTACTACTTGGAAGCCGTAGTATCCGCGGTGCTCTTGCTCTTTTTCGACTTCTTGCTGTGATGGCTCTTCTTGCCCTTCATCGTGCCGCCATCATTGGAAGTGTTCTGAGCGAACACCGCCGTGCCGGACAAAAGCGATAGCCCGAGTGCCGCGATCATGATCTTTTTCATTCTTTGAATAGCTCTCCTTATTAACAAATTCTGCCCAAAAACAACAACGCGATCCCAGCCCTTGCCGGATTGGGATCGCGTCAAAATTCTCAAACGCTCCGGTTACTTAGAGGGAGCAGCCGGCTCGCTCGCGGTGTTCTTCTTCTTCTTGCTCTTTTTGGTCTTCTTCTTGGCTGTTGTATCGTTCGGCGGTGCGTTCTGCGCGAACACAACTGTGCCGGACAACAGGGACAGGCCCAATAGGGCGGTCATGATCATTCTCATTGTGGGGATTCTCCTTGGATTTACTACTGAGCGATAGCACTCTGTGCTGTCACTGCTTATATTGACTGAACAATCGTGAAGGAGTCCTGAAGTCTACATTAAACTTGCTTTAATGTGAGTAGCTCCACATTATTAAGAAAATGCAAAGGTCTACCGCAAATTGCCGGTTGGGGCAGCCGTGGATTACCGTGGTGAGAGTCGAGTATTTTTCCTAGTGTCTGCTTATGACGAAAGGCCCCGCTCCACCGCCCGCTAATCTGAACGGCCGCTATCAGATCGCCGACCCGCCCATCGGTCAGGGCGGGATGGGCGTCGTCTACAAAGCCTACGATAGCGTCACCAAAAGATACGTAGCTCTGAAGACTCTATGGGGCGATGCCGATCCGGCCGCCATCGAGCTGTTTGAAAAAGAATGGACCGTCCTTGCGCGCCTGAGCCATCCCAATATCGTCGATATCCTGGATACCGGCGAATTCCGCGAAAGCGGCCAGAGACGACCCTATTTCGTGATGCCGCTGCTACCCGGCTCCACGCTCGATCACTTGATCAAAACCTCCAGCCAGCGCCTGACCGTAGAACGCTCGATTGAAATATTCTGCCAGGCCTGCCGTGGGTTGCAGGCGGCCCATAGCCAAGGGCTGATTCACCGCGACCTGAAGCCAAGCAACCTTTTTGTGATGGATGACGACACAGTCAAAATCATCGACTTTGGCGTGGTCCATTTGGCCGATACGCGCTCGGTTACGGGGCTCAAAGGCACGCTACAGTACATGGCGCCCGAGCAGCTCGAGATGAAGCCCGCCACCGCGCTCTCGGACATCTTCTCGCTCGCCGTGGTGTGCTACGAAACGCTCACCGGACGGAAGCCCTTTTCCCGCAAGACCGAATCGGAAGTTGTCGACGCAATACGGACGCACATCCCGCCGCCCGCTTCCGAAATCAACGCGAGCGTGCCGCAGATGGTGAGCCGCACCATTCACAAAGCCATGGCCAAGCAGCCCTGGCATCGCTTCTCGAATACGCGCGAATTCGGCGAGACGCTGCAGAAAGCCCTGCGCAACGAACCCATTGAGCGCTTCGATCGCAGCAAGATCCAGCCGCGCATCGAGCGCGTGCGCAAGGCGTATTCGGAAGGCGATCATCAATTCGCCACCGAGATTCTCACTGAGCTCGAATCGGAAGGCCATATCGATCCCGACATGTCCGTACTGCGCATTCAAATCGAGCAGAGCCTGCGTCAAAAAACGATCCGGCAGTTGCTCGAGGGCGCGCGCACGCGCATGGAGGAAGAAGAGTATCCGCTAGCGCTGCAGAAAATCGGCGACGTCCTGCACATCGACCCCAACAATCTTGATGCGCAGCACCTGCGCCGGGAAATTGAGCGCCTGCGCGGCAAAAAGCAGATCGATAACTGGTTCCGGCTGGTAGCGGAGCATCGCGACAACCAGCTCTATAGCCAGGCGCGCCAGGGATTGGAGGAAGTCCTCAAGATCGACAGCTCTAATATGGAGGCCCGCCGCATGCTGGCCGAAATCGATCAGATCGAGCAGGAATCCATCAAAATCCGCGAAGAGAAGCAGCGCCTGTTTCAGAGCGCCGTCACTTCCTATCAAAGCGGCGAAATCTCCACCGCCCTCAGCAAGCTCGAACGCGTGCTGGAGTTGAATCGGGACGGCCCAAAATCCATCACACCGGATCTCGACGCCCAGTGCCAGGGCCTCTACAACCAGGTGCGGTCCGAGCGCGACGCCGCCCGCAACGCCTACGCCGAGGGACGCAAGCAATTACTCGACGGCAACGTCCAAAGAGCGCTCGAAATTTGCAACGAATATCTCGAGCGGCATCCCAACGACCCGATGTTTCAGGCGCTCAAATTCGAGGCCGAAGAAACCAGGCGGCAGGAGCAATCCGCCGCCGTCGCCGAGCTGAATCGGCGCGTCGAAGCCGAGCCCGACCTCGACAAGAAATTCAACATTCTCCGGGAAGCCGTCGAAAAATACCCTAACGAGCCGCATTTCAAATCTTCTTTGAAATCGATCCGCGACCGGCGCGACCTGGTGAATTCTATCGTCAGCCGCGCCCGTCAATACGAAGAGCGCGGTCAGTACAACGATGCCTGCGGCCAATGGGACATTCTGCGGAATATCCATCCGGCGTATCCCGGAATTGATTTCGAGCTGGAACGCCTGGCCCGGCGCAAGGAGGAACAAGTCCGGTCGGAAGCGAAATCGCGCTGGATGGAACGCATCGATCGCGCGTTCGCTTCGGGCGAATACTCACAGGCGCGCGCCATCATCGATGAAGCGCTGATCGAGTTTCCCGGCGACAAGGAACTCGTAAATCTGGCGTCGCTCGCCAGCCAAGGCATCCAACGAAGCGCAGAAGCTCTTTTGTTGTTACAAGAAGGCCGGGAGCGGTGCGCCGGGGGCGAGATCGAGGCCGGCTTGCAATCGCTGCGCAAGGCGGAGCGCCTCGATCCGCGCAACGCCATCGCCCGCGCCACCCTGCTCAGCGCGCTGGTCCAACACGCTCGTGGACTGCTGGCGCAAGACTGGCACGCCGCCGAGGCGTTCGTGAAAGAGGCTCTGGAACTCGACGCCGCCGATCCGGTTGCCCGCAATCTGGCTTCGCAAATCGACGACCATCGGCGTCAGGAAACCGTGGGACAAATCCTCGTCGAAGCGCGCAACCTGCAAGCCTCCAACGATATTCCCGCCGCCGTCGAGCGCGTCGAGCAAGGTCTCGCCACTTTCCCGAACGAAATCCGTCTCTCGCAGCTTCATACCACTCTACGGAATCTTGCGCCGCCGGTTTCGGCCGACACCCCGACACAAACGATCGCCCAGCCCGCTCCACCGGCATCCGCCGCGGTTGATGGCCTTCTGACGGAAATTCCGGCGCCGCCTCCGCCGCCGATTGCCGAAGCGCCCGCCACTCCTCGCGCCTCCGTGGCTCGCGTAACGGCTGCGCCGCGCGTACCGGCTGCACCGCGCTCTCGAAAGCCTATCTGGTGGATTGCGGCGGGAGCCGCGGTGGTTGTCCTAGTTGCGTGGTTGGTTCTCCATTCCAAAAAGCCAGGGCCGACCAGCGGCGGTGGAACAGCTCTCGTCGCCGTGGATATCACGTCAAATGTGCCGCAAACCCGATTTATAGTCGATGGCAAACCACTCTCCGGTTCGCCCGCGCAATTGGCTGCCGGTTCGCACACCGTCCAAGCCGTACACGACGGTTATCGGATGGAGTCGAGAACGGTTACTGTGGGGAACACGCCGGTTCATTTAGCTTTCACACTGCAGCCCGCGCTCCCGCAACTGGTCTTCAGTTCTCCCATAAAGGAAGGGAAGCTCGTGCTGGACTCCGGTGAACCGATCGACCTGCAGCAAGGGTCGCTTACCAAGGACGACTTGCCCGCCGGCGATCACTCTGTCCGGATTTTGGATGGCGGCAGAGAAGTCTTCTCGTTTGACTACCATGCGCAACCTGGTCAGCTTGTCACTTTGGGCCATCCTCTGGCCTCCAAAAACATGCCCGGCGTAATTGTCAGTTCCTTTGCACAAACGGCCAAAATCTTTGCGACACCGGGAATGCTCGGAGCGGCAGGCGAGGAAGCTCCGCATCCGATTCCGCCGGATGGCATCGATCTCACGGCCGGCGCCCAGGGGTTCGCGCGTTTCGTAGTCAACGATCGCAAAGGCGCAACCAATGCGTTGTCGCTGGATGTCTCGGCCTCGCCGGTTCTCAAGGTGTTGCTCAACGGCGTGCCCGATAAGGTGCAGCTTACTGTTTCGGCCAATGTGCCCAACGGCATTGTGGTGGTCAATGGTTCGCCAGTAAAACGTCCCATGACCGCGGGCACGCGCGTCGTTTCGCTCGATCCCGGGGATTGGACCATCAAAGTCACTCACGATGGTTACGAGGATTCGCCCGAGCAAAAAGTGCATCTGCGGGCCGGCGATAAGAACGTTCCCAAGCTGAACTTCTCTCTGACCCCGCTGGTGCGCACTGCAACGCTCGCGATTGCCTCGGCTCCGCCGGATGCCGAAGTCTACATCGATTCCGCCCGTGCGGGCACCGTAAACTCCTCCGGCGCTTTCACTAAGGACGTTGCCGCCGGTTCACATACGGTGAAGCTGACGAAAGCAGGCTACGAGGACCACTCCGAATCACACGATTTCAAAGCTGGCGAAACGGTCAAAATCGCCGCCGCCATGAAAGCCGCTTCCGGCACGCTCCTGGTGCGCATCACTCCGGCGGGCGCGCACATTTCTCTACACCGCGATGGCGACGCCACGCCGATTAACATCACCAATAACGAAAAGATTTCCCTGCGTCCCGGCTCGTATGTTCTCAGCGCCGCGGCAGACAAGTTCCAGACGAAGACCGCAACTATCAACGTCGAACCGGGCAAAGCTACTGCTATCGATTGGCCGCTGCAGTCTGCCGGCGGCGGCGCCGAGAGCGGTCCCGCAACAGCTGCCCGCTATTTCGACAATGGGGCGAAGTGGACGACTCAGTCCGGCTGGTGGGTTTTCAATGGGAAAGGCTACAGCTTCTTCCACGCCACCCAAGGCGCGTTTACGTTCGACATTCTCCGCGAATCGCCCAAAGGCGGCCTGTTTAGCAGGAGTAGAAAGATTGTCTTCGTCGCCGGCTACAAAGGCGAAGGCGACCGCATTCTCTATACGTTGGATGGCCATAACCTCACTCGCCGCATCTTCACGAACGGCGCCGGCGAGAAAGAGCTGAAAGTGCCCTACGCGATCGACGGGCGAATCTGCCGCATTACGGTGGAAATGGGCGCCGATTCCATCACGATAAAAGGGAAAGCCGGGAAGGTGTTAGATACGGTAAAGCGCTCCGCGCCCGGGAAGTTCGCGTTCGTGGATGAAATCGCTATTGCTCCGCTCGCGAGGTAAAGATATCGGGCGGCCCTTGAGCGGCATAGAAGATGAGTCGAGGAGGCCGATTGCCAATCGGCCGCGGCTTACCAAGCCGCCCCACAACGCAGGCTAGCCGCAACCAACGCCGCTTGCTAACGCGCGCGGTTCTTTTTGCTCGGAACCCGGATCGTCAGCCGAGTATGAAATCGTCGCAAGC
>JAICIH010000201.1 GCA_025924475.1 Bryobacteraceae bacterium
AAAAATGCTCCGGACGACTACACTCCGCCCGCCACGGTACCCGCGAGCTGGCTGCCTACCCGCTCATTGGGAATGGCATTTCTCACTAAGCGGCGTTTCGCCAACGTCTATTCTTCCGAGTGGCTCGCCTATATCCGCAGAAATCTGGAGCCGATGTTCTCCGTGCGCCGCACGGACGGCCAGGACTTCGATCTGGCTCTTCTTCTATCGCAGCGCCGCGCGCTCACTCGAAGAATCGCAACGCTTGTCTATCGCCTCGGCTACGACGGCATTTATTATCAATCGCGCCACGGAACCGACCTGTTCAACTGGGCCTTGTTTGAACCCTTTGAATTGGCCTCTCAAACTGTCTTAGACCTGCATATTGAAGACCCGGATTTACTCGAAGCTCTCAAACGCCTCAACCTGACTCTCCACCCCACTCTGTAAACGTCGTTGGCGAAAAATTGGGGACTGACTGAAGCGCCGTTTACAAGCTCCTGAAATACAAAGCTGCAACGCAGGCGCGGCTGTCTGTACCCAATTTTTCAAAACAGCGCGAGATCGCGCCCATTGTGCTAACTTCGGGATGAATCCTTGAAGGAGGAAAATATGGCTGGTCAAGTCAAGCCGGTTCCTTCCGGCTACCATACAGTGACTCCCTATCTCACGCTCTCCGACGCGGCGAGCGCCATCGATTTCTATAAAAAGGCTTTCGGCGCAACCGAACGCTTTCGCATGGACCGTCCAGACGGAAAAATCGGCCATGCCGAGATCCAAATCGGCGATTCGATTGTGATGTTGGCCGATGAGTCGCCGCGCAGCGATTCTCGTTCTCCGCAATCGTTGGGCGGAACCACCTCCGGCATTTTTCTGTATGTCGAAAATGTCGATGCCGTTTTCGATACCGCTGTCAAAGCGGGGGCAAAAGTCCAGCAGCCTCTCACAAACATGTTTTGGGGAGACCGTTTCGGCGGGCTGACCGATCCTTTCGGGCATAGCTGGGCGCTCGCTACCCATATAGAAGATGTTGCGCCCGAAGAAATGGAAAAGCGCATGCAGGCCGCCATGTCGCAAGCCGCCGGTTGAGATTCTATTTTCCTTTCGCTTTTTGCGCCTTTGCTATCGCCGCCACCGCCGCTACCAGCACGACCTGGGAGATCAACGGCTTCAATGATTTTCTAAAAGGCCGCCTTTCCAATCTCTCGCTCAGCGCCAATGGAGTGTTGCAGCCCGGCCCTGTCGTCCGTTCTACGGCTGAGCTCGGCCAACCCGCTTTGTGGTCCCTCGCTGCCGCGCCGGATGGCAGCGTATATGCGGGCACCGGCCATTCGGGCAAAGTCTACAAACTGATTCCCGGCGGCCAGCCATCCCCCATCTGGTCCGCGCAACAATCCGAAATTTTCGCGCTGTATGTCGATTCCAAAGGAACTCTGTACGCCGGCACATCGCCCAATGGCGCCGTCTACGCGATCCAGAACGGAAACGCACGCGAAATCTGGCGCGCTCCGGCAAAATACATCTGGGCGATACGGCCGGCGCCCAATGGCTCTCTGTTCGTCGCCACGGGTGAGCCTGGCCGCATCTATCGCGTCGATCCTGCCACCGGCTCGGCCGATCTCTACTACGAAACGGGTCAAGCGAATGTCACCGCGCTCGCTTCCGGTGCAAACGGTCACTTACTCGCGGGTACCGACCCCAACGGCATCCTCTATGACATCGCGGCGCCCAACCAGGCCAGCATCCTGCTCGATTCCACGCTTCCCGAAATTCGCTCCATCGTGGTCGATCCGCATGGTGTCGTGTATGTCGCTGCAATGGGCGGCGCTGTTTCCACCCGTGCGCTTACCACCAGCTCCGGAGCGGCTTCCTCCAGCGCCGTAGTAGCCGGCTCGCCTACCGTCATTACCGTCACCGAAGCCCACCAAAGCGGCCTCAACGTTCAAAGCGATCAAAGCGGCCTGAAAGCCGGAGCCGGGGAAGCCAAACCTTCTTCGACCACTACTCCCACCACGCCCTCTACGCCTTCCGTCGTCGAAGTCGGCGGTGTCGAAAAATCGGCCATCTATCGCATCGCTCCCGACCACGCCGTCGACACCATTCGCAGTTCTAAGGAAAGCAACATCTACGATCTTCTGTTGGATTCCGAAGGTCTGGTGTTCTCCACCGATGAACATGCCCGCATCTATCGTTGGAACGCCGGCAAAACCACGCTGCTCGCCGAACCTGGCAGCGGGGAGACCACGCGTCTTCTCCAGTCTGGCTCGAATCTGTTCGCGGCGCTCAGCAATCCCGGACGCATCCTCGCCTTCGGTCCCGCTGGATCGGCCGCTGGTTCCTATCAATCGCCCGTGCACGATTCCACCAGCGTGGCGCGCTGGGGCCATCTGCAGTGGCGTGGCAATGGCGCAGCGCCGAATTTCAGTACGCGCACCGGCAACACCGCGCGTCCGGACTCCACCTGGAGCCCATGGTCAGAACCCATCACCGCCTCCGGCAGTTCGCTCATCAAAAGTCCGCCCGCGCGTTTTATCCAATGGCGCGCCGAATTCCCCATCGGCAGTCACGCTTCCATCGATACCGTTACCGTCCCTTATCTGCCGCGCAACGGGCCGCCCGCCGTGCGCAGCGTCACCGTGACATCCATCGTAAATACCAATCCGCTGAAGTCCGGTACTGCCAACACCAGCGCCTCAGCCGCGTATTCCGTTACCGTCACCGATACCGGCGAAGCGCCTGCCGCCAGCACCGCCACCTCTGCCAGCCAGTCCGTCTCTCGCCTGCAAAGCACGCAGACGCAAGTTTCCTGGCAGGCCGACGATCCCGATAGCGACCGGCTCGTCTACTCGCTCTATTTCCGCGCCGAAGACGCAACCAACTGGCAGCTCATTCGCAGCCGCATGTTCGAAAACGCGCTGCTCCTCGATCCTGACGTATTCGCCGACGGCCGTTACTACTTCAAAGTAGTCGCCTCCGACTCGCCTTCCAACTCCGCCGAATTCGCTCGCCAGGCCGAACTAATCAGCTCTCCGGTTTTGATTGACAACACACCGCCGCTCGTCACGCTCGGCCCTCCCAAGCGCGGCGCGACTACGCTCGACATCGATGTGGAGGGGAACGATGCCACCAGCCCGCTGCGCCTGTGCGAATACTCTCTCGACGCCGGCCTCTGGCAGCCGGTGGAATCGAACGACGGCGTCACCGATTCCCCGCGCGAGCATTTCCATCTGCATCTCGATAACTTGCGCCCGGGTGAGCACCTCCTGGTCTTCCGGATCTACGACACGGCCAACAACGCCGGATTGGCGCGCATCGTTCTGCGCTGAATCAAACCGAGCCGGGATTCATCAAAACTGAGCCGCGACCATAGGGAGTCGGTTTCACACGCCCGTAGTAAGGTGAATGATCGGGGAACGTAATATGACCAAAACCATCCTCCTGCTCTGCGCGCTCGCCCTCTCTACATCCGCACAGAACCAGCGCACCATCACAGTCACTACCCCGGCGAAAGTCGATTCCACCCGTGCCGCGCTGATCCAACACATTTGGGGCGCCTCCTGGGAAACGGTAGCGGCCAAGCAGCCGAGGCTAGTAGACCATCGTTATCAACTGCAGAAGGATGACGCACTGCCGGCCTCCATCTCCAACCTCGAAAGCGTCGATCGCTTGGATGTCGGCGGCACCGTCGCCTCAACGGCTTTCATCCTCTATCCGTCGAAATCCAATCTGCACAAGGCCGTCATCGTACATCAAGGACACGCCTGCGACCTGCTCGACCAGGGCGATCATCCCGTCCACCTGGAGTATCTGATTCGCAAATTAGTCGCCGCCGGTTACACCGTCGCGGCCATGCGCATGCCGTTGTATCAAAGCCCGGCCCACTGTGGAGCCAGCCGCGCCCATGACAAGTTATTCGTGCTTCATCCCAAATCCGGCACCGCAATCCAGTTCTTCATGGAACCAGTGGCACGAACTGTGAATTACCTGGCGGCGCATCACACTGGCCTGAAAGAAATCGATATGGTCGGTCTCTCGGGCGGCGGCTGGACCACCACTGTTTACTCCGCTATCGATCCACGTATCGTAAAGAGTTTCCCCGTCGCAGGCACGCTGCCTCTCTATCTGCGCGGCGCTCACTACAACCACGATTTCGAGCAGTACGTTCCGGCCCTCTACCAGGTGGCGAATTATAAAGATCTCTACGTTCTCGGAGCCGCCGGCAACGGGCGCTTGCAACTGCAGATTCTCAACCGCTACGACAATTGTTGCTTCGGCGAAAAACAGCACACCGTCGGGCCGCCTCCGTTTCTTGAAGCGATTCGCCAATATCAGCATGACGTGCAGAATACTTTGGCTCAGTTAAAAACCGGAACCTTTGCCCTTCACCTGGATCAATCCGTGCATTACCACCAGATTTCGACGGAATCCATCGACAAAGTCATTCTTCCTGTATTAGGCGGCGCCGCGCCGCCCGCTACTTAAACAGTACCCGCCACGTCGCGACCACGAACGCATGCGTCACCATCGGAGTCCGCACGCTGCCGGTCTGCGCATAGGCGATACCGAACACGATCCCGAGCAGCATGCCAACCGCGGCGCGCCGCCAATTAGGGAATTGATGGAACCAAAGATGCGCGCTTCCATACAGCGCGGCCGAAACCAGCACCGCCCCCACACGCGAGCGGTCGAGCATGGCGCGCTCGATCACACCGCGAAAAAATAATTCCTCGCTCAGCGCAACCACCCACAAAATTCCGAAAAACGTACCAATGCCGATTCCCGCAACGCGCCACCACGGTCCAGCTAGCATCTCGAACCGCACATCGTGGATACCGAGCGCCAGCATAATAATCGGAATGATCGAAATCAGGTAATACACAGTGCCAGTGCGCCACTCGCGCGAGCGCGGCCAAAACCCGAATGCTCCCGGGTTCCACTCGCGCAGCACCAGCAGCGCCGCAATCCCGAGCCGGATCCACATTAGGTGCCCAAGAATGTCGATATCCAGATGTTCGTCCGGCGAGCGGTAAATACGCGCGAATACCCGCGAAACCAGCGGCGCTGCGGCTACTACCAAGAAGCCGAAATCGTACGCCACACGTCTAGGTAGTAGGGCATACCAGAACGACAGCACGGCGGTCAGCCCGGCGAGCAGATAGAAACTATTTCGCTGGAACGTGCCCGTGCCGAAACTGAAGATCAGGTAGGGGGCCAGCGCGCTGAACCAAAGAAACACCGCCTGCACACGCACTGGGCGTAGTCGCGCCAGCCAGGCGCGTGTTTCCGCGAACACGGAGCCGAGATAAAACACGGCCTCCAGGAGAAACGCAGGCAGCGCCGCCCACATGATCCAATGAGACGGTGAATGTTGTTGTGAATAAAAGATGGCAGCTCCGGTAATGCCCGCCCAGGTACACGTTAAAGCTATGAAAAAAGGACGCATCGTCCGAAGCATCGCCCTCATCGTAGCATCGGCTTACGCTTTGGCCGCCGCCGCGCCGCCGGCGAATTTTTTGCGTAAAATCGCCGAGCGCGAGACCGAAAACGCGCATGCCCGCGATAATTACACCTACCGCCAATCGGTGACCATACAGGAATTCAACGTCCAGGGAGCGGTCGTTGGCGAATATCGCGAAGTGCGGGACGTCACATTTTCTCCCACGCGTGGCCGCTATGAGCAGGTCGTCGAAGCCCCGCACAGCACCCTCACCCACGTGCGTCTGACCGCCGAAGACTATAACGATATCCGCAACATCGAACCGTTTCTCCTGACGTCCGACAAAGTCTCTCTCTACGAAGGCCGCTATCAGGGTGAACAGACCATCGACGGCATTCCATGCTTCGTCGAATATGTCCGGCCGCGTCAGATCCTCGCTGGTCAGCGCTTTTTCGAGGGCACGCTCTGGGTGCGCCAGTCCGACTTCGGCGTCATCCGCAGCGAAGGACAAGCCGTTCCACAAATCGACACGCTGAAAGAGCAAAACCTCACGCCGCATTTCACCACCATGCGCCGCGAGATCGATGGCAAATGGCTGTTCCCGGTGGAAACCTATTCGGACGACACGCTATTCTTCCGCGATTTCCCCCAACGCCTCCGTACCGTGATTCGCTACATGAACTATAAAAAATTCGGAGCCGAATCCACCGTCACCTTCGGCCTCGAACCCCCGAAATAGTCGGTTGTCACAACTTTGCAAAGTCTTCCGGCGTATCAACATCCACCGCCGCTTCGGGCAACGGATACGCCACCGCATACCGCCGCAACAATGCGCGCGCACCCGTCGCCGGCTCCAGCGATTGCAGCTCGCGAAACAACTCGCGCCGAAACAAAGCCGGCACTCCCAGCGTGCCGTTATATTCGGCCGCTACCGCGAGCGCCGCGCTCTCAGTGAGCAGCCTCTCCATCTCGCGCAAATGCCGCGCGCCAACAAACGGCTGATCGGCGAGCAGAATACATACCGCCTCCGCATCCAACAAAACCTCTATGCCCGCCTGAATCGACGAGCCCATGCCCAGATGCCACGCTGAATTCTCTACCACCCGCACCGGCCGCGCTGCAAGCGCCGCCCGCACCGACTCTGCTTCGGCGCCCACCACAATCACCACCGGATCGAAACCGGCCGCGAGCGCCTGCTCCGCCGCATGTTCCACCAGCGTGCTCCCGCGGTACGGCAGAAGCTGCTTCAGCCGCCCCATCCGTGTGGCGGCCCCCGCAGCAAGCACCATACCGGCCGTCGGCACGCTACTCCGCTTTCTTGATCAGCCGCAACTTGCCGCCAGCTACCACTGTGGTCGCTTCCAACTTCGTCAGTTCTCGCTTTGCGATTTGCGCCCACGTACTGTGTAAATCGAGTTTCAGGTACGCTCTCCAATGGCGCACCGCACTCATCGTGTCGCGCAATCCCTGATACAGCAACGCCAGGTTGTAATGCACATCCGCGTAATTCGGATGCAGCCGCAGCGCCTCATGATAGTGCTCCAGCGCGTTCGAAGGATCGTTCTGCTCGTCGTACAAATTGCCGAGATTGAAGTGCGCCAGCGCGTAACCCGGATCGATATCGAGAGCCCGTTTATAGCTCTGTTCGGCATCTCCCCAGGCATGCCCGTTGAAGTACACCGTTCCCAGATTCACCAGCGCTCCCGCAGAGTTCGGATCCAGTTCCGCCGCTTTTTGATACGCCGCAATAATCTCTTCAAATGGCGCCCCGCTCTGCTCCAGATCAAGCGCATGCTCGAACCAGCGGTCCGCTTCCAGCTTGTCCCGCAGCCTTCCCGCCAGATTCTCCGTCTTCTTCGCTGACTCCGGCAGTTGTAGCAGTTTGCTCAACTCTTCTTCGGCAAAATCGAACAGCAGTTGTCCCGAGCCCGGCTCGAGCTTCTGCTTGCCGATCTGAATCCGTACTCGACGCCCTTCCTTGTAAACCTGAACGTCTTCGCCTGCGTCCGGCGAGTCCTTCAGAAAATCGTCAAGCGAGTGCAGCGCCTGGCGTACCAGACGTGGATGCGCGTTTTCGCTGCGCAGGCGGACCAGCCGTTTCAGCTTCAGCAGATCGCGGAATTTGTACTGCGACAATTCCGGAATGAGTTGTTGGCGTTCCCAACTTTTCAATTGCCGCTGCTCGATTTTCAGGAGCCGGCAGACTTCCTTACGATTAAAGGCTCCGCCCGCTTCGCGTTCGATAGCCGGTGTGGGATGGTGCGAGGCTTCCCGCAGCACAGCAAGATGATACCACCAGCCGCCAAAACCGCGATATCCCCTTGTATTGCAATCGGTTGACAGGTGGCTCAACCTATCTCATACTAAAAAGGTCCGATATTCTGTAATCGTATGGCCGCCGTTGCCCAGAAGACCCTCGCCGATCTGCAAACCGGACAGAGATGCATCTTAGATCGCCTGGATCTGCCCGAGGGCGTGGCGCGCCGCCTCATGGAACTCGGTTTTCTACCCGGCAATGAAGTCATTCCGGGCCGCCGGGCTCCGGGTGGTGGCCCCCGAGTGTTTCAAGTGGATGGATCGGAAGTAGCCTTGCGGGAGGACACGGCAGCCCGGCTCTACATCCGGCGCGATCCGGAATCGGATCTGATAGTGCTTTCATGAGCGGTTGTCACGGCGACTCCCCGCGGGCGAGTCTGCTACCTAATCCGTCCATCCCGCCGCCGCGCGCCGCTGGCGACCGGCCCATTATCGTCGCCATCGTCGGCCCCCCAAATTCCGGCAAATCAACTCTTTTCAATCGCCTAACCGGCCTGCGCCAGAAAGTCGCCAACTTTCCCGGTGTCACAGTTGAGCACCGCATGGGCAAAGCGAAGCTCAAGGGCCATCAGGAAGTGTTCCTGGTCGATCTGCCTGGCGTCTACAGCCTGCATCCGCGCGCCGAAGACGAGCAGGTTACCCATGACGTGCTCACTGGGGAGCGTGCCGATTTTCCCAAACCCGACGCGGTCATCCTCATCCTCGACGTAACCAATTTAGGTCGCAATCTTGTGCTGGCCGCCCCCATCCTGAGCCTCGGTTTGCCCACCCAGGTGCTGCTCAATATGGCGGACGATCTCTCCGCTCGGGGTGGCAAAGTGGATGTCGCTGCTCTCTCCGCCGAGCTCAATTCACCCGTCGCTTTGATCAGCGCTTCCAAAGGAACCGGCATCGATCGCATCCAGCAATTTTTGCTCGGCACCGCGGCTCGCCTGAATGCGCCGCCCGCCCGCATCGAGCTGCCCGTATTGCACGATATTCCCAAGTGCCGCCAGTGGGCTGCCAATCTGGGCGTCCGCGCTTCCTACCGCGCGCCCGCGCCGCCTCTCTGGACGCGCAGCCTAGACGGGGTCTTTCTGCACCCCATCGCGGGACCGCTCGTCTTTGCGGCCGTCGTGATCGCCGTCTTCCAAAGCATTTTTTCCTGGGCCCAGCCCATCATGGATGGCTTGCAGCAGGCCGTCGCCTCTTCCGGTCAATGGTTGAATCAAACGCTGCCGGATTCGCCCTGGCGATCGCTGCTCGTGGACGGCATCTGGAGCGGCGTGGGTTCCGTCGTCGTCTTTCTGCCCCAGATTCTTTTGCTGTTCCTGTTCATCGGCATTCTCGAAGATTCCGGTTACCTGGCGCGTGCCGCGTTAATCGCCGATCGCACCATGGCCAAATTCGGCTTACAAGGCAAATCCTTTATTCCGTTGCTCTCCGCCTACGCTTGCGCCGTGCCGGCCATCATGGCCACGCGCGTCATCGAAAACAAGCGCGATCGCATGGCAACGATCATGATCTCGCCGCTCATGACCTGTTCGGCGCGCCTGCCCATCTACACGCTCCTGATCGCCGCTTTCATACCGAACATCCCGGTTATCGGTGGTTTCTTATCGCTTCCGGCGGCGGTGATGCTGGGCCTATACATCCTTGGTTTCCTGACCGCCATTGCTGTGGCGCGCCTCCTCAAATCGAGCATCTTGAAAAGCACAGGCTCTTCTTTCATGCTCGAAATGCCGCCCTATCGCTGGCCCACCTTGCAGTCTCTTGGGCTGCGCCTGCTCGATCGCGCCAAAGTCTTTCTGCGCCGCGTGGGAACCGTCATCCTGCTCGTAGCCATCGTCTTGTGGATCCTCGCGCATCTTCCCTATTCGCACGGCCAAGCGCCCGATCTCGAGCAGAGCTTCGCCGGCATGACCGGCAAAGCTATTGAGCCGCTCATCAAGCCTCTCGGCTTTAACTGGAAGATCGGTATCGGCTTAATCACCTCGCTCGCCGCGCGCGAAGTCATCGTCGGAACCCTCGGCACCATCTACGGCATCCAAGGAGATGAGCAGTCGAAAGGACTACAAGCGGCCATTCATCAGGACCTCAGCGTTGCCGGCGCCGTGGCGCTGCTCGTGTTTTTCGCTTTCGCCATGCAGTGTTTCTCCACTCTCGCCGTGGTCAAGCGTGAGACCGGCGGATGGCGCTGGCCGCTGTTTCAGTTCTCTTATATGCTGGCCTTGGCGTACTCTGGTTCCTGGCTGGCGTTTCACGTCACCCGCTATTTCCTAGGATGAAAAACATTTTGAACGTAGTGATTCTCGGCTCAGGTTGCGCCGGGAACACGGCGGCTATCTACACCGCGCGAGCCAATCTGCAACCGTTAGTGCTCGAAGGGCATGAACCCGGCGGCCAGCTCTCCATCACGACCGAAGTCGAAAACTTCCCCGGCTTTCCCGACGGCATCCAAGGCCCGGAGCTGATCCAGCACATGAAAAAGCAGGCCGAGCGCTTTGGCGCGGTCTACCGCCATGCTCGCGTCGTGCATGCCGATCTGTCGAAGCGCCCGTTCCACCTCGAGCTCGATCACGGCGAGCCGCTCCAGACCCGGACCCTGATCATCGCCTCCGGCGCATCGGCCCGTTGGCTGGGACTGCCGAACGAGCACAAGCTGATCGGCCACGGCGTCAGCTCCTGCGCCACCTGCGACGGCTTTTTTTTCCGCGGAAAGAAAATCATGGTCATCGGCGGCGGCGATTCCGCCATGGAGGAAGCGAATTTCCTGAGTCGCTTCGGCAGTGAAGTAACGCTCGTTCACCGCCGCGAGACGTTCCGCGCCTCGAAAATCATGCTCGACCGCGCCCGCGCCAATTCGAAAATCCAGTTCCTCACCGACACCGTCGTCGAGGACATCTATGACGCCGCCAAAGGCCACGTCACCGGCGTGAAGCTGCGCAATCTGAAAACCAACGAAGTCTTCGACCGCGAAGTAGACGGCTTCTTCGTCGCCATCGGCCACATCCCGAACACCAAGCCCTTCGCCTCGCAGCTCGACCTAGACCCGGACGGCTACATCCTCTCGCACGGCGGCGCCCGCACGAATATCGCTGGCGTCTTCCACGCCGGCGACGTCCAGGACCGCATCTACCGCCAAGCCATCACCGCCGCCGGCGCCGGCTGCATGGCCGCCATCGAAGCCGAACGCTTCCTGGAATCCGAAGGCCACTGACGGGAGTGATTTTGTAGCCCTCGCGAAGATGCCGGCGAATGTGGCGCACGCACGTCCTCCCCTGACGGACAGCGTTACTTGGTGATGTTTAACCAAAAGAACCGCGCGCGTTAGCAAGCGACCGTGGTTGCGTCTTGGCCTGCGTTGTACTACTACATTTCAAATTCTTTGCTGCTTGCGACGATTTCATACTCGGCTGACGATCCGGGTTCCGAGCAAAAAGAACCGCGCGCGTTAGCAAGCGGCGTTGAAACTACATGCTGCGTTTGGTTGCGGCGCAAGCTGCTCTGTGGGGCAG
>JAICIH010000202.1 GCA_025924475.1 Bryobacteraceae bacterium
CCTGGGGCATTCAGAAGCACGGCCAGAAAATGCTGCAGACGGTCTTTCCGGAGATGATGCGCTGGTTATGGCGCGATCATGGCGTTTCGACCGATGTGCATGACATGGCCGAGCGGTCGTTCGCGGAACCAGCGAAGAAATAGCGCACGCTCTTTCAGAATTGGAAAGAGACGGAAATCGAATTCGGAGTCCGGGAGTCCAATCGAGGAGGTTATACCAGCTATGAGACAAAATACGATGCACGCCGCCGCCCTCGATCGGTTCGGCGGCATAGATGAAATCAGAATGCACACGCTACCCGCGCCCGCAATCGCACCGGATGAAGTGTTAGTCCGCGTCGAAGTGGCCGGCGTTGCGGTGTGGGACCCGTACGAACGGGAAGGAGGGTTCGCGAAGATGTTCGGGATCAAACCTCATTTTCCCTATATCCTCGGCTCCGATGGGGCGGGAACAATTGCCGAAATCGGCAATGAGGTCCGCGGGCTAAAAGTTGGCGACCGTGTTTATGGCGCCTCACTCGTGAACCCGAAAGGCGGATTTTATGCTGAATACATCGCAGTCAAAGCCGGGAATGTTTCACTCCTGCCATCGAAGCTAACGATGGAAGAAGCTGGGGTTATTTCGAGTGACGCAATGACTGCCCGGCTAGGTCTGGAGGAAATGCTGAATCTGAAAAAAGGCGAGTCCTTGATGATCTTCGGAGCCAGCGGCGGGATCGGACATATTGCAGTGCAGTTGGCCAAGCGAATGGGGGCGCGCGTTTTTGCCGTCGCATCGGGCGACGACGGTGTCGCACTGGTAAAGAAGCTAGGCGCCGACGCAGCAGTGGACGGCCGGAAAGAAGATGTCCTTGCCGCAGGACGTAAGTTCGCTCCGCAGGGTTTTGATGCGGCCTTAATTACCGCCGGCGGAGAATCGACCGATCGCGCGCTAACAGCGATGCGTAGCGGCGGCCGAGTCGCGCATCCCAATGGGGTCATGCCTGCGCCGAAGGTTCCGGCCGGTGTCCAAGTCAAGGCTTACGATGTCGAGATCGATCCAGATGCTACTAAGAAGCTCAACCATTTAGTCGAAACCGGTCCTCTCGAAGTCCATATTGCCCAGACTTTTTCGCTGGAAGAGGCTGCGAAAGCGCATCGGGCTTTAGGCACTCACTTTCTTGGCAAACTGGCGTTGCGGGTGCATTAGTGATACGGGCGCCCGTCCCTAACCCGGATGAGCCGGAACAAAGAGGCGTGCCGTTGCGCTCCCTGGCGGTCGCGGCTCAGCCAGCTAGATTCGCAGAATTCAACCACGTAGGGACTAACGGCTGCGGTTCAGTTTTTGCGGCGGGCGATGAAGCCCACTTGCGCGGGAGAGCCGGTATAGGCGCCGCTCGCGATTTTGTCGCGCACACTGGTGATGGTCATCTCGCCGGTTTTCTCGGTGATGCGGTCGAGGACTTCGTGCGTGGTTGGGTCCTTGACTTCGCGCACGGCGCGGAGGATTTCGAAGACATCGCCAGTATTCACGCCGTCGTTAGCGCCGGCAGTGATAATCATGGAAGAACCGGAGACGTCGGCAACGCTGGCCTCGACTGCACGCGCTTCTTTTTTGATGGAGGCGACTTGCGTATCGAGAATGTCGGCGAGTTTGTTCACGCAATCCTGAGTCGCTTCGCCGATGATGGTTTGGGCGAAATTGCTGCTGGTCATGTCGAATTCCGCGCCGGCTATACCTTTTCCGAATGCGCCGCCGAGAGCGCCTAGAGCGGTGCCTTTGCGAACGGATTCGCCGCGGGCTTCGCCTGTCGCGACGACTTCCGAAGTTTCGGCATCAACGACACGGTAATCGACCGCAACCACTGCTTTGTCGGTGGAGCGGGCGGCGGCAATTGCGCCGATGCCGGCGCCGAAGAGACCGCCGCCGCTGACATGTTTCTTCTTGTCGTCACGACCGAAAATTGTGATGTCGCCGGTGAGAAGCGCGTCAGCGCCGCTGATACGGCCGATCTTGGCGCCGCTTCCCTGCTTCACGCGGTTGCTGGCGTTGCGATCCTGTTCAGCCATGAGGGAGTTGATTTTGGCGCGCTCGACAATGACCACTTTGCCTTGCTGGCCAAGGCGGTTGGTAAGCATGGCGCGAATGCCTTTTCCGATGTTCTGATTGGTGCCAAAGACGGCCGCAACGCTGGTCATCACCGCTGAATAGTCGAACTCGTCGACAATGACGCGCTTCTTCATCGCATTGGCGATTGCCGCGGTATTGGGAACAGCCGGCGGCGGTGTATAAGCGGCAGGAGCCGGAGCAGGCTGCGTCGCCGGTGCAGTTGCTGGCGCAGCGGTAGGCGCCGGAGCCGGAGCAGCAGCGGGAGCGGGCGCGCTGGATGGATCCATCATGACGTTGATGATGTTTTCCGACACGCCGGCGTTCTTCAGCTTGACCAGATCCGCGGGCGAGAGATCGATGGGCTTGTTCTGGCGCTTCAGGGTTTTGATAATCAGGTTTTCGGACATACCAGACTTGACAAGCTGGATGACGTTATCGACCGGGGATGCTTTGGGAGCTGCGGCAGCCGGACGCGTGGCAGGCTTGGCAGCCTGCGCGTAGGCCCCCTGAGCCGTCAGAAGTGCGGCGGACAGAACGGCTATTCCGAGAACATGCGGCTTTAACTTACCTAGATGCGAGTTATCCATTTGGTTTGTTTCCTTATCACCTGCCGAATAGGGCGGCAATCTTTTTTGCTTCGTGTTCCGCGCGGTCCATATTGGTTCCAGCGGTTTGCACGTCACCAGATTGTAGGGCTCGATCGGCTTCGAGCATGTAAGAGTCCATATTGTTTTCGGCCTCGACGGCATCGTTACTGACACTCATGCCACCGGAAGCGAGGCGCTGCCGTAGCTCGCCGAGGCTGCTCTTCAACGCGAGAGCTCGCGAGCGGAGGCGGATAAAGCGCTGGCGGGCGTCATCGAGCTCGGTCGCGGAGACGGCCGGTTTGGCCGGCTGGGTTGTCTGTTGGGCTGGCTGAGTTTGCGGCTGAGGCGCGGCTTCGCGCGGCGGATTCGAATCGGGAGGCGGCGTACGCGGATTGGAAGCTCGCGGACGCGATGGCGCGGGTTGTTCGGGGGCTTTCTGTTGCTGCGGCGAAGAATCCGGAGTTTTGCCGGCAGTAAGCGACGGGTCGGCCGCAGCCGCATCTGTATCGCTAGTGGGTGATGGAATCGGTTTGACTGGTCCGTCCGCGACCGGCTCGCTGAGCTGTCCGGATGAACTCGGATTCGAGGTGACGACATGACGGGCAGGTGGCGATGAGGCTTTGCCACGTGAATACAGATAAGCGGCTCCGCCGGCCAAACATAGAATCAGCGCTGCAGCCGCAAGAGCTTTGCGCGGCATGGGAGTAGCGGGCGGCAGTGCAGCCGCAGGAGGCGGCACGGATGCGGCCGGAGGTGGCGCGACCGGAAATGCTTGCGGCGGCGGAAGCTTGAAAGCCGGTGGTGGTGCGGCTGGGGCGGCCTGGAACGATGGACCGCCGGCGAGCACGGTGTCGTGCAAGGACGGACCTGGGCGAGGCGTCTGAGTTTCCCAAACATCGGGACGTTCCAGCGCCGCGCCGAATTCTTCGGCGGTTTGGAAGCGCTGGTCCGGATTCTTTTCGAGCGATTTCAAAATGATGTTTTCGAGCCCCTTCGGCAGATACGGATAGAACTTCGAAGGTGGAGGCGGAGGAGTGTTGACGTGGTCGCTCAGAATTTCAAATTCGCTGTTCGAAGAAAACGGCACGTTCGCTGTGAGCAGCTCGTATAAGGTGATGCCGAGGGAATAGATGTCGGAGCGGATATCGACGCGCTCGCCTTTCACCTGCTCGGGCGACATGTAGTAGGCGGTGCCCATCTGCGTGCCGGTGCGAGTGAGGTTGCGGGCGGCGCTGGCGACTTTGGCGATGCCGAAGTCCATCACTTTGACAATGCCGGAGCGATTGAGCATCAGGTTGCTGGGCTTAATGTCGCGATGGACGATGCCCATGCGGTGAGCGGCGCTGATGCCAAGCAAAGCCTGGCGGAAGAGCGGAATCGCTTCCTGAGCCGGCAAGGGGCCGCGGCGATGGACCATTTGCTGAAAGGTTTCGCCTTCGACATACTCCATGACCATGACGGGGTTGCCTTGAAACACCAGGAAGGCGTAGAGTGTGGCGATGTTGGTGTGATTGAGATTCGCTTGCGCGCGAGCTTCGGAGCGAAAACGCTCGACGATGGATGGATCGCGCGCCAGATCGGCGTTCAGGACTTTGATGGCGACGGTACGGTCGAGGTTGGTTTCGAGAGCGCGGTAGACGACGCCCATGCCGCCCTCGCCAAGCTGCGTCTGGATCAGGTAATTTTCAATTTGCGTTCCGATCATGAATCCTCCATTCGGCTTTGACTTCGGTTGGCCTGCAGGCGCAGGATCTGGACGGTAATGTTATCCAAGCCGCCGCGCTCTTTGGCAGTGGCTACAAGAGCCCGGCAGGCATCATACGGAGACTGAGTGGCGACAAGCGCACCGATTTCTTCGGTAGAAACGACGCCATGAAGACCATCGGTGGCGAGCACCAGCGCATCGCCCGGGGAGAGCGGGATAGGCTGGTTCGAGAAATCCGCCGCTACTTCGGAAGACTTCATGCCCAATGCGCGAGTGAGCACGTTCTTCTGCTGGTGATGGGCGGCCTGATCGGGCGTGAGCGCGCCGCTTTGCACGAGTTGATTGACGAGCGAATGGTCTTCGGTGACCGGCGCGAATTTTCCTTCGTGCAGAAGATAGAGGCGGCTATCGCCGATGTGGCCGTAGAACAAATGGCCGCGGTGAAGAATTGCGGCGGTGCAAGTGGTGCCCATGCCGTCGAGCTCGGGATGCGATTCGATGTGGCTCAATATGGACCGTTGCGCATGGGCAAAGCCGGATACCAGGGTTTCGGATGGCCCACTCTCCGAGCCGTTTTCAAACACCGCGCGAAGGGCGTCGAGCGCCAATGTGCTTGCGATTTTGCCGCCGGCGTGACCGCCCATACCGTCAGCGATGGCGATCAGGCGGCCTTTCCGGTCGAATTCTTCATCGGAGGCAGGCTCCAGATAGCAGTAATAATCCTCGTTTTCCGAGCGCACATTGCCGGTGTCGGTGAGATTGGCGAGGTCGACGTCGGGGCGTATTTTCATGGCGCTCACAAAGCCTTGAATTTGAGCGTCACGGCGCCCAGGCGGAGTATGTCGGCGTCATTCAGCTCAACGCGGGCCACACATTCGTCGAGGCCATTAAGAAAAGTGCCATTGCTCGAATCCAAATCGGAGAGAAAGAACTTGCCGTCTTTATAGCGGATGCTGGCGTGCTTGGCGGAAACCGTTTGATCTTTCAAAACGATGTCGGAATCGGGCGCGGAGCCGATGGTGTTTGGGCCTTCGTGAAGGCGGAAATCTTCGCCTTTCTGATCGCCATCCATGACAACGACCCAGCCCACTAAGGCGGTTTTTCGGATGGCTTCGCTGAGAAGAACGGTTTTGCGAGGTCCGGCAAGAGGCGGCGCGGCTTGAGTCTGCGCCAGCGAATCGGTTTCGAGGTGGGTTTGGGCGAGAGAAGCGGCGCCGCGAGGGCTTTGATACCCGGTGCGCTGACAATAGGGGCACAACTGCCAGGAATCCTCCATCTGGTGGCCGTTGTTACAAAACTTGGGCATGTGCGATTTCAGCCGAAATAGGTAAAAACAGCTGCACCTTTCTTGCCAATGAAGATCCGGTCGCCGTTTTTGAGGGCGACCTTATTCACGCCGGGCGTTTCGGTGGAGTTAACAAACGTCCCGTTGGAAGAGCCGCGATCGATGAGAACGATTTCGTTGTCGAGCGGAACGATCCAGGCGTGCTCTTTGGAGACCGTGTCATCGGGCACGACTACGTCGTTTTTCGAAGAATCGCGACCTATCTTGAGGCCTGCTTTGGGGACGGGAAAGCGGCTACCGGCGAGAGCGCCGGAGGTGACATGAATGGAGCCGAAATGTGTGGACGACGCTTTGGGAGGAATGAGCGGCGGAGGGGGAATCGAATCGACGGGAACGGTGCGCATCGACGGGGAAGCGGGAGCAAACGCAACTGGAGCGGGAACAGGCACGGGCTTTTTGCCGGCGGACTTCATGATCAGCAAAAGAGCGAGTCCAACGACCAGGACGCCTCCCACACCGACAGAGGGCCAAAGCATGGAGCCGAAGTTCTCAGTCATGCGAGCCACGGAGCCTTCCGAGCGAACGTTTTGCGCGGCGGCAGTTTGCAGGCGAAGCGCCTCGGGAAGTCCGGGCATGAAATTAAGCGCATCGGAGAGATAGCCTTTGGCGGTGTCCCATTTGCCTGCCTGATAGGAATCCAAGGCGTTGGACCAAGCGGAATCGAAAGCGCCGGATTCGGGGGTGGCGCCTGCCTGACGGACGAACTCCATGGCAGTGTTGATAGGCACGAAGAAGTAGAAGCCGGCGACTTCGCGCTCGGTGGCGTAGGTGGCGATGCCGACCACTTCTCCAGTGGCATTAAAAGCGGGGCCGCCGCTATTGCCGTGGGTGATGGCGGCGTCGGACTGGATTACCGGAGTGCCTTTGTAGTCGGTCTTGACAGCAGAGACGTGACCGTTGGTGACGGTCGGCACAAGCGCGGACTCCATGCTGATCATGTCGAAGCCACTCAGCGGAGAGACAGCGCCGGGATAGCCGATGACGACGAGCGGATCGCCGGTACGAACGGCGTTCGAATCGCCTAGCTTCACGGTAGGCAGATTGTTGCCATCAACCTTAATAATGGCGACGTCTTTGCCGCCATTGACGCCGGTGGGATCGCTGTAGGCTTTGATTTCGCCGCGAAAATAGTTTTTGTTGGCGAGATAGATACGGATCTGCGGGTCGCTGGCACTGATCCGCAGGACTCTGGCCTCGGCCACCGTGAGAGGAGGCCGGCCAGTGTTTTTCAACTTCTCCTGGACCCAGCGGATGATATTGGAGTGGATACTCCTCAAATGGTCATCGCGGGCTTGCGGATCCTTGAGATTGGCGTCTTCTACGACGTGACTGTTCGTGATCAGGTAGCCATCGGGACGATAGAGAAAGCCACTGCCAGTGGCGGTGGGATGAAACTCGAGCGGATTGGAGTCGCGACCGGGAATTTCAACCTTGACCGTATAAGAAACGATGACCAACACCACGCCAGGGCTGTGCTTGAGAACAGCAGCTTCGTCGGGCGTCAGCTTGTCGGCTATCGCCTGGGAGAAGGCGGGCAGACACACGAGTAGACAAGACAGCAGTAATACGGCTCTCCTCAGCATCAAGACCTCAGGAACCTACAGGATTTTAATCAGAGGAAATTAGTATACAAGAAATTGAGTAGGAATGGGTGGTGGTGCAGCTGAGAGAAGTCCAGGCGCACGATGTTCCGGGACAACGCAACAATTCAAAAGGGAATTTCGAGAATTAGATTCTCCCATTCCTTCGGATCGGACCAAATGAGTATAAGGGCATCTGCAACCTCAGACACCAAAACCCGCTGTCTGACCAGGAAGACACCGGGACTCGATCTGCCGCTGATCAAAAAATCCCTGAAGTGCTTGGGCATAGTGTGAACGTCATGGGTAGACGTGAGTGTAAGGGACCGAGCAGGACGCTGGCACTACCGATTTCAGGTGCAAGGCAGGGAATTCGCAGGCAGCACCGGTTTACCGGCAATCAGACGAAATCTCAACGTAGCTCGAACAATTGAAGCTCAGAAGCGGCTCGATGCCGAGCAGGGGATCGAACCGGAAGAAGTCTCCGGCGTTCCCTTTCCCGTAGCAGCGGCCGAGTTCCTGACGTGGTGTCACAGCACGTGCTATCGAAGCAAAGAGATGAATCCGCTGAAGGCGTATTTGGCCTACTACAACGTTCTAGAGTATTACTTCGAAGAGGCTCCCGCACTGCTTCCAAAACTGCCCGGACTGAGCTTGAACAGCTAAAGTGCGTAATCGAGCTACTCACTACTGAAGCGGACGTTGCCGCAAAACTCACGAGCACCCTCCCGATATACGCTCTGCAATCACTTCCCCTTTGGTCCCGTCCGTAAGGCCTGCCATCCCGGGAGTGGACCTAGCTCAACCGTCCCTCCGCGGCGAGTTCGTTAGGTGGCTCTATGATATTCGATGCGCGGTTGTTCATTCAAAGAAGACTCGCCGGGGGGCTCCCGTCTCCAGTTTCGAGCCCTACACAGCAGGATCGAAAAGCGTGTCCTTGGGAATTCACATTGTTCGGTGGCTTGCGATCCTCTGCATCGAAAGAAACCATGACCTCATCAACCCGTCTCACCCGTGAGCTGTGTAATTGAGAGTGCTGCGATCGCTCATGGCGTGCTTGTTGTATCCCCGATCGAGAGCCCTGCAGCGGCAAGTTGGCGGCTGGGAGGTTGTTGGGCCGATCCTCATCTCACCATTGCAGCGGGGACATTGGCAGAAGAGTTGCCGCCCTCGGGGCGGCAACTCAAGCTGGGACTCTGGCCGGGAGTAAGAAGCAGACGGGCATGATTGTTGCAGCATAGTCGCGGGGACGAGATCCTCCCGTACGCGGCTGCGCTCTGCTGGGCCTGGCTGCAGGCCGGTAAGGAAATCGGCGGCGCGCTGCGCGTGGGCCTAATGGCCGGTTCAGCGCACAAGAAAGCGGCTCCGAGTTCAGCGCCACCAGCTCTTCGCGCGCATAGCCGTGATCCCCGAATCGCTTCGCGCTGAAGTCGCGATCAAGCCGATGCTTGACCTGTTCAGTGGGAGTTCATCATCGCGCCGATGCGCGATCAATTCGGCCTAATTTCAAATTGAAGAGCAGATGTGAAATCGTGCCAGGGTGCGATTTCAAAGCGGGCTGGCATGTGTCGGGAACAAATTTTTACAAGTCGATATTCCGAAGTGATAGGTTTTGTGGGTGAGCACCGAATCGAAATCTTCCAAGTCGCTATCACCTGATGCGATTGCCCGATTGGTTGCCGGACACCGGGAGTTTCTGGCGTTTCTCGAACGGCGCGTTGAATCAAAAGCTGCCGCCGAGGATATCCTCCAAGCCGCGTTTGTGCGCGGATTGGAGCGGGGTTCAGAGGTTCAGGATGAAAAGGTAGTTGCCTGGTTTTATCGAGTCCTCCGCAACGCCTTGATCGATCACTACCGTCATCGCTCGACCTCTGCTCTGGCTTTGGAAACCTGGGGCAGAGAGTTCAGCGAGAGCCAGGAACCCGATGTGGTGCTGCAGCAGGAGATCTGCCGCTGTGTTTCCGGCTTGCTCGACGATCTGAAACCCGAATACCGCGATGCGCTGCGCCTGGTCGATCTCGATGACGGAAAGCTCAGCGACCTGGCGGAGCAATCGGGAATTACCACGGAGAATGCCGCCGTCCGCGTGCATCGGGCGAGAAAAGCTTTGCGCCGTAAGGTCGAACAGGCGTGCGGCACTTGCGCCGAGCATGGGTGCTTCGATTGCCACTGTAAGACGGCAGGAACTCGCACTGCGGCCCGGCTTCGGCCTGAATGAAGCGGGCAGGCTCGGTCGAGGCGAGACTATAAGGTTTGGATAGACGCACGTCAGCCTCTGCAAATGCGAATCAAAAACGCTCCAAAGCAGACGGAGAGGAATGAATGGAATACATGATCGGGGTGGGACTGGCAGTCGTGGTGTGCGCCTTCGCTATGTTGGCCGGATTTGATCGCGATCGAGTCTTTTATCCGATGCTGGTGACAGTGATTGCCACTTACTATATTTTGTTTGCCGCGATTGGAAATTCCGCGCCCGCAATTGTCCGCGAGTCCCTGATAGCAGGCGTTTTTCTCGCGCTGGCCGTGGCAGGTTTCAAGATGAACCTTTGGCTGATTGTGGCTGCCCTCGCCGGCCACGGAGTTTTCGACTTCTTTCATCATCTGTTCATTCAAAATCCCGGAGTCCCCGTGTGGTGGCCCCGCTTCTGCCTTTCGTTCGACGTTCTCGCCGGCGGTTTCCTGGCCATGCTGCTGATGCGACGCTCCCGATTCGCTTCAAAGGTTTAGAATTCAGCAATGGCAACCCTCGATCAGGCTGAAATTTCCTAGACAGCGCTGTAAGGTTTTGGATAGACGCACGTCAGCCCTTTTGAAAGCGCATGAAGCGCTGAACAAAGGAGATTACAATGACCAATCGAAAGAATGTACCCGAACAGACTGCGCCTGCTAGCACCTGCTGCGGGGCCTGTGACTGCAGCAACTGTTCCTGCGGATGCCCCAAAGACGCGTGCCGTTGCCAATCGACGAACTGCAAATGCGGCTGCCGCACACCTGGCAATAGCCGGTAGTCCGGATCCGGCCCTGGCCGCCACACGGTTGGCCGGGGCCAATACAAGTGCCAGACATCTATTGGCAAGGTGTCCGCGCGGAGTTCACTTTCGCTGCGCCGGACGCGCCTGGTCGAGCGACCATCGCACTCGATCGGCGAGAAAAGTCGCAAATGTAGCGATATCGCCATCAATGCTCCCGCAGTCGAGCGCGGCAAGGTAGGCGGTGCGGTCCTCGACGCGGACGACGGTCCACGGATAGCCACCTGAAGCGAGCATTGCGTTCATCAGAAATCGTGCTATGCGGCCATTGCCGTCGGGATACGGATGGATGTAGCCGAACAGCCAATGACCAAGTACCGCACGTACGCTGGGCTCGCTCTCACTCTCCAGCAAATCGAAGAGAGTGGGCATCGCGTCGCGCACGGCCTCCCATCTCGGAGGCACATAACGCGACGTGCGCATGTATACGGCATTGTTGCGATAACCGGCGAGCGCCGATGGCGGAATCAGGCCCGCCGCGACACAAGGCTGGAAAAGCTCGCGATACCAGTCTCGATGCGTCGTGCAGACCAGCAAGCCTGGATTCACCCCGGCAATGATCTCGCCCACATTGGCCTTCACGATTTGAAAGGCTTGCCAATAGCCGCGCGCTGCCAGTGCGTCCCGGCTTTGCCGGTCGCCATCGTGGGTATCCGGACTCCAGTCGCCGCCGCGCACTCTTTCAATCAGATCGGGTGAGACCGTGTAGCCCTCGATTGACAGTGAGTGGTAGGCATCGGTGCGATAGATCTCATCAACAAAATGAAGAAACGCCTTTCTGTCGGTTGGCAGGCCCGGCGGTGGCGGGAAGATATCCCGCACGACGCCGCGCATTGACGCCCACATCGCCTGTACTCGGCCGACGATCGGAGCCGCCGCTGC
>JAICIH010000203.1 GCA_025924475.1 Bryobacteraceae bacterium
GAGGCCGATAGCGCCGGCAAAATGCGCTTGGGGTCGCCGTAGACCTCGATGCTTTCCACTCGCGCAATATCCAACGCCGTGCGCTCTTCGTCGCTGCGCGGCTGGATGGCGTCGAGTTCGGCAAGCCAGCGATCGCCCCACGTCCGCGCAGCCGCCTTGTCTTGGCGGGCGAGCGAGAGCATCATGAGGGTGCGATAGAGCCCGTCGCGATGGTCGCGCACGGTCGTGGTGAGCGAAAGCGCTTCCTTGGCCAGCGGCTCCAGCTTCGCGGCCTGCTCCTTCACCCAGGCCAGCGCCGTGTCACCGTCCACCAGGCACCACATTCCAGTCATCACGGTACGGGCGAACATGGAATCGCGCTTCATAGCGGCCGCGATGGTCGCCGCGGTGTGCGCACACTCCCGATACTGATGGTTGGATTCCAAGGCTGTGACCAGGGACGCCTCGGCTAGGTCCCGTCGCGGCCACCCCGCCGGCGCGAACTTCAGCGCCTGTTGGTAAGCAGCCACGGCTTCTGCCGGTTTCTGCGCCAGCAGCGCGTCACCGCGGGCCAATGCGGCGTCGGAGGGCGATAGGCGCTTCGTGAAGACGCCGCTCGCTCCGCGATCGAGGAATGCCTTCAGCTCCGCTAGCGACATCGCGCCCGTCTGGGTCGCGGTGACGTGGCCATCCTGCGGATCGATCACGTAGAACGTCGGCGTACCCACGGCCCCATATTTGTCCAGGAACTCGCGGTTGTTCTCGTTATCAAAATTGAGTTCGAGCCAGACAAACTGTCCGGCGTACCTGGCGAGATCGGCATGTGCCAGCATGTCTCGCATCAGGCGGCAGGTCGATCACCAGGGCGCCCAGCATTCCACGAAGATCGGCAGCTTGCGCTGCACAGCCTGCGCGCGCGCTTTGCCGAAGTCGTCGTTAAGAAAAGGCAGTGCTGCGGCGTGAATCGCAAAGGACGCCATCGCCAACGCAAGGGCCAAAACTCTCACGCACCGATCATACCTATAAATGGGTCCGCTCGCCAGAGCCCTTTTGAACGGATAGAATAGACCATTATGAAACAGTCGCGAGGCGTGCTGCTTCCGCCGCTCGACGCCGGGCGCGTGCGCCGAGCCGATCTGTACGGCGCGCTTCGCACCGCGGTGCTCGACGGCGTGCTGGCGCCGGCCGACCGCCTCCCTTCGACGCGATGCGCTGCGGCCGATTACGGCGTCTCGCGCGGCCTCATGGAGGAGGTGTTCGCCCAGCTTACCGAGGAAGGCCTGTTCGTGCGCGCCGTCGGGCGCGGCACCTTCATCGCGTCCGAAGTGGCCGCGCTACAGAAGCCGGCACACGCGAATGGGCGCCCTGCAAGCTCGATGCGCGGGCTTTCACGGCGCGGGTTGGCTGCCGCCGCCAACGCGGCCTGCCGCGAGCCGGACCGGCCGCGCGCATTCAACGCCGGAACCGCCGACACCAGCGAGTTTCCCTGGAAGATCTGGTGCCGGCTGCAGCTGCGCGCCACTCGCGAACTCGGCCGCGAAGCCCTCAGCTTCGCCGATCCGCGCGGCCTCCCCGAACTGCGCGCCGCCATCGCCCGCTATCTGGCACAATTCCGCGGGATTCGCTGCACTCCGGGTCAGGTGATCGTCTTCAGCAGTGCGCAGCAGGCGCTGAACGCGCTCGCGCTTCTGCTACTCCAGCGCGGCGACACGGTATGGATTGAGGACCCGTGTTATCTCGGGGCGCGGGCCGCCTTCGAACTCTCGGGCGCCGCCGCCGTGCCGGTCGCGGTCGACGACGAAGGCCTCGTGGTCGAAGCCGGCATCCGGCGCGCTCCTCGCGCCCGGCTGGCCTACGTCACGCCATCGAATCAATATCCGACCGGAGCGGCACTCAGCCTCGAGCGTCGCATCAGACTGCTGCGTTGGGCCGCGCGACACGATGCATGGATTGTGGAGGACGATTATGACGGTGAATTCCGCTATGCCGGCCAGCCGCTGGCATCGCTTTATTCGCTGGATGTACGTTTGCGCGCGATCTATTTAGGGACGCTGAACAAGTCGATGTTCGCGTCTCTGCGGCTGGCGTATGCAGTCGTGCCGGAGGAGCTCGTGGAACTGCTGGCCAACATCCGGACGCAAATGGACGGCTTCAGCCCGGCGGTGCCGCAGATGGCGATGGCGAAATTCATGGAAGAGGGCTACTTCGCGTCCCACCTGCGCCGCATGCGCGCGGTATATGGCGCAAAGAGGAAGGCGCTGATCGATGGCCTGGCGCCGCTGGCCGCACGCGGTTGGAATTGGTCCGCGAATCCGGCAGGCATGCATCTGCTGGCGCGGCATCCGGACGGCGGATACGTGCGGAAAGTGGGGCAGGCAAGCGCGCTCGATGTGACGCTTCTGGGCCGCTATCGAGTCGCAAAGGCCCGGCAGGATGGGCTGTTCCTTCGCTTCGGCGCGCTCGATCCGGAGAGCATAGAGGCGGGAGTTCAGAAACTGGTGAGAGCCGCTGGATGCACGGCTGTTACTCGTCTCTGAGCACGACATTCGGGTCTAGCCGCGATGCGCGCCACGCCGGCAGCCAACTGGCGACCACCGCCACGGCCGTAATCGTCGCGATCACAAAGGCGATCGTCACGGTATCTGTCGGCTGCACGCCAAACAGCAGAGATGCAATCAACCGATTTACGGCAAGCGCCCCCGCAAGGCCAATGGTGACACCGATCGCCGTGACTTGAAGCCCTTGCTTCATGATCTGTGTGAGCACGCGGGAGCGAGTTGCGCCAAGGGCGACCTGAATGCCGATCTCGCGCCTCCGCTCCGTAACCATGTAGGAGAGCACACCATAAGTGCCGATGGCTGCCAGTAACAGCGCCAGTCCGGCAAAAGCGCCCAATAGCTGCGCCAGAAGTTTCGGCCGGCGAATCGATTCCGCAAACACTGAATCCATGTCGCGAAGCCGCACGACGGGAACCGCGGCGTCCACTTCCCGCACCACTCGCTCGATCGTCCTTGATAGCGCGGCCGGTGCCAGCGTCGTCCGCATCACCACATTCATACTCGGCGGAGAGACGCCGTGCTGGTCAAGGGATACGTAAAGTTCAGTCCCTGCCGGGCGTTCCACCCCGCGCTGCCTGACGTCCTTGGCTACTCCGATCACCGTATGCCAGACATCATCGCTAGCGCCAAACGAACCACCCGGAGGCCGCAGACGATGGCCAATCGGGTTCTGCCCCTTCCAGATCCTTTTCGCCAAAGTCTCATTGACGATGACCACCTTGCCTTGCGACGCGTTGTCGGTTCGCTCGAAGCCGCGGCCAGCGACGATCGGGATGCCCATCGTTTCGAAATAATCGCCCATGACGAATTGGTAGTAGTCGATGATTGCAACGTGCTTTCCGTCATCGGAGGTGTAGTTCTCGATAGGAGTAGCGATTGCATCGGGAGTTCGATTCGGCGGCAGACCCGACATGGCAGCCGCTTCCAGTACGCCCGGTACGGAGCGAAGCCTGTCAAGGACGCGTTGATATGCCCGCGCGCGTGTGTCGGCTTCTGAATTCGCCATAGGCAATGTCATCGAGAACGTCACCAGCCGCGACCGGTCAAATCCTGCATCGATCCTTGTGAGGTTGTAGACTGTCTGAACTAGCAAACCCGCTCCGATAACCAACATCACCGCGAAAGCGACTTGGGCTATCACAAGTCCACGACGCGCGTAATGACGCCAGGCGCCGCTGGCAGCCCTTGCGCCCTCCTTGAGTGCAGTCATCATGCTACTCGTTCTCCGGCGCCCGAGCGACACGAATCCGAAAAGCAGGGCAGTGCCAGTCGAGAGGCCGAGCGCAACTAGCAAAACGGGCAAATCGATTGTGAGCTCACTCGTCCGCGGGATGCTAGTCGGGTAAGCACGGATCAGCGCCCGCACGCCAGCGCTGGCTAACCACAGACCCAGAATGCCACCGGCTCCGGACATCACCGCACCTTCGGTTAACGACTGCCGGAGCAGCCGGCCGCGGCTCGCGCCGAGAGCAGTGCGCAGCACAAACTCACGTCTGCGTGAACCGGCGCGAGCCATTACCAGATTCGCAAGATTCGCGCAGACGATGAGCAGCACGAATCCCACGGCGGCCTGCAGAACCCAGATCGGGCGGCTGGCATTCCCAACAATCGCATCCTGTAACGACCGCAACTGGAGGGTGTGGTCTACCGAGCGCATGGCACGCTTCGTGGGGACATGGTCTCGCGTGCCGACACGATCGCCCCAGTTTTCGAGAAATGTGCTCAGCTCCGTCTGTGCCGCCTTAGCGGTGACGCCGTTTTTCAGTCGCGCAATGACGTAGAGGACATGGGCCTCGCGTTGCCGCGCCATATTCGGGTGTAGCCAGAGGGGCAACCAAACCTGGGTGTGGTGATCCATGACATCGGTCCCGGGTGGCATAATGCCAACGATTTCGTGAGGACGGCCCTCGACCTCCACCTTTTGTCCAACGAGCGGTCGTCCTCCAAATGCTGTTCGCCACAATTCGTGGGAGAGAATTGCGATCGGTGGTGGTAGCGTGCCGGTCCAACGCGCGGTTTCTTCATCAGTAAAGAAGCGTCCTTGCTCTGGCCGAATACCGAGCGCCTTGAGCAAATGTGCATCGACGGAGATCGAGCGCACCCGCAGGGGCCGATCCCGGGCCGTGAGGTTGACCTCGCCGGTTGTGTACGCCGCCCCGCCGGTCGAATAAGCGCCAACCTCCGCGAACGACCGGTTCATCTGCCGGAATTCGATGTACTCCGGCGCAGAGAGCGCACTTCGGGCGCCCCCAGCCGCCGGAGCTTCTGCCGTCAGATACATCAGCTGATCGGGTTTTGGATAGTCGAGTGGCCGCAGCAGCACTCCATGCACGATCGTAAAGATCGCAATGTTTGCTCCGATCCCAAGCGCCAGCGTCGCAATGACAACTGCTGTGAACCCTGGACCCTTCGCTAAAGATCGAATCGTGTAACGTACGTCTTGTACAAGATCCTCGACAAAATTTACGCGGCGCATATCCCGGCACTCCTCCTGGTACTGCGCAGTGCCTCCGATCGTGCGCTGGGCGGCCCGGCGCGCCTCCTCGGGCGGCATACCGGATGAAATCTTCTCTTCAATGAGCTGATCCAGGTGGAAACGAAGTTCGGTTTCGAGCTCGCAGTCGACATTCGGACGGCGGAACAACGATCGAAGCCGCAAACGGGCTTTGTCTACAATCTGCATTGCTAAGCCTCCTGGACCACTATGTTGATAGCCGTCGACAGACGAACCCAGGTCGCCAATTCCTTTTCCAGTTGCTTCCGTCCTGAACGCGTAAGGGAGTAGAACTTTGCCATTCGCCCAGTCTCAGTAGGGCGCCACTCGGCCTTGATCCAGGCCTGCTGCTCCAGACGGTGAAGCGCCGGGTACAGGGATCCCTGCTGGATCTGGAGAGCTTCTTGTGAAACCTGTTGGATGCGCTTGGCGATGGCCCAGCCGTGTTTGGATTCGAGCGAGATGGTCTTGAGGATCAACAGATCGAGAGTGCCTTGGACAAGATCGGTTGGCTTTGCCATATACCTAGATTACCAACAATTGTAGACGATCAGAGTGTTGTTGCAAAAGCCGGCCTTACCGGAAGCTCGGCCTCGGTCCGGTGGTTGTCGAGAACAGCACAAGGACATGCAATAAAAGGTGAGCGCTTTGAGCGGACCGGCAGATGGGCTGGCGTTTACCGATTCGATTGATTGATCAGACGATTCATGCAGACTCGGCTGGTGCGCTTGAGATACGCGCTCCTAAAACGGGGAATCACTGCGGCGAGGATTTCTTCTCGCCAGGGACACGCTTGAGCGTCAGGTCAAATTCACCACCTGGCCCGAAGTTTTTCAGTTGAATCATATTCCCACTGACCGTCCCCCGGTGTTCGATGGAATGGCCGTTGATGGTCGTTTTGAACGAAATCTGGTCCCCGTTCACTCTCCCCTCGCTGATTGACCGCGAAAACATCGGTGATTCCTCTGTTCCTGTCAAGACTTCGCCTTCCGCCTTGAAATTGTAAGTCAGCGTGATGGCCCCGTTTGCAGTGTTCTGTGTCCCTTGCCAGCGCCCTTCAACATCGGACTTCTGAGTTGCCGCGATGGCGAGGCCCGCCAAAAGACAAACCATGGTTGCTGCCGTCCAGCCGCGTCGAATCATTTTTTTCAGCCCTCCTTCGAGATGTTTGATCTTTCCGCTAGAAATTCAATCCTTTGGTTTTGAAACCACTTCTACTGACTCCGCAGCGCCACCATCGGATCGATCTTTGTTGCACGTCGTGCGGGAATATAGCAGGCCAGAAGCGCGACAGCAGTCAGCAGAACCGCTGACTCTACAAACGTGAGTGGATCAGTTGACTTCACGCCGAAGAGTAGGCCGGCTATTAGCCGCCCCGAAATCGCAGCGCCAGCAAGTCCGATGCCTAATCCAAGTAACGTTAGCCGTGCTCCCCGGCCGAGGATACTAACGACGATATCGTGTGGTGTTGCGCCGACGGCTGCGCAGATGCCGATCTCGTGCGTGCGCTGCGCAACCGCACAAGTCATTACTCCGTAAATGCCGACGCATGCTAACGCCACCGCGATACCAGCGAGTCCTCCAAGGAGATAGGCTCGAAGCCGTCTCGGGGCGATATCATGCTTCACACGTTCGCTCATTGGCATCACGTTCGACACAGGCTGGTCGGGGTCGATCGAAGAGACCAGATGCCTTAGCGCGTCTCCCAAACCTGCAACTGTTCCAGTTGTTCGTACAACCAGGTCTTGCATAACCATGTAGTTACCGCGTGCTTGTTTATATGGAAAGTACATCTCTGGTCGTGGCGGCTGGTCCAAACCCATCTGCCTGACGTCGCGAACGACACCTACAATTCGTATCCAAGGAATAGGCATTGTGGCGGGGCCAAGCTTGAATCGCTTATCAATTGCGTCTTGATTCGGCCAGTACGTTCGCGCCATACTTTGATTGACAATTGCTACGAGCGAAGCGTTTGGACCATCATTCTCGTCAAAGAATCTACCGCGATCCAGCGGTATTTGTAGAACTTTGAAATAGTCTGGGGTGATCACACGGTCCTGCGCACGGTCCACCCCATGCTGAAGCACGACTCCCTGGCGTGTAAATGGTATGGTTCCGATCATGCTTCCGCCAGTCCAGTTGAGCGGCGCCGCGCTTGTAAATGCAGCAGCAGTAACACCTGGCAAGGTCCTAACTCGCTCCAGTACTCGGTCAAATAGATCCGTGCGGTGGTTGAAATCGACGTATCGTTGTGTCGTTGGCGTGACGAGAGACAGTGTCATTACATGCTCTGACCGGAAGCCCGGGTCAAGAAAACGTAGTTTCCAAAAGGATTTAAGCAGCAGTCCAGCGCCTATTAGCAGCATGATAGAAAGAGCTATCTCCGCCACTACAAAGGTCTCGCCTAATCGCGGTCGCCGCAAAGTCAGCGTTCTCGTCGGTGCTTGCTTTAGAGTCTCGTTCAGGTCAAACTGCAAGGCTCGCATCCCGGGAGTGCTGCCAAATAACAGCGTGCTCACCAACAAAATCATGACCACAGATCCCAAAACGCGGAAATCGAGAGTTAGCGGGACTGATTGAACTAGATCGGCAGGGATTAGTGCTTTCAGAAGACCGAGAGAGCTCTCGGCAAGAAGAATGCCGAGCACACAACCCCCAATGGCAAGTACTGCGCTCTCTGATAGTAGTTGTCGGAAAATTCGCGCCCGGCTCGCGCCGAGCATAGCGCGCATCGTAATCTCGTGTTGTCGCTGCTCGATCCGTGATAACAGAAGACTTGCAACGTTAGCGCAAGCAGTTAAAAGAATGAATGTGACGGCGGCCATTAGCAGCAGCAATCCACTACGCGCAGTGCGGGTGTAGGTGGCGCGAAGCGGCTCGACAAAAAAGCGCTCGGGGCTTCCATTGGACGGTGCAGGGTACTCACGAGCCAATTGCTGACTAAGCGAAAGCAACTCCGCGTTAGCCTGCTCTACCGTGACACCAGGCCTCAGCCTGCCCACGACTTCATTCAGGTAGTGATCCCCGCGATTCTCTAACTGCTCCGGCGTCAAGTCTATCGGTATCCACGCCTCGGACTTTGAAAACGGAAACGAGAAATCCGGCCGCATCACGCCATCAACTGTCCACTTTTGACCGTTCATGAGAATGCTTCGGCCTACCAGCGACGGGTCACCGCCAAACCTGCCGCGCCACAACCGATGGCTAATTAAGACGACATGATCGGTGCCGGGTTTATTCTCATCAGGGCCAAACACGCGACCCAGCAGGGGCGTCACCCCCAAAAGAGGAAATAGCTCGGGACTGACCGCTTCTACATCCAGCTGTTCCGATGCAGCACCGTCACCCGTGAGAGTATAGGAGCGCGAATCAACGGCTGCCACGCCTTCGAATATGTTCTTTTCGGTTCTCCAGTAAGCGTAATCGCCTGGTGCAGGCAGATTCCGAGTGAAACCGGCACTAACCGAGAAAAACGAAACCAGCCGCCCAGGTTGCCGATACGGCAAAGGACGCAGCAAAACTGTGTCAACCACACAGAACATAGCCGTTGTGGCGCCGATGCCGAGCGCGAGGATCAGGATCGCAACAATGTTGACGCCGGAATTGCGGTGCAACTGACGCAGGCCATAACGCACATCGGCAGCGAGTTCCTGGAGCACACGCGTTCCAAGCCGCTCCCGGCACTCTTCTTTGTAGCGTTGATAGCCGCCGAATTCGATGCGTGCCTCCCGTTCCGCTTCGCCGCGAGAAAGGCCACGGTGCTCCAGATCATCCGCCCGGCTTCGCAGGTGTGAGCGAAATTCTTCTTCCATTTCCGCCTCGACCTGCGACCGCCGGAACACGAAATCCAGGAATGTGCGGAGGGACGAAAAGACTGTCATAATTGCTCCGGCCGCGTTTTGAGGACAACTGCAATCGCGTCCACTAGCCGATCCCAATCCTCAATTTCTTCTCGCAGGCGTTTCCGGCCGGCTGCAGTCAGTTCGTAAAACTTCGCTCGCTGGTTATTCTCCGAAACGCCCCATGTCGCTTTGAGCCAGCCCTTGCGCACCAAGCGGAACAACGCGGGATAGAGCGCTCCTTGCTCAATCACGAGCGCGCCATTTGAAATTTGTCCAATCCGCAGGAGAACACCGTAGCCGTGCAACGGGCCGAGCGAGACCGCCTTGAGGATGAGTAAATCGAGCGTGCCGGGAAGGATTTGAGCGCGACTTTCCATGCGGTTCCTAAGATACTTAGGACTATAGGGCTCAATTGTCGGGTTTGTCAAGGCCCAAATCCAAAAATACTTTCCTATTCAATTCCGGCAGGAGAGACAAGTACTACCGCGCAGATTCACTATTTGCCCTTCCCGAAAAAGCGAATGCGCAGCACAAAGTGGCGCCCTTCGTCACCGAGAAACTGCATAAATTGCGGCGCGCCCAACGTATTGTAGACGCCCGTCGGGTTCTTATGATTCGTGAGGTTGTTTGCGCCAACACGTAACGCAAAACGATGGCCGCGAAATTCAAATCTGCGCTCAATATGCAGATTGAAATCGAAGTTCAGGGGAAAGCGGAAGGAATTTGCCGGCCCGATGAGGTTTCCCTGCACGTCCTGCACGGAAAACGGAAATCCGGATCGCACATCCAGCAAATAAGAGATGGACCACTTTTTCCAGGGCAGTGGAAGATAGGCCCAACTCAGGAAGCGGTTTGGCGTGTCCCATGGCAGCGGGCCGAAGTTATTTGAAACATTGAACGGCAAATCGACGCTTTGGTTGAACACGGCCGTGGATACGGCGCTAGAGCGTACATAGCTAGCCATCCATTCGAATTGCCCGGCGAACGCCTGGCGGATAGTGAACTCCAGCGAATGAAAACGATCGGCCCGCAGGTTACTCAGGGAAAAAATGTCCACTCTGGCCGGCACACCAAGCGTTTGTTGGACATAGCTATTCAGTGCGGGGTCGGTAACCGGCGACGCTGCATAGGTGAGCCCGTGATTGCCTCGCTTTCGGACATAGGTGACCGCTAGAGATACATTGTGATCAAAGTTTTGGTTCAGGCCCGCTGTCCAATTCGTGTAGGAAGGGGCGCTGAGGCCTTGAGGAATCGTGTACACCTGCGCTGCAGGAATGCCGATACGTTGACCGTTTACACCGTACTGAGTCAAAACGGAGAATTGATCGAGTGGTTGACTGAACTGCTGCAGGTTCGCTGCATCGACCGTAACGGCAAAACCGGCAAAAACGCGCGTGCTGTGCGACGCAAACGGAGAGACGGAGAGCGATACACGAGGAGACCATGCATTCTGGCCGATCAACTCATCCCAGTCCTGGCGAACTCCCAAACTGACCAGGATTCGATCGTACGGCTTCCATTGGTCAAGCAGATATGACGAAAGCGTGAGCGCCGAAAGATTAAATTGGCCGCTGCCCGCGAACGTCGTTGTCGATACTAACTGTCCGCCGAAATCAAGGCGTTCTATGGAAGTGCGGTGGAACAAGCCATCGTAGCGAGTGTGAAACGCTTCGGCGCCAACTTTTATCTGGTGAGTACCCATCAAATGGACTACCGGGAGGTAGGCTTTGACCAAAAACTGGTCTCTCCGCGCGGTCTGGGTGGAGTTGATGAAGTTATTGCCGCGGTAGCCGAGCGCCGTGATGACATACGGCTGGTCCCCCTGAGGAATCGCACGGCGATAGACCTTCTGCCGCGCGAATCCGAATTCGACAAGAAAGCCGTGAGCGAAATATTGCTGGTCTTTCACTCCAAACAGCCACTGCCGGTAGCGCTGGTTTTGGGTGGCGGAGACAGGCGTGAGTGGCGCGAGACCAAAGTAGTCGGCATTATTGAAATTTACGAGGAAATCCCCGAAGAGTAGATTCGAAGGAGTCAGGTTCCATTGGCTGTGGAACAGGTTACTCGTGCTCAAATTCAAGCTGCGATTTTGGCCGCTTGGCAAGCCGGGAACATAGGACTGGTCGTAGACGCCATCCCAATTATCTGAGAACCAGGCGCGATCGCGAAGCAAAGGACCCGAGAATGCAGCTCGGGGCGACCAGTCGCCTATATGCAACTTGTAATTTGTATCGACGCCCGGGACAAAGTTGGTGGCGGAATAGCGGAATGTGTTTGTGCCTGCATCAGTATGAATTTGTAAGACTCC
>JAICIH010000204.1 GCA_025924475.1 Bryobacteraceae bacterium
CTACCTATGGAAGCGCGCTCCGAGATCCCGCCCGGAACCTTATATATGCTGATTCTCAAAACGCTGGCGCGGCTCGGCCCCATGCACGGCTACGGCATCGCCCAGCACATCCAGCAAACCTCCGGCGACGTTCTCCAGGTGGAAGAAGGCTCTCTCTATCCCGCTCTGCAGCGCATGCTCATCAAAGGCTGGGCCGTCGCTGAGTGGCGCCAGTCGGAAAACAACCGCCGCGCGCGCTATTACACACTGACTCCTGAAGGCCGAAAGCAACTCGCCCGCGAGCTGCGCGACTTCGATCGTGTCATCGCTGCTATTGGCCGCGTCATCCAACCCGCATGAAAATCCTCTGGCGCCGTCTGCTTTGGTTTGCACATCGCGATCGCTTCGACCGCGAGCTCGACGAAGAAATGCGCCATCATCTCGCGCTCAAAGCCGAGGATCTCGGCGCGGCCCAGGCCGCCCGCCGCTTCGGAAACGTCACCTTATGGAAGGAGAACAGCCGCATCATGTGGACCGGAACATTTTTCGAGCAGCTCAGCCAGGACATCCGCTACGCCTTGCGAATGATGAACGCCGACCGGCTCTTCGCCTTGATGGCCGTTCTTTCACTTGCCCTCGGCATCGGAGCTAACACGGCCATCTACAGTTTCATGGACGCCATCATGATCCGCGCTCTTCCCGTCCAGCGTCCTGAGCAGCTCGTCATCCTGAATTGGCGCGCTCCCAAGAAGATTCCAATCGTGCGCAATCACATGGGGACCTCCTACGACGATCCAGGCGGACAGACCAGCCCCAATTTTCCCTATCCCGCCTACGAGTTTCTCCGCAAGAACAATCAAGTGTTCTCGACCCTGTTCGGCTACTCTGCCGCCGGGCGTCTCAATCTCGTCGTGGACGGCCAGGCCGAGCTTGGCGAAGGTCAATACGTGTCCGGCGACTATTTCAGTGTGCTCGGCGTCAGGCCCACGGCCGGCAGGCTCATCGCACCTGAGGACGACCGGACCGGCGCCACTCCCGTGGTCGCAATCTCCTACGGTTTTTCGCAACGGCACTTTGGATCGAGCGATGGCGCCATCGGCAAATCCATTCTAATTAACGGCAAGTCTTTCGTCATTGCCGGCGTCTCGCATCCTGAATTCTTCGGCGTTCGCCCCCAAGGCGCGCCGGTCGTGTTTATCCCGATTCACGATCTCGGTCTTGTGGATCTGAATCGCTACAACGATGTCGATGCTAGATTCATTGACAATCACTTTTATTGGATCGAGATGATGGGCCGCCTCAAGCCCGGCATCAGCCTTCGCCAGGCCAATGCCGCACTGAGCGCGCAATTTCATCGCTGGGTCGCCGGCACGGCGGAGAATGAAAAGGAGCGCGCCCCGCTCCCCGCGCTCTGGGCGCAGGAAGGCGGGTCGGGCGTGGACGGCCTGCGCCGCCAATATGCCAGGCCGCTGTAGTTCTCATGACGATGGTCGGTCTCATCCTAACCATCACCTGCGCCAACATTGCCAATCTACTGCTCGCGCGGGCCGCCGCTCGCCGCCGCGAAATGGCCGTGCGCCTCAGCCTCGGAGCCGGACGCCTGCGTGTTATGCGGCAGCTCCTCACCGAAAGTGTGCTGCTCTCCCTGTTGGGCGGCCTGCTCGGAACCGTCGTCGCCGTTGCCGGTATCGGCTCTCTTACCTGGCTGCTTGCCAACGGTCGCGACAACTTTACTCTGCGCGCAGAACTCGACTGGCGTGTCCTGTCGTTCACCGTACTGGTTGCGGTATCGACCGGAATTCTCTTCGGACTCGCCCCCGCCCTGCAGGCCACGAAGATCGACATCACACCCGCTCTCAAGGAAAATCGCGCCAGCGCCTCTCACGCGCGCAAACACCGCTTCGGCCTTCCGTTCGGGCTGAGCCACGCGCTCGTTGTTTCACAGATCGCCATTTCCCTGCTGCTGGTCGCTGCCGCTGGCCTGTTTGTCCGTACGCTGGCAAATCTGCACGCCGTCAATGTTGGTTTCAACCGCGAAAATATTCTGCTATTCAACGTGGACGCCGGCCAAGCAGGTTACAAAGACGCTGCGCTCATAAATTTCTACGCCGATCTCGATCGCCGCTTCCGCGCCCGTCCCGGCGTGCGCAACGCCACCATGACGCAGATGCCGCTTGTCGCGAACTGGAGCAGCAGCACGTGGATTACCATCCCGGGTCTTCCCACGACAAACGGAGAAAGGCTGAGCACCGCGGTCACCCAAATCGGCCCGCAATTTTTTGAGACCATGCAAATTCCGATTCTGCTGGGCCGGTCGCTTGACGCCCGCGATCGCCAAGGCGCGCAAACTGTGGCTGTCATTAACGAAGTCTTTGCCAAAAAATATTTTCCCGGCGTCTCTCCCGTCGGACGCCATTTTGGTTTTGGCGGCGAAGATAACATCGACATGGAAATCGTGGGCCTTGCCAAAAACACCCGCTACAACTCGCTCAAGCGCGAGATCCCGCCTCTCGTCTACACCTCCTATCTCCAGGCCGGAAAGAATCGGCCCATTCAACGAATGTACTTCGAATTGCGCACCACGGGCGATCCATTGGCCTTGGCCAACACGGTCCGCCGCATTGTACGGGAAGTGGGTCCGCGCGTCCCGGTAGCCGATATCACCACGCAATCTCGAATCATCGATTCCACTATCGTCCAGGAGCGGACGTTCGCAAGTCTCTGCACCGGCTTCGGAGCGCTCGCTCTCATCATGGCGTGCGTGGGCCTTTACGCCACTATGGCGTACGCGGTCGCGCGTCGCACTACCGAGATCGGAATCCGCATGGCGTTGGGCGCCTTGCGCCGCCGCGTGGTTTGGCTCGTTCTCCGCGACGTCCTGCTGCTCGCCGTAGTCGGCCTGGCACTCGGCCTACTCCTTGTTTTCGAAACCACGGCTCTTCTGAAATCCTTTCTTTTTGGCTTGCAGCCGAACGACCCCATTGCTCTCGTTTCTGCCGCCGCTATCCTCATCGCCTGCGCCTTCCTCGCCGGCTACCTCCCGGCCTGGCGCGCTGCCCGCATCGATCCCATGCAAGCCCTCCGCCACGAGTGAAAACAGAACCGCGCCCGTCAGTAAGCGGCCATCACTGCTACCATAGCCGGAGCCCTCCCCAACCCCGTTTTCAAAAGGAGAAGTGTATGTCGCAGAATCCAACCTCTACTTCATTCGCCAAACAAAGATTCGCCCACCCATTCTTCGTTCCGGCCCCACCCGCCGCCCGCAAGCCCGTCAATGGCCACACCCGCATGACCGACTGGAGCAAACTCCAACTCGGCCCGCTTCCCGCTGTTACGCGTGGAGGCAAATGGGATCTCTCGGAAGTCATCGGCGCTGAAGGCGTCAAGGAAATTCAGGACCTCGGCGAAATCCGTTTCCATGCTCTCGGCGATACCGGCGTCAACACCGCCCATGAAGCCCAGTTGGTCTCTGAAGAGATGGCCACCGACTACAATCCCTCCGCCGGCGGCCTCAATCCGGCATTCCTGTTTCATCTGGGCGATGTCATTTACGGAAACGACAAAGCCAGCCACTACGGAGAGCGCTTCTATTCGCCTTACAAGCACTATCCCGGCAAAATCATCGCCATCCCCGGCAATCACGACGGCGAAGTCAAAACCCAAGCCGATGCCCCGTCCCTCAGCGCTTACCTCGATAATTTCTGTGCTCGCAAAGCTGTCGTCCCGCCGCAAGCCGCCGGCAGCGGCATTTATCGCGAAACCATGACCGAGCCCGGCGCCTACTGGTTCCTCGATGCTCCCTTCGTGCAAATCATCGGGCTCTATTCGAACCTGCTCGAAAGCCCCGGCTATCTTCAGGCCATCACGAAAGGTAAACCGGATACGTCCCAGCTCGATTGGCTCGATAAAACGCTCGCCTCCATCGCCAAAGCCAGGCAGAAAAAAGCTCTCGTCATCGCCACGCACCACCCGCCCTACAGTCAGAGCGGTCACGCCGGCAGCGTCGAAATGAACCAAAGCATCGATGCCGCCTGCCTCAAAGCTGGCGTTTGGCCGGATCTTTTCTTATCCGCCCACGCTCATAACTACCAGCGTTACACGCGACGAATTGGCGGCAAGCAAATCGTCTATATTGTTGTGGGCACCGGTGGCATGCCTCATCAGGCCGTCAAGACAGCCACCGGCCAGCCCGCCGATTCGAGTCATCAGGTCACTTACGATGCTTCCATTTCCACTTACGGCTACTTATTCGTCACTGTCTCCGCCAAGCAGCTCTCGATCGAGTTCTGGCAGCTCGGCGACGAACACGACAAAGCCTTCGACCCGATCGTGATCGACTTACTCACTCACACTCTGAAATAAGTTTATGGCCGCGGTCCCGTATGCAGCACCATCGAAACCGTGCTGTCGGCGTCCACGATATGCCCCGCTGTAGGCGATTGGCTGAACACCCACGAACTCGCGCCGTTTTGTCCTGTAAACTTCGCCACCAGCCCGGCAGCTTGGACTCGTTGTGCCGCTTGCGCGGCGGAAAGTTCAAGCACGTTCGGCACGGTCTTATTCGCCGCGCTACCTACTTGGAGCATGTGCCAGTTCACAATGTAAACGGAATTCCTGCCGCAGCCATGCGGAGAATCTGTCCCCGGATGCCGTGTGCTGTGCTTGAACTGGCCGTGCACCGTGTTGTTAATCAGATCGTTGTAAGTAAACGTATCCTGCTCCATCGCCACCGCCCCATCGCAGTTCGCAGTAAGCAGACCCACCAGTTGGCCGGCCAGCCAACCCGCTCCGGCTCCCAACAACGAGCCTCCGATCCCGGGCAGAATCGCATTGCCCAGCGCCGCGCCGCCTTGCATCGCGAGCTTACTCGCGGCGCTCTCGATCGCCGACGTGACCTGGCTCTGCCCCTTATGCCCCGAATTTACGATCAGGTAATTCAGCACCACCGTATCCGTCGGGTTGACCGTAATGTTGGAAAACGTCAAATTTACGGCGTGAACGCCATTATTCACATCCCCCATATACTTCGTCAGCATGCGCGGTCCGCCGTTGCCATTCTGGTCCTTGACCACGAGCGTATAAGTCACGTAATCGGTATCTTCATGCAGCGACCGCGTATCCGTAATCTGGAAAGAGTCGAGCGTGAACGAAAAAACTGCCATGGGTGTTACTCTCCTTCACCCAAAACCTGCGAAATTCATCACAAAATTTTGTGGGGCAGGCTAGCAGCGTCGGAATCGGAGTCCGCGTTGCTATTACGCAAGGTGTTGAAACGGAGCAAGGGAGCGTAAGCGACCTCAGAACGGAACCGGTAGGAGAGGCCTTAAGTCAACGACATTGGGCTGCCAGCCTGCGGGGCCGATTGCCGCCGAGTTCTCCGTGAGCGATTCCCGAATTAGCGGCCGTCGGCCCAGATCTCATACTAAAAGCAGAACGGCCCCGAAACCCTCTCTATGTCCGACCGAAAGCATTCCTCTCCCTTTGCGCGTGCCAAAGCATTCAGCGATCATCTCGGCATCCGCCTTCCCATACTGCTCGCGCCCATGGCGGGAGCGTGCCCGCCATCCTTATCAATTGCTGTCGCCAATGCCGGCGGGCTCGGCGCCTGCGGCGCTCTGCTGATGAAACCGAACGAAATTGCTGCCTGGAGCGCCGAATTCCGCGCCAAGAGTCAAGGCGCATTTCAGCTCAATCTCTGGATTCGCGGCCCGCGCCCGGCCCGCGACCCTCAGTTGGAACAGCGGCAGCGCGAATTTCTGGCGAACTGGGGACCTTCGGTTCCGCCGGAAGCGGGCGACATGATGCTGCCGGATTTCGACGCGCAATGCCAAGCCATGCTCGGCGCCGCGCCGAAGGTCATTTCTTCCATCATGGGCGTCTATCCCCGCAGCTTCATAGCCGAATTGAAAGCGCGCGGAATTCTGTGGTTCGCCACCGCCACTACTGTCGCCGAAGCCAGACTCGCCGAAGACGCTGGCGCAGATGTCATCGTCGCGCAAGGCATGGAGGCCGGCGGCCATCGTGGAGCCTTTGATGCCGAACAGGCCGACGGCCAAATCGTAGGTTTATTGGCTCTCGTCCCGCAGGTGGTCGATGCAGTGAGCGTACCGGTAGTTGCCACCGGTGGAATCGCCGATCCTCGTGGAATCGCCGCGGCGCTGATCCTGGGCGCCAGCGCCGTCCAGATCGGAACCGGCTTACTGCGCGCCCCCGAAGCGATGGCGCATCCCGTCTATGCCGAGAAACTGGAGCGCACCGAAGCCCACGAGACTGTTGTCACCCGTGCATTCACCGGCCGGCCTGGCCGCGCCATTGCCAATGCCTATACACGTGCCGCGCTCGATGGCCCCGCTCCGGCGCCCTATCCCGTCCAGCGCGGACTCACGGCGGCGATGCGAGATTCGGCTCGAAAACAGGGTGACGCCGATCGCATGCAAATGTGGGCCGGGCAAGCCGCCAAGCTGGCTCGCGCCGAACCCGCCGGCAGCATCGTCCAACAACTTTGGGAGGATACCTCGCAGCTTTTGACCACATCAGCCAAATCTTAGCTTCGCCGACCGTCATAGGAGAGCGCAGTCCGGAACCGGATCCATTAAGCTGCGCTTTAGTTCATCTGAATTGCCGTCTCCGTTATGCGGACATGAGCATCGGTGATATGAAAACCGTATTTCTCAATGTCGTTTAGACATTCGTCCGTATTGACACCCGGCATCTGTTCCTCTCGCCGCAATTCCACCGATTTAAAAGCGTTCCAGGGAGCAAACTGTGAAGGCAGGTTGGCTCCTGTCACGTCCGGAGTGACGCCAAATATGCGGCCAGGCCCTCGAAAAATGTAAACGTGCATCGTCCGACCCAGTGTACGGCCTCGCGGGCGGTAGACTGAAGGCGAAAATCTACTGGACGTCTTCGTGCCTTCTACAACCCGCCTCCGTCGCAACACTCTTTTTACTCTGTTGGCCGTAGTATTGGTAGGTCTCTGCTCGGCGCGTCTACAGTCGAGCGCCCAGCTACAACCGCCTCGCCGGCAGCCGATTCAGCGATCGAACCCGCAGCTCATAGACCCAGCCATCGAACGGCGAGTCAACGATCTTTTAAAACGAATGACGCTCGACGAGAAAATCGGCCAGCTCGTCCAATACAACGCCAGCCAGGCGCTGGACACTGGTCCCACCACGGTGGCGCTCAACGTCAACCCGCCCGGACCGAATGGCGTCGATTCCTACCAGTTGGCCAAATCGGGAAAGCTCGGCTCCATGCTGAACACCGTCGGGCAGCAGCTCACCAATCACTTTCAGCATGCCGCCGTCGATAACACTCGGCTGCATATACCGCTGCTGTTTGGCGCCGATGTGATCCACGGATTCCGCACCATCTTCCCGGTTCCTTTGGCCACCGCCTCGAGTTGGGATCTTGAGCTGATTTCTTCTCTTGCCCACATGGCGGCAGTCGAAGCCAAAACCGCCGGCGTCAACTGGTTCTACTCGCCGATGGTGGATATCGCGCGCGACGCTCGCTGGGGCCGCTGCACCGAAGGCGCCGGCGAAGATCCCTATTTGGGAGCGGCCATCGCGCGGGCCTATATTCGCGGCTATCAAGGAGCGAGTCTTTCCGCGTCCGACAGCGTAGCTGCTTGTGTCAAACACTTTGCTGCTTATGGCGCCGCCGAAGCCGGGCGCGAGTACAACACGACCGATATGAGCGAGATGCGGCTGCGCGAAATCTACCTGCCTCCTTATGAAGCCGCGATTGAAGCTGGCGCCGCTAGTGTCATGAGCGCCTTCAATGCCTTGAACGGCGTCCCAACCACTGCCGATCCATTTCTGTTGAAGACGATTTTGCGCGGCGAGTGGGGTTTCGACGGTCCCGTGGTCAGCGACTACACCGCCATCATGGAGCTGGAGCATCACGGCATCGCGCTCGATGGAGCAACCGCTGCCGCGAAAGCGCTGCAGGCGGGTGTTGATATCGACATGATGTCGCACCTGTACGATACCCAGCTTCCCGCGCTACTCAAATCGCGGCGCGTTTCTGTTGCCGAAATCGATGAAGCCGTGCGCCGCGTCTTGCGCCTCAAATTCGCGCTTGGCCTTTTCGAGCATCCGTTCACTACCGGTCCCGAAGTAACGAATGCCGTCCCCGAGCACCGTCCTCTGGCGCGCCGCGCCGCGCAAGAATCTTTCGTATTGCTCAAGAACGCGAATGCCGGCCAAGCCCCGCTGCTCCCCCTATCCGATAAGGAAAACATCGCCCTCATCGGCCCGCTTGCGGACGACTCGGCAGACATGGTGGGCGCCTGGTCGGGCGCGAACAATTTCGGTGATGTCGTCACCTTGCGCGCAGCATTGGAACAGCACGCCCGCCAAAACGGTACGCGTCTGGTGTACGCAAAGGGCGCGGACATATCAGGCTCCTCCGATGCCGATTTCGATGAAGCCCTGAATGCGGCCCGCGGCGCGGATCTGGCGATTCTTGCATTAGGTGAGTCAAGCGCCATGAGCGGTGAGGCCGCTTCCCGCGCGCACCTGAATCTTCCGGGCAATCAGCAAAGCCTGCTGGAAGCGATCGTGGCTACCGGAAAACCCGTCATCCTCCTGGTGTTCTCAGGCCGGCCGTTAGTGCTCGATTGGGCGGCGGCGCACGTTCCCGCCATCATGGAAGTTTGGTTCCCCGGCATGGAAACCGGTCCGGCTATTGTCGAAACCCTGTTCGGCGCTGTCCCGCCCAGCGGGAAACTGACCATGAGCTTCCCGCGCGCGGTCGGCCAGGAGCCGCTTTACTATAGCCAGTTCCCCACCGGCCGCCCGGAGCAGTTCCCCGATCCGAAGCATCCCGGACCGGTCGAGACAAAGTATGTATCGAAGTACCTGGACGTGCCGAATAGCGCGCTCTTTCCTTTCGGCCATGGCCTCAGCTATACGACGTTCGCGTACTCGAACGTAAAGGCAGGCCCTGTGCATGCAACGGCAACCGTGACCAACACCGGCGGCCGCCGCGGGACCGAAATCGTGCAATGCTACATCCGCATCCGCGGCGTCAGCGTGGAACAACCCGTCCGCAGTTTGAAAGGATTCCAGCGCGTCACTCTCGATCCGGGCGAATCCAAGTCCGTAGATTTCCCGCTCGGCTTCGATGCACTCTCGTTTTTCAACGCCCAGAGCCGCCGCGTGATCGAGCCCGCCAATTATACGGTCTTCATCGGCGGCAGTTCCACTGCCGGCCAATCAGCTGATTTTCAAACCACGGCCGCGTTACCCAGAAGCAACTGAGTCGAATGCAGCTTCCCGAGCCAAGAACGGATCGCCTGATTCGCACTGCTATTAAGCGAAAGCATTTACTTCGGTTTCATTACCACGGCAAACCGCGAATCGTCGAGCCTCATGACTATGGCGTTCATAAAGGCTCGGTCAAGCTTTTCGGCTATCAGATCGGCGGCTCGAGTCGTGAACCGTTGCCGAATTGGCGCTGGGCGCTGGTGAATTCCATTTCCGAACTCACCCTGCTGGACCAACATTTTGACGGCACACGGCCCAGCCCGTCAGGCAGACATCATCAATGGGACCAGATCTTCGCTCGCGTAGAGCCACCGAATATATAGCCGCGACTCGTTGTGGGGCAGGCTTAGAATAGTCTCGCCAATAAAATGAACCGCCTCTCTTTTTCTTGCGCTGTCTTCGCTATAGTCGTGCTCGGACTCCGCGCCGCTCCCTCAGTCGCGCCCAAGCCGCTTTATCGCGACCCTGTATATGACGGCGCCGCCGACCCGACGCTCATTTGGAATCGTGCCGCCCATCGCTGGGTGATGTTCTACACGAACCGGCGCGCGAGCGCCGAAAATCTGCCGGGCGTCAGTTGGGTACATGGCACACGAATCGGCATGGCCGAAAGTACGGATGGCGGAGCCACCTGGAAGTACACGGGAACCGCCAATATCAATTACGGCAAACCGGACTACACGCACTGGGCGCCGAAGGTCATCCGGAACGACGGCGTCTATCACATGTATCTCAGCATCGTTCCTGGCATTTTCAACGATTGGAACGCACCCCGCGAGATCGTTCATCTGACCAGTCAAAATCTGAAGGATTGGCAATACGAATCGAAGCTCGACCTTCACTCCGATCGCGTGATCGATCCCTGCGTCATCCGTCTGCCCGACGGTAGCTGGCGCATGTGGTTCAAGAATGAACGCGCCAAGGACGGATCGATTTATTTTGCAGACAGCCCGGACCTTTCGCGTTGGACGGCGAAGGGTGTGGCGCTTCCCGGCTCGAAAGGCGAAGGACCGAAGGTCTTTCATTGGAAGGATCGCTACTGGTTAGTCTTCGATGCCTGGGACGGACTGGGCGTCTATTGGTCTGACGACTGTCTGCACTGGAAGCGCCAGGAACACAATCTTGTTAAGGAGCCGGGTACGCTGCCGACCGACCGTACGAAAGGCAATCATCCGGACGTCGTCGTCAGCGCTGACGGACGAGCGTACCTGTTTTACTTCACACACCAGGTCGGAGCCGATGCGGAAGACAAGCCTGCGGGATGGAAGCGCCACACCGTCATCCAGGTGGCGGAGCTTGAACTGCAAGGAGGAATATTGACCTGCGATCGCAACAAACCCGTGAACATCGATCTTGTGCCATGAGCACTGAGATTGGTGGAGGCGGCGGGAGTTGAACCGCAAGCGCGCCTTTTCCAAACCATCAGTACTACGTAAGTTATTTAGAAATCAGCAAACCTCACTAAGCCCCGAAAGCACAGAAACAGCGAATACCCTCGTTTATAGGTACACAGAAGGGTACACGAGCTACCGTTTCTCCCTCCCCGCTCTTAGTTCTGCCGCCAAATTCGTTCGGCGTTTTCCTTCCACAAATCAAACGGACCGCGAAAGCCTTGCCGGGCTCGTGACGGTCCTGAGACCTACAGCCTGTGTCGAGGCCGCATGCCTTACAACGATTATTCACTAGCTCGCGTTTTTGCGCCGCAAATACTTTCCGTAGGTGACATCTCTGCCCGCGCGGCCATACATCTTTCGACCAGCCGCACAAGTTGGCTTGTCGAATTATCCCCCATCAAAGGAGCTACAAAACATATGTCCTTTCACACTCGTCTTTCCCGAGCCGCCCAGCCGTTGCTGCTGTTCGGCGTAGTGAGCACTCTGGCGTTCGCGCAGAGCGGCGATGTTTCCGGCGTAACCAGC
>JAICIH010000205.1 GCA_025924475.1 Bryobacteraceae bacterium
AGTGTGGCCCAATTTTTTCAGGCCTTTGCCGAGCAGAATTAACACGCGGTCGGCCCCAAACCTGAAGAGAAACCGTTCGTGGCAGATAAGAATGTTCATTTTACGTTTCGCCGTCGCCGTCAATGACAGCTTTAAGATTCTGAGCGTGAGAGATCCTAGGAATTCGATTCGCCGGTAATTTTTCCATTATGCAACTACTTCAATCGAATTTTGCCGCCCGCATACGCGCACCCCCCGGGCATCCTCAGGTTTTGTCAGGTGCAGGTGCGGGACCTCCATCCGTATCCTGAGACAGTCCGCGTTCCGGATGATGGCAAGGGTGTGGCGGGCCGGTTAAATGATTACCTGTACGGGCCGCAGGATTACGCGGTGATTGGACAAAAGCCCTAGTGCCTTTTTTGCTACACTGATCCATCGGAATGAAGAAAGCACTCATCACGGGTATCACGGGCCAGGACGGAAGCTATCTGGCCGAATATCTTCTTGAGAAGGGTTACGAAGTCCACGGCCTGGTGCGGCGAGTGGCCCTCGAAAAACCGGATCAGCGGCTTGCACGCATTGCCCACATCCAGAATGACATTGAGTTGCACGCCGGCAGTCTCGAAAGCTATCCCAGTTTGTTCCACATCCTGAGCCGCTGCAAGATCGATGAGTGTTATCATCTCGCCGCCCAGAGTTTTGTCGCGGAAAGCTTCGAGGATGGTTTTTCCACGATGAACACAAACAGCAGTGGTACTCATTATCTGCTGGCCGCACTGTACCAGCTCCAGCCCGAATGCAGGTTTTACTTCGCTGGGTCGAGCGAAATGTTTGGCAAGGTGCGCGAGACGCCCCAGCGTGAGAGCACGCCGTTTCATCCGCGCAGTCCCTATGGCATCAGTAAGGTTGCCGGCTATTATCTGACCATCAATTACCGCGAAGCTTATCAGATGTTCTGCGCAAACGGAATGTTGTTCAACCATGAGAGTCCTCGTCGCGGCTTCGAGTTTGTGACACGGAAAATTACTCACAATGTCGCGCGCATCAAAATGGGATTGGCAACGGAACTGCGCCTCGGAAATCTGGAAGCACGGCGCGACTGGGGTCACGCCGCCGATTACGTGCGCGCTATGCACCTGATGCTGCAGCAGCCAGAGCCAGGCGATTACGTCGTCGCTACGGGCGAGACACACTCGGTACGCGAATTCTGCGAACTGGCATTTCGCGAAGCCGGCCTCGATTACCGAGAATTCGTGCGTGAGGATCCGCAGTTCTACAGACCCGCCGAAGTCGATCTTTTGGTAGGAGATCCAACCCGGGCGCGCGATGTCTTAGGTTGGCGCCCGACTTATAGTTTCCGTCAGTTAGTAAGTGAAATGGTTGCCTTCGATATCGCTCAGGTCGAGCGAGCGGAATCCGTATCTGTCGCGGGCTAAGCGAGTATCGAGGATATCTCCTCCGCATAAAGTTCACAACAAAGTTTACGGGTGCGGGAACACCCGCACATCAATTCCTTCCGCCGCGCGGATCAGCCGGTCTAAATCGCTGCCGAAGCAGCGCTCGAGCCAGCTATCGCGGCCTTTGTGGCCGACGTAGATTTGCGTGATGCCGCGCTGCTGGGCAAAGCGCAGCAGCGTTTCGACGGAATCCTCGCCGTCCAGTTCTACAATCTCCGCACCGCGGGCGCGCGCCATCTCCACCGCTTCTTCCACATGCTTGCGCTGCTCGGGCGACCAGTCCGGCCGGTTCAGGTGGGTGGCGATCAATTCACCATGGAAGCGGTCTCGATTTCTTACTCCGCTATCCAACATGCGCTTGGCATCGGCGCGCGGCGAGAGCCAGATAAGAATGCGCTCCTGCGTCCCCCAAAGCTGCTCGACGCCGTGCCGCTCCAGGTATCGTTCGAGCTGTTGATCGACCACGTCGGCCGCGAGCCATAGCGCGATCTCACGCAACTCGGAAAGCTGGTGCTGTGTCAATTTGCGCTTGCCGTCGTTCGAAGCGCCTATACAGTTTTCGGGCGGCGCATCGACCACCACAATCTCGTCCGCCGTCTGCAAGAAGCTGAGCGGTACGGTGTCAGTGACGTGCTTGCCGGTGATCGCCTCCACCTTTTCGCGCTTCTCCTCAATGTGCTGCAGGTTGACCGAAGTAATCACGGAAATACCGGCTTTGAGCAACTGCTCCACATCCTGCCAGCGCTTCTGATGTTCGGAACCCGGCGGGTTATCGTAGGCCAATCCATCCACCAGGCACACTTTGGGCGCCCGCGCCAGGATCGCCGGCATGTCCATGACCGCGACCCCATCCACATGTTTTAGAGGAATAATCTCGAGCGTTGCGATGGCTTGCGCAATATCCGGCGGCAAACCATTCTGAATAGCGCCGACTACCACATCCTGGCCGCGCTCGCGCCGCCGCCGGCCCTCGTCGAGCATCCGAAAGCTCTTGCCGACTCCGGAAGCATAGCCCAGAAAAATCTTCAATCGCGCGCTGGACTGGTCTTCCTCGTCGGTCTGCACATGGTGCAGTAACTGCTCCGGAGTCGGTCGTTTTTCGCTGATCGCTGGCACACCTTAATTATCTCGTAAAACACCGGGCATCGATGCTGTTACAGTAAACCGTCTAGAAACCAGGAGTGGTGGTCTGCCGCGAAGCGATTCTCGGGAAGGGATTGATCATTAAGAGAAAATATCCAATCGGGGCCGAATGCCAGGTGGAGGGAGGCGTGGACTTTCGGGTCTGGGCGCCCGCCGCCGGGCGCGTGAGAGTTTTTCTGGAGGCGGGCCCAGGATCGCCTGCCGAAGTAGATTTACAGGGGGAAACCGGAGGTTATTTTTCTGTGTTTCACCCCTCCGCTGCTGCAGGAACGATCTACCGCTTTCAATTAGACGAGCACGAAAACCGGTTGCCTGACCCGGCGTCACGTTTCCAACCGGACGGTCCGCACGGCGCATCTGCCGTTGTGAATCCGCGGACGTTTTCCTGGACGGATTCCGCATGGGGCGGTGTGAGGATCGAGGGGCAGATCCTGTACGAGACTCACATTGGCACCTTCACGCGCGAAGGCACGTGGAACGCGGCGCGGGAGCAGTTGAAAGAACTGGCGTCAGCGGGAATCACCGTGCTCGAGATTATGCCGGTCGCCGATTTTCCCGGCCGATTCGGTTGGGGCTACGATGGCGTGAACTTCTTCGCGCCCACGTGGCTCTATGGACGGCCGGACGATTTTCGGAAGTTTGTCGATGAAGCCCACGCGCAGAATATCGGAGTAATCCTCGACGTGGTGTATAACCACGTGGGTCCGGATGGCAATTTCCTGAAGTCTTTCTCCGCCGACTATTTCACGTCGCGTTACAAGACGGACTGGGGAGAGGCTATCAACTTCGACGGCGAGAATTCGGCGCCGGTGCGCGAGTTCTTCATCGCGAACGCCGCGTATTGGATCGACGAGTTCCATTTAGACGGACTGCGGCTCGATGCGACGCAAGATATTCACGACCACTCATCGAATCACATCCTGTCCGAAATTGTCGAGTCCGTGCGGAAGGCCGCCGGTAAACGAACGATCATCGTGACTGCGGAGAACGAGCCGCAACACACCATGCTCGTGCGTTCGAAAGGGCAGGGCGGATATGGGATGGACGCTCTATGGAATGACGATTTTCACCATAGTGCGCTGGTCGCCTTAACAGGCCGCAGCGAGGCATATTACAGCGATTACGGCGGTACGCCGCAAGAGTTTATTTCCGCCGTGAAATACGGCTATCTATACCAAGGCCAGTGGTACAAATGGCAACGTCAGCGGCGAGGAAGCAACGCACTCGACATCAGTCCGAGCGCATTTGTCAACTTTATTCAAAATCACGATCAAGTCGCGAATACCGCCCGCGGCGAGCGTCCCAACATACTCGCGACCGCCGGGCGATATAAAGCCATGACGGCGCTGCTTCTGCTCGCGCCGGGTACACCGATGCTGTTTCAAGGACAGGAGTACGCTGCGACAACCCCGTTCCTTTACTTTTGCGATCACCAGGCGGAGCTCGGCAAAATGATTCGAGAAGGACGCGGGAAATTCCTGGCGCAATTCCGAAGTCTGGCGCTGCCCGAGATGCAGCACGTATTTGGGGATCCGGGGAATCCGTCCACCTTCGAGGCCTCGAAACTCGATTTTTCCGAGCGGCAGAAGAACTCTGCAATGTACAACCTCCACAAAGATCTCATAAAGCTTCGCCGCGAAGATCCTGTCTTTCGCATGCAGCGGCGTGGCGCTGTGGATGGCGCCGTACTTTCGCCGAGTGCGTTTCTTCTGCGTTACTTTGGTGGTGAGGAAGGCGACCGGCTTCTATTGATCAACCTCGATCGTGACTTGTATTGCGATCCGGCCCCGGAGCCGCTCCTGGCGCCGCCCCCGAATTCGCGATGGATTGTCATCTGGTCGAGCGAAGATCCTAAGTATGGGGGCTATGGAACGTATCCACCCGAGAGCGAAGACAACTGGCGATTGCCCGGCAATTCCACCATAGTTCTTCGATCCGAACCACTTTAAAGTTCAAACCTATGAATTACCCGATTCGACGTATTAAAGGATTTAGCGCCGACAGGCCGCCCGACCCGCACCTCGATCGGGAATGGCTGGTGACCAATGGTCTTGGCGGCTATGCTTCCGGCACGGTGGCCGGCCCGCTCACCCGGCGGTATCACGGGATGCTGATTGCGGCGCTACCCAATCCGTTAGGCCGTTACATGATGCTCAACGCGATTTGCGAGCGCATGAAATTGCCCGACCATGGCGAATATTTTGTTGGACCGCGCCAGTTGGCCAATGCCACGGTGGACGCTCACTTAGTTGCGGAAGAGTTTCGTCTGGAAGCGGGGCTGCCCGTTTGGACCTTTCACATAAACGGCTGGATAGTCGAAAAACGCTTGCATTTGCCACATGCACAAAATACTGTTCAGTTGACATACGAGCTGCTGACTGGGTCCGCGGCCCTGCAGCTCGAGTTACATTTCTGGGTCAATTTTCGCCACCATGACGCTCCGGTAAGCACGAAACCTTCCGAACATTTCGCGCTGACTGCGCAGGAAAGCGGCTACGAATTGACGGGCGATCCGGACCAGCCTGTGTTGCGCCTGGCGATGCCTGGCGGTAACTTGTCGTTCCAGCGCAGGATGGCGACCGATCTTCTTTATGAGACGGAAGAGAGACGAGGGTACGATTCCCTGGGCTCGCTCTTCAGCCCGGGTTGTTTCGACGCCAATCTGTCTCCCGGCGAGCGGGTTACTTTTACCGCTTCGGTCGAAAACTGGAACACGATGCTGGCGCTCTCTCCGCCGGATGTGAATCGCTTTTCTCTGCAAAGGCGGCAGGCCTTGCTGCAAATGGCCGAGCCGGCTCTTCGCGAGGAGATTGGAGGCGAGCTTGTATTGGCGGCGGACCAGTTCGTCATCAAGCCTGCCGGACGCTGTGAAGATCAGGTTCGCGCCATCGCGGCGGGAGACGAGTTCCGCACCGTGATCGCCGGTTATCACTGGTTTACCGATTGGGGCCGCGACACCATGATCAGTTTGGAAGGCCTCACGCTAAGGACCGGACGCTTTACGGAAGCCGGCTGGATATTGCACAACTTCGCGAATTATGTGAAGGACGGATTGATTCCCAATTTGTTTCCCGAGGGCGAGGAGGAAGGCCTCTATCACACCGCCGACGCCAGCCTATGGTTCTTTCACGCAGTTTCGCGTTATCTGGCGTTCACCGGTGATGAACTCACGCTGCAACTGATTCTGCCGGTGCTCGAAGACATCGCGCAAGCTCATCTGCAGGGCACACGTTTCGGAATTCATGTCGATCCGGCCGATGGGCTCCTGCATCAGGGAGCGGAAGGCTATCAATTAACGTGGATGGACGCAAAAGTAGGCGATTGGGTCGTAACGCCGCGGCGTGGCAAAGCGGTCGAGATCAATGCGCTCTGGTATAACGCGCTCTGCTGTCTGACGGGATGGATGAATCAGGTGCATGGCCGCGGAGCGGGCGACGCCTACGCACGAAGCGCGGAGAAGGCAAGAGAATGCTTCAACCGGCGCTTCTGGTGTGAGGAACGCGGCTATTTGTATGACGTGATCGATGGAGAGAACGGAGACGACATTTCCTGCCGCCCCAATCAGATTTTTGCGTTCTCTCTACCGAATCCCGTTCTCGATCCATCCCACTGGGAGCCGGTGATGGACGTTGTGACACGCGAGTTGCTGACACCTGTGGGACTGCGCTCGCTAAGCCCGTCGAATCCGGATTACAAGAGCCGTTATGACGGCGACCTGCGTTCTCGAGACGCTGCGTATCATCAGGGCTCGGTATGGGCCTGGCTGATTGGGCCGTATATCGACGCGTGGTTGAAGCTCCATCCCGGGCAGAATGCCGAAGCGCGCCAGTTGCTGAGCGCATTTGCGCCGCATCTCAGCGAAGCGTGTGTCGGATCGATCAGCGAAATCTTCGACGGCGAAAAACCGCATATTCCGCGCGCCTGCATTGCCCAAGCCTGGAGTGTGGCCGAGGTGCTTCGCTCCTGGGCGAATACAGCTTAATGAATATGGCGAGAGCATTCGTTGAGGTAGTATGCGCGTATAGATGACGGACAGCAAAGAACGCACCAAGAGACTTGTGTTTCTTGTCATCGCGACCGTTATTGCTTGTTTTTTCTGCTATTGGATTGCACGGCCGTTTACGCAGCCTATTCTCACGGCGGCCATTCTGGCGATTCTGTTTCACCCGTTGTTCGTGCGGCTGCGGCAAATCACGGGAAATCGCAACTGGGCGGCGTTCCTATCGCTGATCGTGCTGTTCGTGGTCTTGGCGGGCATGATTACCTTGCTGGTATTCGCCATCGAACGGGAAGTCGTCACCTCTTATCGCTGGTTCAAAGACAACACGGCGGCGCGGGATGGATGGACGACGGCCTTCGGCGCCTGGGTTGACACGGCGGCTGGCTGGATCGGCATCAAAACCGGCATCTCACCGGACGTGATACGCAATGCCGCGCTGGCGCGCCTGGATCAGGCGAGCACCGCGATTATCAAGCAAACAGGCAATGTTCTCACCAGCATCGGCACGATTACGGTCTTCATCGTGCTCACATTTTTTACTTTGTTCTTCTTTCTTCGCGATGGAAGGCAACTGGTGAATCGCACTACCCGGCTCCTTCCGCTGGACGACGATCAGATAGAGCAGATCATCGAAGAAACGCAAACCTCTATCCGGGCCAACGTTGTGGGGGTCGCGGCAGTGGGGTCCGTCCAGGGACTGCTTCTGGGGATTGGATTCGCGGTGTTGAGCGTTCCATCCCCATTGCTCTGGGCGCTGGTGACGTGCGCGTGCTCGGTGATTCCGTTTTTCGGCGCCGCTCTCGTCTGGGTTCCGGGAGCGCTGTACTTAGCTCTTACTGGCTCCTGGGTAAAAGGATTGATCCTCGCCGGATGGGGCGCCGGAGTGGTCTCGCTGTCGGATAATATCGTCCGTCCCTGGGTAATTAGCGAACGGCTCAGACTTTCGCCGGGCATTTTGTTTTTTGCGCTGCTGGGCGGCGTAGAGATGTTTGGACCGTTAGGGATTTTTCTCGGTCCTGTGATCGTTTCTGCAACGCTCTCGCTGGCAAAGATGCTGCTGAACGAATGGAGGCGCCGGCCGGTACCTTAGCCGTGAAGGTCCTTGTAAGCGACTAGGCAGCGCTCGGCCGTTTCGTCCTCGGGGTAATCGCTGCCTTCCTGCTCGATGAGATAGTACTCCACTCCGCCAACGGATTCGGCGGCGTCGAAGATCTTCTTCCAGGGGGCAATGCCCTGGCCGAAGAGCACGCGATAGCCTTTGGCCGGCGACCAATCCTTGAGATGCAAGGAGCGAATGCGTCCCGGATTGGTGCGAATCCAGGCAACGGGATCGTTACCGGTTTCCAGACAGGTGCCGACATCCAGTTGCAGCATGATGCTCTTGTCAGTGTTGCGAGCTAGAATCTCCATGGGCTTTTCGCCAGCGACCGGCTTCCATTCGAGGTCGTGATTGTGATAACCGGCGTGGAGGCCTTGCGATTGCATGGTCTGGTTGGCTTGATTGAGAAGCTCCGCGACCTGCTTCCAGTCATCTAAGGTCGAGACTTTGCCTGGGCTTGCGAGCACGATGTAGCTGGCGCCTAACGTCTTGTTTAAGTCGATTGCCTTTCCAAGGCCCGCGCTGGTGAAAGATGTCTTACCGTTATGCGTGGAATAGCATTTCAGACCGAGATCATCGAGCTGTTTTCGGACCTGGTTGGCGTAATCGGCGCTCCATTCGTAATACGGGGCGAAAAATTCTACACATTCATAACCCATTTTGGCGACTGCCTGAAGCGTGCCGGGCAGGTCTTTCTTCAGCGCGCTACGCACGGAATAGAGCTCGAGACCGACAGGAATGGAAGTCTTCTTTGCGGCGGCGAGGGGAACCGCGCCAAGAGCGGCCACAAAGGAACGGCGGGAGAGTCCGGATCCGTGCATGGCAGGAAAGATAGCACATTGCGCGAAATATTTAAAACAAACATTTCCCGCAGAGTCCGTTTCCCTGTAATATCTACTAGAGCGACTCTGTTTCCGTTATGACCTCGGCGATTCCGGCAGTTGCAAGCGGCTTGCCGGAAGATCTGTACCATTCGGCGCCCATGGTGCTGGTCCGCTATCCGGCAAGGGCAGATTTCATGCCGGGCTGGGTTCCGAAAGGGCTGGCGATGAAGGCGCTGTTCCTGGCTCTCCTTTGCGCGACCCTGGCTTTTTTGCTCTCCGCGATGGGCGAACGGAAGCTGGTCCCAGCCGCGGCGGCAGTGTATGCACCGGTTGTACCGGCACAAGAACGCCCAGTGGCGGAAAACGCGCCGGCACCTCAGCCCGAGCGCCTTGTAATTCCGGAACGGCCGGACCGCAAAATCACGGAGTTCCGGCTGGCTGTATCGCCGGAGTTTCAGAGCCTCGGGGCCGTCAAGCTCCGGATCACGGCATTGAATGCCGAGCGCGGCTCCTACAATCTGGCCGTGCGGATTCGCGGCCGTGAGTTTACACGAAAGAATGTGAAGGTGGACCAGGCCGTGAAGCTTCGTACTGGCAGAAAAGCGACGCCGGAAATAGTCGTCGGCGCTATCGTGCAGAACCGGGCCTGGGGCTATTTAAGCGAGCCGAAGGCCAAACCGGCGTCCGCGCACCGGCGCCGCCTTAGGCTTTGATGCCGAATATGCGCTCGGCGTAAATGCGGCTGGAGCGAAGGTCCTCGGCGAGCGAATGCGTGATCGGCGTGTTCTCGCGATAAGCAAGTTCCACTACCACCAGCGGCTCGAGTTTTTGCTTCCCAAGGTAAGCGGCGATGGCGCGGTAGTCGATATCTCCGTCTTCGAACGATTCCAGCCAGAGCTTGTTTTTCGAGTTGCGAACGTGAATCTCGCGCACGCGAGCGCCGCCCTCGCGGAGGATATCCAGCGGCACAAGGCCGGATTGATGGACCCAGTCGAGATCGACGCAAAGAGCGACATCGCGCGGGTCGGTATTGGCCAGGATATAGCGCCATTCGCGCGCGTTCTCGACCAGTTGAGGCGTATGGTGATGCACGCGCAGTTCATAGCCTTCATGCCGGAGAGCCTGGCCCATGCGATTCAACGAGCGAGCCTCAACAGCGAGCTCGTCGTCGGTCTTGCGCGCCTGTCCGGGTTTTGGATCGGGATTCGTAACCACAGCCGTGCACCCAAATGGCCGGCAGAGCGCCGCGACCTCCAATGCTTTGGCTAGGGTTTGTTCGGCGAGGCGCTCATCGTGTACAGCTCCTCCGCAATATACCGAGGGCATGCGCAAACCGTTCGCGCGAAGCGCAGCCAGCGTACGGCTGCGGATATTTGCTTCGAAGAACGCTGTGTTGATTTCGATGTTATGGAAGCCGGCCTGGCGAGCCATGGCAAAAGCCTCTGTCACTATTTCGGATAGATGCTTCTTTTGGCGGCTCGCGTATTGCTGAAAAATGTAGCCCTCGACCGCCATGCGGGAGCCGGCGGGTGACGAGGGCTGAAAAGCGCTTAAAGCGAAAAGAGCCTGGCGGCGAGTCAAGTTAGCGTCAATCATGAGGAATCGCAGCCCATCCATGTGGGCCACGACTCCCGTTAGATTACTACTTCGCTGCTTTCTTCAGATCTTTTACGGCGCTCAGATGCTCCTGTAATGTAGGCAAAGTTGCCATGGCGAATTGCTTTACGTTCGGATCGGTGCCGTTTTGGGCCTCGTCCTTGAATTTATTGACGTCGTGCTCGTGGTCCTTGACTTGGTCTTTCAAATAGGCCTTGTCGAACTCGGGGCCGGAGAGTTTAGCGAGCTTGTCGATGTGCGATTGATGCTTCGAATCAAGCGAGGCCGGCACTTCGATATTGGACTTCGCCGCGGCTTGTTTTAGCTGCTCGTTGGCTTTCGAGTGATCGTCCACCATGCGTTGTCCGAATTGCTTGACGGCTTCGCTCGACCCTTTTTGTGTGGCGAGCTTGCCTAATTCAACCTCGGCCATGCCGCCAAGCGCCGATTCTTTTACGAATTTCTTGTCGTCTACTTTGCGCGGCATCGGCTCGGGCATACTGCTGGGCCCGGTAGCGGTTCCGGCCGACCGGGATTCAGGAAAGGTTGGCGGAGTCGATGGCGATTGCCCACCGCCACCGGAAGATGGAGGTTGCGCCCAAAGGGCGGTTCCCAACATACATGCGGTTAGTAGGATTTTTCGCATAGGATCCTTTCTATTTCTTTGAGGCGAATAGGAGACGGGAAAAGACCTGGAAATTTTGCGGGTATTCAGAGAAGCTGGCGCTGCCCGCCTACTTACGTCGTTGATCTTGAAACTGAGCCGCGACCGTAGGGAGTCGGTCGGCAATTTTTGACAAACCGTTACGTGCGCGGTTCTTTGAGCCAGCTTTCGAATTCGGCGACCGGGCGGGTATTGAGAACATCGGCCGCCTCAAGCCAGCCGCGGCGGGCCGTGATCACACCGAACGCCATATTGTGCAGGTGGGCGGGACGGTGTGCGTCAGTCGATATCGTGAAGCGGCAGCCCTTGCGTTTGGCAACGCGTGCAAGGTGACCCGGCAGATCCAGGCGCTCGGGGCTGGCATTGATTTCGAAGAGCACC
>JAICIH010000206.1 GCA_025924475.1 Bryobacteraceae bacterium
CGTGCGCATCGTGCGATGCGTGCGGGGATCGGTCCCTTTTTGCGTGGACTGCGCGCCGGCATTCGATTATGCGCGGCAATCGCATGAACTCGAGATTGACAAGACAAGCGCTCGTTTTGTGGCACGCGAGGCAACTCTGGTTCTCCGGGGTACCGTCTCGTTCGAGCGCCGCGATCACAATAATGCACACGCCAAATTCGTCTTACACGAAAGCGAGACGCAAACTTTTGTTGTCGAAATAGCGGGTGAAGGCGGCCACAAAACGCCACCCGATATCGCCGCGTATGCCGAGCAGGTATTTCAAGAAACCATTGATAAATGGAGGAAATGGTCTTCACGGTGCTCGTATACCGGACGCTGGCGAGAGATGGTCATGCGTTCGGCGCTGGCTCTAAAGTTGCTTATTTACGAACCGACCGGAGCTATCGTCGCCGCTCCCACGTGCGGATTACCGGAAGGCATAGGCGGAGTGCGGAACTGGGATTATCGCTACACCTGGATTCGCGATGCAGCCTTTACGATCTATGGGCTCCTGGAATTAAATTACTTCGACGAGGCCGGGCGATTTATGGAGTGGCTGCAGAATCGCACGGCGGAAGACCAGGAAACCGGCCCGCTACAGGTGATGTACCGGGTAGACGGTTCCTCCGATTTGAAGGAATTTACGCTCGATCATCTGGATGGTTTCAAGGGATCGAAGCCGGTCCGCATCGGTAACAGCGCAAGCGGCCAGTTGCAACTGGATATCTACGGCGAGCTGATCGATTCGATTTATCTGTACAACAAACATGTCGAGCCGATCTCCTACGATTTTTGGAATTATCTGCGGAAGATCGGAGACTGGGTATGCGACAACTGGAAACGGCCGGATAACAGCATTTGGGAAGTACGCAGAACACCTGAGCAGTATACGTACTCAAAAATGCAGTGTTGGGTGGCTTTGGACCGCTTGATGAGAATCGCGATGAAGCGGAATCTGCCGACGGATCTCGAACGGCTGCGGAAGGAGAGCCAGAAGATATTTGAAACCGTAATGCAGAAGGGTTGGAATGGCAATAGTTTTGTTCGCGTTCTGGGCGAAGACAGCATCGACGCAACCAGCCTTCTATTTCCACTGATGAAGTTTGTGGCGCCCAGCGATACACGCATGACCGCAACGCTGGAACGCATCTTGAAAGAGCTGGTTTCCGACAGCCTGGTGTATCGCTACCATACGCACGGCTCGGCCACGGACGGTTTGCCGGGAGCGGAAGGAACGTTCAGCGTATGCACATTCTGGCTAGTAGAGGTCCTTTCGCGCATCGGCCGGCTACACGATGCCCGGCTGATTTTCGAAAAGATGCTGAGCTATTCCAATCATCTTGGCCTGTATGCCGAAGAGGTAGGGCCGACCGGCGAGGCGCTTGGCAATTTCCCGCAGGCTTTCACGCATCTGGGTCTGATCAGCGCGGCGCTCGATCTGGAAAAGAATCTCAACCTTCATCGGCATCCGTGATTTGCTATCCCTGTAACATGCGTACTTTGCGGTTGGCGGGTGTGGTTGCGGGTCTGGCTATGTTGGCTTGGGGGCAGAAACCCGCAGCCAGCGGAGTGGACCTCCAGGCGATTGATAAGAGCGCTGATCCTTGCCAGAACTTTTACGTTTATGCCTGCGGGAATTGGATGAAGTCGAATCCGATCCCGGCCGAATATTCGCGCTGGGGGCGGTTTGATGAGCTTGGCGAGCGGAATGAAAAAATTCTGAAAGAAATTTTGGAAGATTCGGCTCAGCATCAAGACCGTTCGCCGCTGGATCAGAAAATCGGAGCCTTTTACTCGTCGTGCATGAGTGAAGCGGCCATCGATAAAGCGGGGGACGAGCCGCTAAAGGCAGGTCTGGAACGGATCCGCTCAATGAAGAGCAAAGACGCTCTGCCGGCGGAAGTCGCGTGGTTGCACGCAAGAGATGCGAATGTGTTTTTTGCCTTCGGGTCCAGTCCGGACGCCGCTAACTCCAAAATGACGATCGCCGATGTGGATCAGGGAGGGATTGGCCTCCCGGATAGAAGCTATTACCTGGATGCGAAGGATGAAGAAACGCGTACCAAGTACCGGGAGCATGTGGCCCGGATGTTTGAGCTGATTGGCGATTCGAAGGAGATCGCCGCGCAGCGGGCCAACGCCGTGCTCGCGATTGAAACGGCGCTCGCCAAAGTGTCGCTCGATCGAGTATCGCGGCGCAATCCTCAGTTGACGCACCACAAGATGACGCTCGCGAATTTCTCGGCGCTCGATCCGCATTTCGATTTCAAGCGCTATGTTGCCGGAACCAGCGCGCCCCAGTTCGATTCGCTCAACGTTTCCGTACCCGATTTCTTCAAAGGGCTCGATCAGGTTGTTTCGTCGGAGAGCTTGGACGATCTGAAGAGTTATCTGACCTGGCATTACATCTCGGCGTACGCACCTTATTTAAGCAAGCCGTTTGTAGAGGAGAACTTCGATTTTTATCAGCGCTTCCTGGCTGGGACTAAGGAACTAGCGCCGCGCTGGAAACGCTGCGTCCGATACACCGACAGGAGCCTGGGTGACGCGCTCGGGCAAAAATACGTAGCTCGGGCCTTTGCCGGACAGTCGAAGGAGAAAACACAGGAACTGGTTTCCATTATCGAAAAGAAGATGGCCGCCGATATCGACGCTCTCCCCTGGATGAGCGCCGCTACCAAACAGCAGGCGCTGGCGAAACTGAAGGGCGTCACAAACAAGATCGGCTATCCGGAAAAATGGAAGGACTACTCGAGCGTACATGTTGCCGGTGACGACCTGGTGGCGAATGTAGCTGGCGCGCGGGAATACGAGAACCGGCGGGACCAGCACAAAATCGGCAAGCCGGTGGACAGGACCGAGTTCTACATGACGGCGCCCACCGTGAACGCCTACTACAATCCGCTCGAAAACAACATTAACTTTCCGGCCGGCATCCTACAACCGCCCTTTTATCAAAGCGGCGCGGACATGGCGGTGAACTTTGGCGGCGTTGGGGCGGTGATCGGCCACGAACTGACGCATGGATTTGACGACCAGGGGCGCCAATTCGATGCCGATGGAAATCTGCGCGATTGGTGGACCAAGCAGGACGACCAAGAATTTAGAAAACGGGCCGATTGTATCGCCAACGAATATTCGCAATTCAGTCCGGTGGAAGGCGTGAGGTTGAATGGACGGCTGACACTAGGCGAAAACGGCGCGGATAACGCGGGCGTGCGCCTCGCGTTCATGGCGCTGCTGGGCGGACTCGAAGACGGCTCGATCAGTAAGGAAAAATTAGACGGTTACACGCCCCAACAACGGTTTTTTCTCGGCTACGCGCAGATCTGGTGCCAGAATCAAAGGCCGGAATCGCTACGCAATAGCGTGCGTACAAACCCTCATTCGCCTGGCGAATTCCGCGTGAATGGGGTGTTGCAAAATGTGCCGGAATTTAGCTCGGCGTTCGGTTGTTCGGCGGGACAGCCCATGGTTTCGGCGAACGCTTGCCGCGTTTGGTAAACCAAATCCCGCGGCGGGCTGATTACACTGGAGCATGGCTGCTTTGAAGTGCGTGCCCGCCCTGTTATTGGGAATTCTACCGGCCCTCCCTATCTTTGGACAAGCGAGCGGCATAGAGTTGAACGCGATTGACCGCACCGCGAGTCCTTGCGCCGATTTCTACCAATACGCATGCGGCGGCTGGTTGAAGAGCCATCCGATACCGGCGGATGAGAGCACTTGGGGCCGTTTTGACGAGCTGTTTCAGAAAAACCAGGAAATCCTGCGCGGCATTCTGGAGGATTCGGCGAGCCACCAGCAGCAGTCTGCCATCGATCAAAAAATTGGCGGGTTCTACCAATCATGCATGAATGAGAGCCTGGTAGAGCAGCGCGGAGCGGCGCCGCTCAAAGCCGAACTGGTTCGGATTTCCGGCGTAGCGGATCCCGCTGATCTGGTGGATGAAGTGGCCCGGCTACATGCGCGTCAGGTGCCAGCGTTTTTTAGTTTCTATTCTTCTCCCGATCCGAAAGACGCGCGGATGACGCTGGCAGGTATCGATCAGGGCGGCCTGGGTCTGCCGGAAAGAGATTATTACTTCCGGACCGATCCGCGTTCGGAGGAGATTCGCAAGAAATATATAGCGCACGTTGCCAGGATGTTCGTATTGGCGGGAACACCGTCCACGGAAGCTCAAAAGAAAGCCGCGGCAGTCATGACAATCGAAACGAGCCTGGCTAAAGCCTCGATGGATGTCACAGCACGGCGCGATCCGCAGTCGCTGGTTCATGAGATGCCAAAGGCCGACCTAAAGCAATTCGGTACCCAGTTCAACTTCAACCAATACTTTACTCGGGTTCAAGCCCCAGAATTCGCGAAATTGAACGTTTCCGTCCCGCAGTTTGTTAAAGGTTTAGATGAAGTTCTAGCCAAAGAGGACATGGGTGCAATCCAGGATTACCTGGCTTGGCATTATATCCATGCAAGCGCCCGCCTACTCTCAAAGCCGTTTGTAGACGAAAATTTCGATTTTTATGGCCGGACGCTTACCGGAGCCGAGCAGCAGAAGCCGCGCTGGAGGCGCTGCGTTTCGGCAACCGACGACGAACTAGGCGAGGCCCTTGGCCGGAAATTTGTGGAGAAGACCTTCGGGGCCGAGGGCAAGGAGCGGACGCTCAAGATGGTTCTGGAAATTGAAAAGGAAATGGGCCGCGATATCGATTCGCTCACCTGGATGAGTGCGGCGACCAAAAAGGAAGCTCACGTTAAACTCCAGGCGGTGACGAACAAAATCGGCTATCCGGATAAATGGCGCGACTATTCATCGGTCCGAATCGCCGGCGACGACTATTTCGGCAACTGGTATCGGGCGAATGAGTTTGAGAACAAGCGGGAACTGGATAAGATCGGCAAACCGGTAGACCGCACGGAATGGGCCATGACACCGCCGACGGTGAACGCCTACTACGATCCCACGCAGAACAACATTAATTTTCCCGCCGGCATTTTGCAGCCGCCGTTTTATTCGAACAAAGCTGAGGACGCCGTGAACTATGGCGCCATAGGACACGTGATCGGCCATGAGCTGACACATGCGTTTGACGATGAAGGCCGGCAATTCGACGCAGACGGCAATCTGAAGAACTGGTGGCAAAAGAGCGACGAGATCGAATTCAAAAAGCTGGCGGATTGCTTCGTGAACGAATACGGAAGCTTTAGTCCGGTTTCGGGTGTGGAGTTAAACGGCAGGCTGACACTCGGAGAAAATACGGCCGATAACGGCGGTGTGCGGTTAGCCTATCTGGCGCTGCTCGACGATCTTACGAAACAGAATAAGCCAATAAATGGCGAGCTGAACGGTTACACGGAAGCGCAACGTTTCTTTCTGGCGTTTGCGCAAGCATGGTGCGAGAATCAACGGCCCGAGGTCGCGCGGATGCTGGCGCAAACCGATCCACACTCGCCGAGCAGATTTCGCGTGAACGGCGTAGTGCCGAACATGCCGGAGTTCAGCGCCGCGTTTGGCTGTAAAGCGCCCGATCCGATGTACGCAGCGCATGCCTGCCGCGTCTGGTAAAAAAAAACAATTTATGAATGAGCAATTGAAAGACAATCCGCTTCTGGTGGAGCGGTTTCCAATCCAGTTCGACGCGGTGAAGGCGGAGCATGTGGAGCCGGCTATTCAACTTCTGCTCAAACAGGTGAACGCGCGCCTGATTTCATTGGGCAATCCGGAGACTCCGCGAACGTACAAAGACATTCTGCTGGGGTTAGATCAAATGACCGAGCCTTTGGATTTCGCCATGGCGCTGGTGCGGCACCTGGAAACCGTAGTCACGACACCGGAATTGCGGGCGGCGCACAACGCCGTACAGGAGCCGGTGAGCGCGTTCTATACCTCCATCGCGCTGAACGAAAATCTATGGAACGCCGTGAAAGCGGTAAACGCAAGCGGCGAAAAAGAAAATTTGGCTCCCGTTCATCGGCGTTATTTGCAGAAGACGATTACCGGATTCCGGCGCGCCGGAGCGGACCTGGATGCGGCCGGCAAAAAGCAGTTGGAAGAACTCGACGTCGCTTTGACGAAGGCGACCACGAAATTTTCCGAAAACGTTCTGGATGCGACCAATGCCTATGAATTCCTGATCTCTGACGAGGGTAAGCTGGCGGGACTGCCGGAATCGGCGCGAATGGCGGCTCGCGCCAGCGCGCAATCCAAGCGGAAGGAAGGCTGGCGGCTCACTCTACAAGGACCCAGCTACACGGCCGCCATGACGTATCTGGACGACCGTAATATCCGGCACGACCTATGGGAGGCATCAAACAAGCGAGCCACCGGCGGACCCTACGACAATCGCGCCCTGATTTCCGAAATACTGAGCTTGCGACGCAGGAAGGCGAATCTTTTGGGCTATCGGGACTTCGCTGATCTGGTGCTCGAAGAACGCATGGCGCACCTCGGCAGCCAGGCTCAAGTATTCCTTGAAGATTTGCATCGTAAGACGCAGCCATTCTTCCTAGTCGAAAATCGCGATCTTCTCGAAATGGGCCGCTCGTTCGACTATGACAACGTAAATCCCTGGGACGTGCCGTACCTTGCCGAAAAACAGCGCCAGGCGCTCTACGAGTTCGATGAAGAGGAGCTGAGGCCGTACTTCCAACTGGAAAACGTGGTGGCCGGCATGTTCGACATCTTCAGCCGCGTGCTCGGAATTCAGGTGATTGAAGAACCGAACGTGCCAGGCTGGGACCCGGCGGTCAAATACTACCGTGTGGAGGACGCGAGTTCCGGGCAGTTGTTGGGCGGCTTTTACGCGGACTGGTTTCCGCGTGAGAACAAGCGCGGCGGAGCGTGGATGGACTCGCTGGTGACCGGAAATCCGGAGGCCGGGCGGCCTCACTTGGGGCTCATTTGCGGCAATCTGACACCGCCGGTGAGCGATGCGCCATCGCTTTTAACGCATCGTGAAGTCGAAACGATCTTTCACGAGTTTGGCCACCTGCTGCATCACACGCTGAGCCTGGTGCCGGTGCGCACTCTATGCGGCACGAATGTGCCTTGGGACTTTGTGGAGCTGCCGTCGCAAATCATGGAGAATTGGTGCATGGAGCGTGATGCATTGCGCCTGTTCGCTCGGCATTACAAAACGGGCGAAGCGATTCCGGACGAGTTGTTCCAAAAGATGAAACGCGCCCGCACCTTCCGCAGTGCCAACGCGCAGATGAGGCAGCTCGGATTCGGCATCGTGGATTTGAAGCTGCACCGGGAATACGATCCGGAGCGGGGCGGGGACGTGCTTGCTTACGCGCGCGATATTTTTACGCAGTTCTCGCCCGCGCCGCTGCCGGCCGACTATGGAATGATCGCCAGCTTTACGCACCTGTTCGCCAGTCCGGTTGCCTACGGAGCCGGTTATTACTCCTACAAATGGGCGGAGGTGCTGGACGCCGACGCCTTTACCCGCTTCCGGCGCGAAGGCATCTTCAACGCGAACACCGGACTCGACTTCCGGCGGCGCATTCTCGAGCGCGGCGACAGCGACGATCCCGCGCGCCTGTATCGAGCGTTCATGGGCCGGGATCCGGATGCCAATGCACTGTTGGAGCGATTAGGTCTTTTGCAAGCAGCCTAAGCAATGGAATCGTCCTCACAATCCGAGGCCGAGGCGGCGAAAGCCGAGCTACAGCAGTTTATCTATGCCGCGAGCCACGACCTGCAGGAGCCTCTACGCGCCGTAGTCGCCTACTCGCAGCTCCTCGAGCGGCATTTGACCGGCGACGAAACGGCGCGCGAGTACCTTACGTACATCCTGGGAGCGGCAAATCGCATGGGCGCGCTGCTCAGAGATTTGCTGACTCTCTCGCGAGCGGGATCGGCGAAACGGCGGACCATGATGAATTTGAATGTCGCGGTACAGATGGCGCTGTTGAAGCTGGCTCCCGCGGTCTCCGAAGCCTCGGCGAAAATTACGCGTGAAAATCTGCCGGAAGTTTACGCCGACGAACTGGAAATGACGCAGCTCTTTGAACATCTAATCGGCAACGCCGTGAAGTTTCGCGGGGCAGGGGAGCCGGAGATTGCGATCCGATGGGAGCAGGGAAGCGGCGAACATCTCATTGCAGTTGCCGACAATGGCCCGGGGATTGAGCCGGCATTTCACAAGGAAGTGTTTGCGGCGTTCAAGCGCCTGCAGGGGAAGGAAGTAGCCGGAAGCGGTCTGGGGCTTGCGATCTCGGAAAAAATCGTGCGCGCTCACGGCGGGCGGATTTGGATCGAGAGCGACGGGCGAAGCGGGACCACCGTGAAATTTACGCTACCCGATGTCTGACTTCTGGCGCGATGTGCGATTCGGTTTGCGGCTGCTTCGGCATAGCCCGGTTTTCGCTATCGCCGTAGTGCTTTTGCTGGGAATCGGAATCGGCGTCAACACGCTGATCTTCAGCATGGCTGATGCGCTGCTGCTACGGCCCTTGCCAGTGCGGCAGGCCGATCGTTTGGTGCGGCTGGTGGAAGTGCACCCGACGGGATTCGTTACCTGGGACATGCCGTATGTCGTTTACGAGCAACTCGCGAAGGAATCCTCGAGCTTTAGCGACGTACTCTGCCAGGGCAACCTGGATGTCGCCTTTGAACAAGGCGCTTCCACCGAACGCATTCGCATCAATGCGGTGTCTACCAATTTCTTTTCCGCGCTGGGAATCGGCGCGCGCTTGGGCCGCGTTCTTAACCCTTCCGATGAGGATGCAGCAGTGCTCAGCTACGATTTCTGGCAACGCCGGTTTCAAGGCTCGCCGTCGGTTGTTGGACGCAGCATCCGGCTCAACGGCCGATCTCTGACGGTCGTGGGCGTGCTCGCGAACGGCATGAATGGGTTGACAGTCGAGACCAGCCCCGAAGTGCGCATCCCACTTGCTGCCGCACGATGGTTTGAAGGCCGCGTGGATTTTGCGCAAGTCTTCGGCATCCTTCGGCCCGGTGTGAGCCGGGAGCGAGCCGAAGCGGAAATCGCGCCGCGCCTGCATTACAGCGAAGAGGTGTTGCAGGGCGGCAAGAATGTGTTTCGCTGGCGCTGGCGTCTCGAAAACGCGGGCCACGGCATATCCACCTTGCGCGGCCAGTTCTCACGCGGATTGCTGCTGCTGATGGCGGCGGTGGGACTGTTGCTGCTGATGGCTTGCGGTAACGTAGCATGTTTGCTGCTGGCGCGCTCGGCGGCGCGCGCTCAGGAGATGGGCGTGCGGCTCGCACTGGGAGCGAGCCGATGGCGCGTGGCTCGCCAGCTTTTGAGCGAGAGCTTGTTGCTTGCCGCGCTGGGCGGCGGCCTCGGCGTTCTAGTAGCGTACATGCTGAAGCCGCTGCTACTCGCGGCGCTGCCGCCAATCCGCGATCGAGCAGCGGTGGCGCAACCCTTGGCGATTTATGTCGCCGTCGATGGGCGGGTTCTGGCTTTCGCGATCGCGGTCAGCATCCTGACGGCGCTTTTATGCGGCCTGTCGCCGGCGCTGTGGGCCGCGCGGCGCGATCTCGCCAGCACGCTGCGCGGATCGCGCACCACGACCGGACGTCTGCCGGGGCGCAACATCTTGCTGGCGGCGCAAGTTGCCGTCTGCGTGCTGCTGCTCGGCGGCGCAGGTTTATTGGTGAAGACGTTCGAACGTATGCAATCCATGGACGCGGGCTTCGATCAAGAGCACGTCATCACTTTCACCATCGATCCGGGCATCAAAGGCTATAAGCCGGAACAGGCCAAGCTGCTCAGCCAGAAACTGCTAGAGGAAACTCGTTCGCTCCCCGGCATTGCATCTGCCTCGATTGGCGAACGTGGGCTGATGCGCGGGACGGGCTTAAAGGCAACATTCGAGGCGGCCGGAAAGCCAGTAAGCAGAAACGATTTTTTGAACAGCAGCATACATGAAGTGACGCCCGGCTACTTCGATACCTTGGGCATTCACATTTTGGCTGGTCGGGATTTCAATTGGTCCGACGACAACAAACAGAAGCCACAGAAAGTCATCGTCAACCGGGCGTTTGTGCGTCGCTTCTTCCCGGGCCAGGACGCGCTCGGCAAGCTGTTCGGAGCGAGGGGGCCGGATGGACTCGCGATGCCTCAGGACCGGATCGTGGGAGTGGTGAGCGATGCGAAATATCGATCGCTTCGGGAGCCAATTCCGCCCACAGTGTATTCACCGGTAGTAAACGGATTCGAGTACAGCTTCATTTTGCACGTCCGTACACAGGACAATCCTGCCACGGTTATCGCGCCGGTACGTGCAATCCTGCGGCGACTCGCTCCAGGTCTGCCGTTCGTAGAAGTGCAAACACTGCGGCAGGAAGTGGAGGCATCGCTCTGGCAGGAGCGCTTGCTTGCGTGGCTCTCCACCCTATTCGGAGGGTTCGCGGCATTGCTCGCGGGCATCGGTCTATATGGCTCGCTCGATTTCGGCGTGAAGGCCAGACGGCGCGAGATTGGAGTGCGCGCCGCGCTTGGCGCGAGTCCATCGCGTCTCGTGCGATTCCTGTCGCGGGAAGCGCTGCTCGTGGTGGGTGCAGGCGCGGCTATGGGCGTGGCATTCTATGCCGCGTCGGCCAAATGGATCCGGCAGGCTCTGTATGGAGTGACTACGTCAGACCCTCTGGCCTTAGCCGCAGCGCTACTCGCGGTGGCGATCGTGGTGTTACTGGCGATCGCGTCCGCAGTGTGGCGCGCGTCCCGTATGGATGCGGCTTCCGCGCTGCGCCAGGAATAAGCGGTGCAAAGCGCCCGCGACTGGTGGATTTCAGCCAGTTTCCAAAGGCGGACCACTCACTGGCGGTCGTGGCTCAGAAAGCTGGCCTAACGTTTTGAGCAAGTTACCGAATGGAACGTGACGTGTACTCTATTTGGCGGGTTAGAGAACGTATGCGGCGCGGTTTTCCAGTCTTGCTCCTGCTGGCGGTTCTACCGCTACTGGCGCAACAGCCGTATCCTACCTATCCGCCACCGGCGCCGGATTCCGGATATAGCGATGCGCCGGATACGGCGGCCGATCAGCAGCATGGCGTGGCGCGGATCAGCATCGTCCAGGGCGATGTGAACTTGAAGCGTGGCGACAATGGACAACTAAGCCCC
>JAICIH010000207.1 GCA_025924475.1 Bryobacteraceae bacterium
ACGAAGACGGCTTCCGCCATCGCGGTGAATTCGGAGAATGGCAGAGCCGCGGCGCGCTGCACGGGAGCGCGGGGCGCCGCCGGAACAGGAGAGGCAGGCAAAATGGGAACACTCGATGCCGGGCGGCTTTCGATCAACGATTCGCGAATCGCATCGCGCACGAAATCGTGCACAGCGGAGCCATGGCGAAAGCGGACCTCCGTTTTGGATGGATGAACGTTTACGTCGACTTCGCTTGCGTCGCAATGCAGGAACAGCAGAGCGAACGGGTAGCAGCCGGCAGGCATCAGGTTGTGATAGGCGGAAGAGATCGCGTGCAGCAGGACTCGATCACGGATCAAGCGGCCGTTGACGAACAAAAAAATCGAGTTGCGATTCAGCTTTTGAACGTGCGGACCGGAAATCAGACCTTCTAGAGCGAATTGCGCCGGTTCGGCTTCGGGCGGATACGGCACGGCAAGCTCGAATGTCTTGAGATCGAGATCGATGAGATCGTCCATAACGGCCGAACCGAAGACCTGGAAAGCGCGGTCGCGCAAGCTAGCGACGGGAGAGGCGTTCAGCAGCTCGCGGCCTTCGTGATACAGCTCGAATCGCTTGTCGGAATGACCGAGGCTATAGTGTGTGACGAGAGAGCCGGTGTGAGCGAGCTCGGTGGCATCCGAGCGTAGAAATTTCTTGCGGGCCGGAACGTTGTAAAACAGATCGCGGGCGGAGATGGTAGTGCCGGTTGGGCGGGCAATCTCATCGCAGCGCACTAATTTGCCGCCGGTGATTTCGACGGCGGTTCCGGTTTGCTCGTCGGCCGAGCGGGTTTCGAGCAGCAAACGGCTTACGGAGGCGATGGAGGGCAACGCTTCACCGCGAAATCCCAGAGTAGCGATCGCGAGCAGATCTTTAACGTCGCTTAGTTTGCTAGTGGCGTGGCGCTCGAAGGCGAGCAGCGCATCATCGCGCAGCATGCCCGAGCCGTTGTCCTGGATGCGAATCAGACGGCGGCCCGAATTCTCGAGATCGATGCGGATTTCGGTAGCGCCGGCGTCCAGTGAATTTTCGAGTAGTTCTTTGACAACCGAAGCGGGACGTTCCACGACTTCCCCCGCTGCGATTTTGTTGGCGACGTTATCGGAGAGGATGCGGATTCGGCCCATTTAAGTAAATTGAAAGCCGGGCGAGGACGCCCGGAGCGGACCGGGAGGTCCGCCCCACTGTGCATGGCGCGCAGGCTAGCTCCGCATGTCATCCGCTCATGGCGGCCAGGAATTCGGCGTTGGAGCGGGTCTTGCCCAGTTTGTCGAGCAGCAGCTCCATCGATTCGACAGGCGAAAGCGGATTCAGGACTTTGCGTAATACCCAGACACGATTGAGCTCTTCGCGCGGCATGAGCAGCTCTTCCTTACGAGTGCCGCTCTTGTTGATGTCGATGGCCGGGAACACGCGCTTATCGACCAGTTTCCGGTCGAGGTGAATTTCCATGTTGCCGGTACCTTTGAATTCTTCAAAGATCACGTCGTCCATACGGCTGCCGGTATCGATGAGAGCGGTGGCGACGATGGTGAGCGATCCGCCTTCTTCAATATTGCGCGCCGCTCCAAAGAACCGCTTGGGGCGTTGCAACGCATTCGAATCGACGCCGCCGGAGAGGACTTTGCCGGAGGGCGGGACAACAGTGTTATAGGCGCGTGCCAGACGAGTAATGGAATCGAGCAGGATGACGACATCGCGCTTGTGTTCGACCAGACGCTTAGCCTTTTCGATGACCATTTCGGCGACCTGCACGTGACGCGAGGCGGGCTCGTCGAACGTCGAGCTGATGACTTCGCCGCGAACCGAACGCTGCATGTCCGTGACTTCTTCCGGACGCTCGTCAATCAACAGAACAATGAGATTGATCTCGGGATGATTGGTGGTGATCGAATTCGCCAGGCTCTGCAAGAGCATCGTTTTACCGGTGCGGGGCGGAGCGACGATCAAACCGCGCTGGCCTTTGCCAATGGGCGTAAGCAGATCCATGACGCGGCCGGAGAAATTATCCTTGCTGGTTTCGAGCTTCAGCCGTTCATCGGGATAGAGCGGCGTGAGATTGTCGAAGAAGATTTTGTTGCGCGCTTCCTCAGGCGGCTCAAAGTTGATGGCGTCGACTTTGATGAGAGCAAAGTAGCGCTCGCCTTCTTTGGGCGGCCGGATCTGGCCCGATACGGTATCTCCGGTACGCAGATCGAAGCGGCGAATTTGCGAAGGCGAGACGTAGACGTCGTCCGGGCCGGGCAAATAATTGTACTCGGGTGCGCGCAGGAAGCCGAAGCCATCGGGCAGGCATTCGAGCACACCTTCGGAAAAGATCAGGCCGCTCTTTTCGGCTTGCGTCTGCAGAATTTTGAAAATGAGCTCCTGTTTGCGCAGACCGGCGGCGCCCGGCACACTGAGATCCTTAGCGGTCTGGTTCAGCGCCTGGATGCTCATGTCTTTCAACTCGACGAGGTCGAGCGTAGTGGCGCCGTTTCTTTGGCCTTGCGCTCCGGTGTTGCCGATGGAATGGCGGCCGCGGCGCGGCGGAATTCCTTGATTGGTCTGAGCCGGCGGCGCGCCTATTGGAGCTGCTGTGGCCGGCGCGGCTTCAGCCACGGGCGGCGCTTCGGTCACCGGCTTCGGCTCGGCAGCTTTGGCTGCCGGCGGCCGGCCATTCGTTCTGGACTCACCCGTCCGGGCGCGTGACGCGGACTTTTCTGGACGCGCCTCACTCGCCTTACCGTCGCCACCAGCCTCGGCAGCAGCGGACTTGCCTTCCCCGTTTGTCTCCACTGGCTTCTCGTTGGGCTTGCCTTCGGTGGCAGCCGCGGGGCTTACTTCTGGTTCTTTGTCTTCGAGATGGTTTGCCAAATTTCCCTCACTCCCCGGCCATCAAGGGCCGAGAACGGCAGTAGCTGCTGGTCCGGGAATTGCTTCCGGATCGCATCCAAGCCGGCTTTTCGTTGATTGTTACTTTTCAATTTGTCGATTTTGGTGACAATCACCTGGTATCGACGGTTATGGAACTCGAGCCAGGATTTGAGTTCCAGGTCCATATCCATCCAGCCACGCCTGGCATCCAGGAGCAGAAACGAAAGCGCGAGCGCCCGTCTAGAGAGCAGATAACTTTCGATGAGCCCCTTCCAACGCGCGCGCTCTTCCAGCGAAACCCGCGCATAACCGTAGCCGGGTAAATCGACGAAATGCAAATCTTCGTCGATCCGGTAGAAATTAATTAACTGGGTGCATCCGGGACGGGCGCTGGTAAACGCCAAGCCCGGCTGTTTCACCAGACTGTTCAACAAACTCGATTTACCCACGTTGCTGCGCCCCAAGAACGCAATCTCACATGGGCCGCCGTCTTGTGGAAATTGAGCGGGGCTGGCGGCGCTGGTGATCAAGCTCGCCGCTACTGCTTCGGTTTCCACCACGGCTTTATTTCGCGTTTCAGATAGCACGGCTCAAACGCCCATAGCGAGGCGAGCCTTAGTGCATCATGTTGTCTTCATTGGCTCTCTGTCCTAATTCCGCCGTTGTGGGCGGAGCCAGCGGCAGTGCGACAATCTCCCGCTCCAATGCAACCTTCAAGACCTCGTCCATCGAGAAGACAAAGTGGAGCTTCATTTCCTTGCGGACGTTTTCCGGGATATCGACGAGATCCTTTTCGTTATCTCTCGGCAGGACGACTTCGAGAATCCCCTGGCGATGCGCCGCGAGGAGTTTTTCCTTGAGTCCGCCGATTGGCAGCACCCGGCCGCGCACCGTGATTTCACCGGTCATGGCAATATCACAGCGCACAGGAATGGTTGTGAGCGCGCTGCAAATACTGGTGGCGATGGTGATGCCGGCAGACGGGCCGTCCTTCGGGATGGCGCCTTCCGGCACGTGCACGTGAATATCGAGATGCCGATAGAAATCCTTGGGCAATCCGAGGTATTGCGCCCGCGAGCGGACGTAGCTCATCGCGGCCTGCGCGGATTCCTGCATTACGTCGCCGAGTTTACCAGTAGTGGTGAGCTTTCCGCGGCCCTCCATTACAGTCGCTTCGGTGGTGAGTATTGAACCGCCGACTTCGGTCCACGCCAAGCCGGTAGTCGCGCCGATTTCGTTCTGCTTGTCCAGATCCACATCGCGGAACTTGGCCGGACCTAACATCGACTCGACCGTGTCGCGCGTGATGACAACCTTTTCGATCGGAACCAGCGCCGGCTCTTCTTTTTTGGCTTTCTTTTTGCCTTTTTTGCCGGTCGCTTCTTCGGCTGGGGCCGCTTCTTCCTCGATTACCTCTACGGCTTCACCGTTTTCAGTGACCTCTTCGGTGACAGGCGATTGCGCTTCGACCACCTTGCGCGCCACCTTTCGGCATAGATTTCCGATTTCGCGCTCGAGGTTGCGGACACCCGCTTCTCGGGTGTAGGACTGGATCAGCGTTTGCAAGCCCGCATCGGGAAATTCGACTTGCTCCTCCGTGACGCCGGTATCCTTGCGTTGCTTCGTCACCAGGAAGCGCTTGGCGATTTCGAGCTTTTCGAGCTCGGTATAGCCGGATAAACGGATGACCTCCATACGATCCTGCAGCGCCGAAGGAATGGTGTGCAGAACGTTGGCCGTCGCGATGAAGAACACTTCTTTGAGGTCATACTCGACGTCCAAATAGTGATCCATGAACATGTAATTCTGTTCGGGATCGAGAACTTCGAGCAGCGCGGCGGATGGATCGCCGCGGAAATCCATCGACATCTTGTCGATCTCGTCCAGCATGACAACCGGATTTCGGGTTCCGGCTTTTTTCATCATCTGGATGACCTGACCGGGCAGCGCGCCGATGTAGGTGCGGCGATGGCCGCGGATTTCGGCTTCATCGCGCACACCGCCCAGCGACAGACGCACAAATTTGCGGCCAGTCGCTTTGGCGATCGACATTCCGAGCGATGTTTTGCCCACGCCCGGAGGGCCAACGAAGCATAGAATCGAACCTTTTGGATTCTGCACCAGCCGCCGCACGGACAAAAATTCGAGAATGCGCTCTTTGATCTTTTCGAGGCCGTAATGATCGCCTTCGAGAACCTGGCCGGCATGCCGAAGATCGCGGATTTCCTTGGTGCGCTTTTTCCACGGCACGGCGAGCAACCAATCGAGATAGTTGCGCGAAACGGTAGATTCGGCCGACATCGGGGGCATGCTCTCCAGACGCTTTAACTCGGCGGTTGCCTTTTCGTGCGCGTCCTTAGTCATACCGGCCGCATCGATTTTTTTCTTCAGCTCGTCGAATTCGCTCTTCTCGCCTCGGCCGAGTTCTTTCTGAATGGCCTTGATCTTCTCGTTGAGGTAATACTCTTTCTGAGCCCGCTCCATCTGGCGCTTGACACGGCCCTGGATGGTGCGATCCACGTTCAATTTCTCGATTTCGATATCGAGCAGGTCGGCCACACGCGTGAGCCGGTCGATCGGATCGAAGATTTCAAGCAGCTCCTGCTTTTCTTCGATAGTCAACTGCAGGTTGGCTCCGACCGTATCGGCGAGCTTGCCGGGATCGTCCACGCGAATCGCGGCGATCATGGTTTCGTAGTTCAGGTTCTGGCTGAGCTTGACGTACTGTTCGAAGAGATTGGTGACGCGTCCGGTAAGGGCTTCGAGCTGGGTGCCAGCCTCCACCTTGTAGGCCACGGTCTTAACGACGGCGCGGAAATAGCCTTCTTCCTCGCTGACAGAAACGATCTTTCCGCGCTCCACGCCTTCTACCAGGACTTTGATATTCCCGTCGGGCTGCTTGAGGCTTTGCACGATATTCGCCACCGTGCCGACCGAGTAAATCTCCTCAGGGCGGGGTTCATCGACCGAGGCGTCGTGCTGGGTGGCGAGAAAGATTTTCTTGTCGCCGAGAAGCGCTTCTTCGAGCGCCCGGACACTGGATTCGCGACCTACGACGAACGGGGTCATCATGTAGGGAAAAATGATGACGTCCCGGATGGGCATCATGGGCAATCGTTTCGTGTCCGTCTTATCTTTGGTGGTGACCATCTATCAAAATTTCCAGGCGATTTTGCGTCCCGAAGCCCTGGGACTAGAGAACAACAACAGCTTCCAAAGCCCGAAAAAGCGGCCGGACCGGCGTGGTTGTTTCGCGCCGGAAGCGGCTTAGCCCGCCTTTTCGAGCACAGCCATATTTATCTTCTGCGAGAGCACCATTTCCTTGGTGACTAAGAACTCGCGCACCTTCTTGAATGTCGGAAGATAATACATCAGGTCGAGCATAAGATCTTCCAGGATCATACGCAGACCGCGAGCCCCCACTTTGCGCTCCATGGCAAGCTGCGCCACAGCTTCCAGGGCGTCCTCGCTAAATTTGAGCTTAACATTCTCGAACTCAAATAGCTTCTGATACTGGCGTACGATCGCGTTTTTCGGTTTCGTCAGAATCTGGATCAATGCTTCCTTGGAGAGGTCTTCCAAGACAGCGCTGACCGGCATGCGGCCAATGAATTCCGGAATAAAGCCGTATTTGATCAGATCGATCGGCTGGCACTGCGCCAGCAGGTCCACATCGCGGCGGGCGGAGTGGGGCCGGCGCAATGACGAATCCTTCTCTTCGGGCGGGATGAAGCCGATGGATTTGGTACCCACGCGCCGGGCGATCACCTTTTCGAGACCGATGAACGCTCCACCGCAGATAAAGAGAATGTTGGTGGTATCGACGGGAGTGAATTCCTGATGAGGATGCTTGCGGCCGCCTTGCGGAGGAACATTGGCGATTGTTCCTTCTAAAATCTTGAGGAGCGCCTGCTGCACGCCTTCTCCCGAAACGTCGCGGGTAATGGATGGGTTCTCGTCCTTGCGCCCGATTTTGTCGATCTCATCTATGTAGATGATGCCGGTCTGTGCGCGCTGCACGTCCCAATCGGCGTTTTGCAGAAGACGAAGAATGATATTCTCCACGTCTTCGCCAACATATCCGGCCTCGGTGAGCGTGGTGGCATCGACGATGGCGAAAGGCACATCCAGGATGCGGGCGAGCGTTTGAGCCAGTAGCGTTTTCCCGGTACCGGTGGGCCCAATCAGCAGAATGTTCGATTTGGAAAGCTCCACCTCGCCGCCGCGCTGCTTGTTCATTTGGATTCGCTTGTAGTGGTTGTAGACCGCTACGGCCAGCTTTTTCTTGGTGGCTTCCTGACCAATCACGTACTGGTCGAGGTACTCTTTTAACTCGAGTGGACGCGGAAGTTTACCGGGCGATCCATAGCTTTTTTCGTGCCGGTCGTCTTCAATGATGGAATTGCAGACGGCAATACATTCATCGCAGATGTAAGCGCGCGGATAATCACTAGGAGAGGAGATGAGCTTGCCAACAACGTCCTGGCTCTTGTGGCAGAAAGAACAGCGGAGGGAATCGTCAGATCCGGCGCGCTTCAAACTGGTTCTCCTACAGAAAGAAAGATCAAGAGACCCCTTGCCCCAATCGGAAGGCTTTTCGCTTCCAGTATATCAGCATTAGAGCGCAATTTCGGGCCTCATTGTTACAGAATTGCGGGTTGGAAAAGCCGTGTAGGGCGGCTTGGCAAGCCGCGGCCGATTGGCAACCGGCCCTCCTGCCCTGTTACCGCAGAGGGCGGCGGTAGCCAACCGCCGCGCGGGATGCCATCCCGCCCCACAAATTTGTCCTGTGTTTGGAAAAGTTGAGCCGCTAGGCATGTTTTTGGGCCTGGTCGAAAACGAATTGGAGCGTCTTCTCGGTTTGGATATGGCTGGCAATACGTCCGAGAGTGCCGTCTTTTTCCAGCCGTGCACGAGTAACCGGCACCGCCTCGCGTTCCTGGCGCGCCAGACGCTGCACTTCGCGATCGACTTCCTCTTTGGTGGCGTGAATCGACTCGCGATCGGAGATCTTCTCCAGAAGCAGTGACGCCTTCACATTCCGGATGGCCTTCTCACGCTGTGTTTCCTTTATTTTCGCCCAATCGAGCTTCAACGAACTCAGATCGGCATTGGGACCAACCAGATCGCGAAGTTGGATACGGACCTGATTTTCAATCTGACGATCGACGTAGGTCTCCGGAATCGGAAAATCGTTGGCCTCTACCAGCCGGTCGATTAAGGCCTCCTTTGCCTGCTGCTGGGCGGCATACTGCTTTTCCTGGAAGATGGTTCGCTTGACCACATCCTTTAATTCGTCGAGAGTCTGGTAGTCACCCAGGTCGCGGGCGAATTCATCGTCGAGTGCAGGCAACTCCTTGCGGCGAATGATTTTCGGCGTAAGGCGGAAGCGCACCGTGCGTCCGGCGAGACGCTCCTGCCCGTAATCGGCAGGGTAGGTGACATCCACTTCTTTCGCTTCGCCGGGAGAGGCTCCGATGAGGGCCTCATTGAAGGGAGCCAGCGTTTCGGAAGCGCCCACTTCTATCTGGACATCCTGTTCGATGGGTTCGGCCAAACCAGATAGCGATTTGAGCTCGACCATCACGAAATCCTTATCCTCCACCGGGCGGGGATCGAGGTTCACATACTCGGCTTTGTTCTCGCGCATGGAATCGAGCCGCTTGGCAATTTCTTCGTCGGTAACAACAGGCTCTTCGTACTGGACGGGCAAGTCGCGATACTCGGCAATTTCAAACTCGGGGGCGACTTCGAAATCGGCCTTGAAGCGAATCGGCTTGCCGGGCTCGAATTGAAGGTCCGAAATATCGGGAGTTCCGACAACTTTCAGATCGTCTTTCTCAACCCGGCTACGAAAGGCTTGCGGGAGAAGCATCTCGAGCACTTCATGTCGAATGTCACCTTCAAAGCGCGATTGAATCATGCTGACGGGCGCCTTACCCGGACGAAAGCCCGGCAGGCGAACCCGCTGCCGCATGGAGCTGGTGACACGCTCCCTGGCCCGCTCGACATCTTCGAGCGGAATTTCAACCTCTACCGAACGCTTGCAATCTGCAACTGTGGACACTGCGTTTCCGATTCTTGAAATAATAGGCGCTTGACGCGCGGTTTGCTCTCGCTAAACGGCGGCAGCGGTCAACTGCGCAGCTTCGCGCAGAGCTTCCACCTTGTCGGTGGCTTCCCAGGCGAAGGTATCTTCGTTTCGCCCGAAGTGGCCGAAGGCGGCAGTCTTCTGATAGATCGGCCGCCGCAGGTTGAGAGACTTGATCATGCCGGCGGGCGTGAGCGAAAAGGTTTCGCGCACCAGCTCGGCAAGCCGGGCGTCGGCGACTTTCCCGGTACCGAAGCTATTCGCCGAGATGGAGACCGGCTCGGCGACCCCGATGGCGTACGCAAGCTGCACTTCGACGCGCTCGGCCAAACCGGCCGCCACTAGATTCTTGGCAACATAGCGCGCCATGTAGCAGGCGGAGCGATCGACTTTCGTCGGATCTTTGCCCGAGAAAGCGCCGCCGCCATGACGGCCCATGCCGCCGTAGGTATCGACGATGATTTTCCGTCCGGTGAGTCCCGTGTCGCCATGCGGTCCGCCGATGACGAAACGGCCGGTCGGATTGATATGGAATTTGGTCTGCGAATCCACCATTCGGGAAGGGACGACAGGATCAATAACGTATTTTTTGATATCGGCGCGGAGTTGGTCGGTGCTCACATCATCGCCATGCTGCGTGGAGACGACCACAGCGTCGATGCGGCTAGGCTTTCCATCCACGTACTCCACGCTGACCTGGCTTTTGCCGTCGGGGCGGAGATAGGACAATTCGCGGGCGCGGCGCGACTCGCTGAGGCGGCGCACCAGCTTGTGAGCGAGCAGGATGGGCAATGGCATCAATTCCGGAGTTTCATTGCAGGCATAGCCGAACATCAGGCCCTGATCGCCTGCTCCGCCGGTATCGACGCCCATCGCGATATCGGGAGATTGCGCCTGGATCATATTCACGACGGCGCAAGTTTTGCAGTCGAAGCCGTAGGCGGCGTCGTTGTAGCCGATGCCGTCGATAACGTTGCGGACCAGCTTGGGAACGTCAATGTAAGTCTTGGTGGTGATTTCACCGGCTACGACGCAAATGCCGGTCGTTACAAGCGTTTCGCACGCTACGCGGCTCATCGGATCGTCAGTGAGAACCGCATCGAGAACAGCGTCCGAAACCTGGTCGGCGATCTTATCGGGATGGCCTTCAGTAACGGACTCAGAGGTAAAGATATATTTCATGGAAACGGCCGTAACTCCTTAGACTGCACGTGAAAGCTGCGTTCTTGGAATGGAATCCCAGACCAGGGGCAGCGTTCTTAGTTTAACAGGGCCTCGAGTGGCTTAGAAATCTTAACGCGCACAGGGCTGTACGGGTACAAACCCAGCCACTGCAGACATGACGGCATACTGTGGTGGGATACTAAGAACCGGCAGATGTTTGCGCGCGCCCACCATGCCTATCCGAAACGCCGCTTGCTAACGGCGCTGCTGGGCTTGGTACTGTTGCTGGCCGGGCACGTGCCGGTAGCGGCGTTCACGGCTGCCAATGACATGTCCTGTTGCCAGGACGGCCATTCCTGTTGCCGGAGAGCGCACCATCACACAGCTCATGACAAGAGCGGGCCGCAACTGCGTTCGCAAAGTTGCAGCCAGGGCGGGTGTTGTGTACATCCGGGCACAGCGGCAATTGCCATTCATAGCGGCGCGGAGCCGGCCAATCTCGCATACACGGCCGATCTGGAGTGGCACGCGCAGGCAGTAAGCCGGCCTACTATCAGCCGGCGCTATCTCACCACCAACATTTTCCAGCGGCCTCCTCCCTACTCCGCCTGAAATTTCCGCATTTCAGACAAGGAGAAAGGGAGAGAGCATGGCATGCGATTAGCCATTTTTTGGCTTGCGGCCCTATGCGCCGTGGCGCAGGAAACAGTGCAATATGCGAGCGTTAGTGGACGCGTGACCGACCCCACCGGGGCGGTCATAGAAGGCGCAACAGTAGCAGCCCGGCAAACGGAGACGAATCGCGTTCGCTCCGCGACGACCGGCAGTGACGGACGTTTTCGCTTTTCGTATTTGCCAGTCGGACCCTACGAGATCACAATCGAGCACCCGGGCTTCGCCGAAGCGCGGCACAAGCTTACCTTGACCGTGGGCGGGGCTTTCGATTTGCCCGTGGCGCTCCAACTAC
>JAICIH010000208.1 GCA_025924475.1 Bryobacteraceae bacterium
GGTATCCTCGCATGGCATATCCGTACAGGAAATTACGGTGATGTTCGCTTAGATGAACTGAGCGTCATGGCTCTCGGCACCTTCACGGGAAACATTTGGGAAGGACAGACCAAAGCGTCCATGGCGATCTTCATCGATGAGCGAGCCGACGAGCGCCAGAGGGAAGCGCTGCAGATGATCTTTGGGGGACGTGTCGGCGGCTGGCCCGGGACATTCGCGAATTTTATCGGTGAGGTACGCGGCATGGAATTCGCCCGCATTGACTTCCATGTTGACGATGACTTGGCCTCCTGGCGCGCTGAGATTCCCGGCAAGTTGACGTCCCGTGCAGAAGCGCTCGGCGGACCCACCACTCCACCGGGCAAGCGAGTGCAAGTATACAATGCTGGCGGTTGCGAAACAGGTCCGGGTGGCATAGCAACTTACGGGAAAGCTACTGTGGACAGGGCTGACGCCTTCGGGTTCAAGTGGAATCGCACCGGCCGTTCGAGCAAACACATCGGCTTCAACTGGTCCGGCCCCGACGCTTGAGCCTGCCAGCAATCGTTCACACCGAAACCAAAAAAATTTTCCGGGTTCTTCCCGCCTGAATCCAAAACACTTAGATCCCGAACCGGGCTCGCGGAAATCTCAGGACGCTTCGCCTGCATGCTATTCGTCAGCCAGGCTCGCTGCGAGCCATTCCTATTTAAGGAGCTTTCTCATGACCGCCCGATCCATCCGCCGCGCCTTGGAGCGCAAGCAGAAGAAACTGGCCCGCAAGGCCGAGCGCCAAAACCTGCTTCTCGAAACCGCCGTTCCGGTTCTGTCTGAGGAAGACAGCGAAATCGAGACCACCGTCTCCCCCGCCCGCCTGGCCGCCAAATGTTCCCTGAATGCGGTAAAAGCCGTGTTAACCGGCCGCGCCGTTCTGCTGCCCTCCGACGACGTCGCCGAATACGAACGCCACCTCGCCGCCTACGCCGAAGAATTTGCGCCCGTAGGCCTGCTCGAAACGAATCTCGTGCAATCCATCGCCGACACCGACTGGCGTCTGCGCCGCATCCCCGCCCTCGAATCCGCTCTGTTCGCCAGAGGCCGCATCGAATTTGCCGAGTTGTTCAACGAACAGGACCTCGCCGCCCGCCCACACCTGATCGACGCCCACACCTTCATTACCTACGAAAAGCAAATCCGCAATCTGCAACTCCAGGAAGCCCGCCTGGGCCCGCCGCCGCGAAAAAGAAATCGCCGAGCTGCGCAAGCTTCAAGCTGAGCGTATCCAAAAGCAACAGCAGGAGATCCCTGCAAATGGGTTCGTTTTTTCAACCCCGCAAACAAGCTCATTCTCGGCGGCAATTTCCGCCGCCAACCCGCACACAGAACCGCGCACGTCAGTAAGCGGCGTCGTCACAGCACACCACGCATAAACAGGAACACTCCCGTATTGACAGAAATGCGGCATTCAGGTATTTCTAAACAGGTCAGTTTTCTGACACAGAGTTTCACATTATGAAACTCCCCGTATGACCGCAACTGTTTACCGAGTCCAAGTTATCGATCGCGCCCTCTCTATCGTGAATCTCCTCGCCTCCAGCGACCATTCGCTCGGCGCCTGCGAAGTGGGAGAAAAACTCGACCTGAATAAGAGCACCATTCATCGCCTCCTTGCTGTGCTCGAGCATCATCGCTACGTCGAGCGCGATATCCTGTCTGGAAAATATCGCCTGGGATTGAAGCTGGCCGAGTTAGGCAACATCGCTCTGTCCCGCTTCGATTTGCAGGCCGCCGCCCGGCCGTTTGTCGAGCGGCTCGTCGAGGAAACCGGCGAAACGGCGCACCTCGGCATTCTGCAGCAAAATGAAGTCATTTCGCTCGTCAATGTCGAGACGCAGCATTCGGTCCGCACTCCCTCGACCGTCGGCCGCCGCAGCCCCATTCATTGCACGTCGCAAGGCAAACTGCTCGTGGCCTTTTCGCCGCCGTCGCAGATCGATCAAATCCTGCGCGCCTACCGCTTCTCCGAATTCACCAAAAAGACCATTCGTCACGCCGGCGCCTATCGCAATGAGCTTGCTAAGGTGCGCCAGCTCGGCTTCGCCGTCGATGACGAAGAATTTGAAGAAGGGCTGCGCTGCATCGGCGCGCCCGTTCGCGACCATACTGGGAAGGTCGTCGCCGCCATCAGCATCGCCGGACCGACGTTTCGCGTTACGCCCGAGCGCCGGTCTCTCTTGATTGAAAAGGTCATCGCGGCGGCGCGCGACCTGTCCGCCGTCCTCGGCTGCCATCGCGGCGCTCCATCTCTCTTATGAATCAAGTCACCCTCACTGTCCCCGCCGGTGCGGCTGAAGCCGCCGTTCTCACCGGTCCCGCGCAAACCTTTCTCACGGAAATGTCCGCACGCTTCGAGCCGGTTCGATTGCAGCTCCTGGAGCGGCGGAAAGCCCGCGCCGCGGCCCTCCGCGCCGGCAAGAATTACGATTTTCTCGACGAGACCGCCTCCATACGTGCCGGCGATTGGAAAGTGGCGCCCATCCCGCCTGATCTGATGGACCGTCGCGTCGAGATCACCGGTCCCGTAGACCGCAAGATGATCATCAATGCGCTGAACTCCGGAGCCAACGTCTTCATGGCGGACTTGGAGGATTCCAATTCCCCTACCTGGCGAAATAATCTCGAAGGCCAGATGAATCTGCGCGATGCGGTCCGCCGCGAGATCTCACTTGATACACCCGAAGGCAAGTCCTATCGGCTGAATCCCAAAACAGCCGTCTTGTTCGTGCGCCCGCGCGGCTGGCATCTGGTCGAAAAGCACTTTCTGATCAATGACGCCCCGATTTCCGGCTCGCTGTTCGATTTTGGCCTCTTCTTCTTCCACAATGCCAAGGAACTACTGGCGCACGGCACTGGTCCCTACTTCTATTTGCCGAAACTCGAAAGCCATCTGGAAGCGCGTCTGTGGAATGATGTCTTCCACTTTGCGCAGGATTACATGGGCGTCCCGCGCGGCAGCATCCGCGCCACCGTACTGATCGAAACCATCGCCGGCGCGTTCGAGATGGACGAAATTCTCTATGAGCTGCGCGAGCATTCCGCCGGCCTCAACTGTGGCCGATGGGACTACATCTTTAGCTTCATCAAAAAATTCAGCCACGCCTCCGACCGCATTCTTCCCGATCGCGCTCAGGTCACCATGACGCGGCATTTCCTCAAGTCCTACGTCGATCTGTTGATCCAGACTTGCCATCGCCGCGGTATCCACGCCATGGGCGGTATGGCCGCGCAAATTCCCATCAAAAGCGACGCGGAGGCTAACAAGATTGCCCTTGAAAAAGTACGCGCCGATAAGCTCCGCGAAGTGCAGGCCGGCCACGACGGCACCTGGGTGGCGCATCCCGGTTTAGTTGCCGTCGCCAAAGCGGTCTTCGATGAGCATATGCCCGGGCCCAACCAGATTTCCCGCCTGCGGGAAGACGTCCACGTCACCGCCGCCGATCTGCTCCAGGTTCCGGCCGGCCAGATCACGCAAGCCGGTCTCGAGTTGAACATCGACGTCGGCATTCAATATCTCGAGTCCTGGCTGCGCGGCAACGGTTGCGTGCCGATCTACAACTTGATGGAAGACGCCGCTACGGCCGAGATTTCCCGCGCTCAACTCTGGCAATGGGCCAAGTACGGCGCTCGGATGGACGATGGCACACCAATTACCACCGCTACTGTCATCGCCGCCATTCCCAAGGTGTTGGAAAAACTCAAGCAGCGCATTGGCGAAAAAGCGTTCTCGTCCGGCCGCTTTGATCTGGCTGCGCGCATGTTCCAGGAGATGACGGCCAGCGAGGAGTTTCCTGACTTCCTCACCATTCCCGCCTACCAGCACATCGCTTGACCTAATGGAACTCAACCGCCGCGAATTCGTTGCTTTGCCCATTGCTTTGTCCGGACCGGCGGCCGCTCTAGGCGCTTTGGACGCGCCGTCCGGTGCCGTTCCCTGGCACCAGCGGATTCGCCGAGTCGGACAAATTAATATGACCGAGCACGACCCGGTCTCGCTCGACGTCGAACAGTGGGCCAATTACTGGGCGGGTCTCAAAGTGGACGCCGTGCAGATCAGCGTGACTGGCATTCTCGCCTTCTATCCATCCAAAGTGCCGTTTCATCGTCACGGCAAGTTTTTAGGTGATCGCGATTTCTTCGGCGAATGCTGCAGCGCCGCTAAGAAGCGTGGTATCCGCGTCCTGGCCCGCATGAGCCCCGATCTCGAATGGGAAGAGGCTTTGGCGCCGCACCCCGAATGGTTCCAGCGCAACGCGCAGGGCCAGCCCGTCGCTCACACCGAAGAGCCGAAGCTCTATCGCACATGCATGTTCACAACGTATTTCACCGGGCACATTCCGGCCATCATGCGCGAGGTGAACTCCCGCTATGACATCGATGGCATCTACACCAACGGTTGGCCGCCGCTTGGCCGCCTTCCCGTCTGCCACTGCGAGCAGTGCAAAAAGCTGCCTCCCGCCGGCTCCATCGATTATTGGGATAAGTTCAGTGCGCGTGTCCTCGAACTTTGGGATTTGTACGACGGTATCGCCAAAGAGAAGAAAGCCGAGAATCTCTACTTCGGAAATCTGGGCGGCGCGATCCGTTGCACCGCCAATATGAAGACGCTGGGCGAAAAGACGTATTGGTTCAATTGCGACAACCAGGGCCGTGGCGGCCTCGATACGCCTATTTGGGGCTGCGCTTTACAAGGCCGCGTGTGCAATGCGGTGATGAAAGGCAAGACCAGCACGAACGTCACCGCCGCCTGGTCTACCGGCCCCGTTCGCTGGCGCAATGTATCGAAGTCGCCCGAAGAAGCCGAAATGTGGATGGGCGAAACCGTCGCCAGCGGCATGGTGCCCTGGTATCACTTCATAGGCGGCGAGAACGGACTGGGTGAAGATCGCCGTTGGCAGAAAACCGGCCACACCTACTTCAATTGGTTGGCTCGCCACGAGCGCCACTTCTTTAACAAAAGCCCGATCGCGAACCTCGGCGTCGTGATGGGCCAGCGCACTCACCTCTTCTATAAGCCGCCTTCGCCGGGAAGTGTCCAGCAGTACATCGACGGCCTCTATTACGCACTCCTCGAAGGACGCTTTCTATTCGACTTCGTTCACGAAGACGATCTAAGCCCGGAAACCCTCAAAAAATACAAAGCTCTGATTCTGCCGAACACCGCGCTTTTGAGCGATGAACAATGCCGCCAGTTGCAGGCGTATGCGGACTCGGGCGGTTCGCTGCTCGCCACGTTTGAAACCAGCATGTACACCGAACGCAACCAGCGCCGCCAGAACTTCGGACTCGCCGAAGTGTTCGGTATCCAGAAAGCGGGCGACATCATCGGAACCAATGGCAATGCCTTCTACGCCCGCATCGAACAAAAGCATCCGATCCTCGAAGGCTTCACCGACACCAACTGGATTCCCGGTTCCGAATTCCGTCTCCCGGTAAAACCAGTCAGCAAGCCGGTCTTGTCCGTCGTGCCCGGCTATGTGGCGTATCCTCCGGAGCTGTCCTATCCGACACAGCCGCACACAAATGAACCTGCTGTTGTGATACGAGAGCGCGGCTCGAGCCGTCGCATCTATTTCCCCGGCGATATCGAGCGCACCATGTGGCGGTCGGGTCATACCGATCTGAACCGCCTCTTGCAAAACACCGTGCGCTGGCTGCTCGCCGGCGATGCACCCGTGATTGTCGAAGGCTCGGGAGTTATCGAAACATTCGCCTGGGAAACCGATCCGGGCTTTGCCGTGCATGTGCTGAACTACACGAATCCCGCCATGCATCGCGGCTGGATTCGGGAATTCTTTCCGATCGGTCCACAAAAAGTTCGCATGCGATTGCCCGCCGGGCATGGCATCAGCCGCGTGGAGTTGCTACGGGCCGAGACCGATATTCCCTTCCGCCTGGCAAACGGCTCCATCGAGTTCACCATTCCCAAAGTCGTAGATTATGAGGTGGCCGCTCTGTCATGACTCGCCGTACACTTCTGGCGCTAGCGAGCGCCGCACCCCTGAGCCGCTGCCTGGCAAAAGCTGCCGAAGCCAAAAAACAAATTAAGATCACGGGCATCGAAACGGATCTGCTGCGCCTGCCTCCTGCGCAATTCACCGGCGACGCTATCCACGACTTTGGCGCCGCGTCCGGCGGCGTGGTGCTGCGCATCAAAACCGATGCCGGAATCACCGGCTGGGGCTACAGCAATTTCGCCATGATCGAAGGCGCGCCGCGTGTAGTCCAAACGATTCTTGAGCACGAAATCAAACCCGTGCTCGCCGGACAGGATCCGGCGTTTCCCAAAAGGATCCGCGCCGATCTCTGGCGCGCACTCGAATATCAGGGCGTGCAGGGTATTACTCAGTTCGCCATGTCGGTGGTCGATATCGCGGTTTGGGACATTCTCGGCAAGGCCGCCGGATTGCCGGTCTATAAAATGCTCGGCGCGGTCCGCGATCGCATGCCCGTCTACGCCATGTGCGGCTGGTATCGCGAAAACGATAAAGACCATTCGCAATACAAGCGCACCATCGACGAAACCCTCGGCATGGGCTATCGCGCTTTCAAAGTGAAAGTCGGCCGCTATTCTTTGGACGATGATGTGGAGCGAATCGAATTCGGCCGCAAAACCGCCGGCAAGGATATTCGCATTTTGGTCGACGCGAACCAGGCTTTCAATCGCGTGGAAGCGCTGCGCCGCGGACGCGTCTACCAGCAACTCGGCTGCTTCTGGTACGAAGAGCCGCTGCCGCCCTGGGACCACGAAGGCTATGCGGAATTGACGCAAGCGCTCGATATGCGCATCGCCACCGGGGAAAACGAATACAACAAACACGCCTTTATGGATCTTCTGTTGAAGAAAGGCGCCGATGTTGTTCAGCCCGATAACCGCCGCGCCGGCGGCCCCACGGAGTGGATGGAAATTGGCTCTATTTCCGACGGCTTCGGCGTCGAGCTCGCTAGCCATGGTGGCGGCCCCGCGAACCTGAACATTCTCTGCGCGATTCCGAACGCCATCTACATGGAATCAGGCGGCAAACAGAAAATTGTCAATGGCGAAGTGCTCGCCCCCGAGGCGCCCGGCATGAGCAGCGAAGTCCAGGCGGATTTCATCGCCAAGCACAAAATTACGTAGCTCATTTATGGATCGACGATCGTTCTTACAAAGCGCTGTCGCCGGAGGACTGACAGTGCCGGCCGGCGCACAGCCGTCCGCATCTGCGAAGACGATCGGCATCCAGATCGGCTCCATCTCGTTTCTCGATGAAGGAACGGAGAAGGTGTTGGACATCCTGCAGGAAAAGGCTTGCGTCAACACGCTTTTTCTCGCGACCTTCACTTACGGCAACGGAATCGCCAGCCGCATGATTCCGGGCCATTCGTTTCCGGATCACGGAGTACAAGCTTACGACACCAAGTTTCACGGCGGCAACTACGCCACTCCGCATCTGCAGTACTACAAGAACACCATCATTAAAGACGTCAAGGCGCCCGACCACGGCAATATCGACATCCTCGAGGAAGTTATTCCTAAAGCAAAAAAACGCGGTGTGAAGGTTTACACCTGGAGCGAGGATGTATGGCGCACCGACGTGCCGAATGTCGAGAAAATTCAGGAACACGACCTCTATGGCCGCAATGCCCGCACCGTTTGCTTCAACAATCCCGATCATCACAACTTCCTGCTCGGGTTGATGGAGGATTTCATCCGCTCCTACGACATCGATGGCATCATGTGGGGTTCGGAGCGCTACGGCGCATTCGGAAACATGGTGGAATCGGTGCACAACCGTAACGGCAACGACCCTTCGCGGGTCACCTGCTTCTGCCAGTTCTGCCAAGCTAAGGCCCGCAAGCGCGGCATTAACGTCGATCGGGCCTTTGAAGGTTTCAAAACTCTGGAGAGTTGGGTACGCTCCTGCCGTGGCGGTACTCGTCCGACTGACGGCTACTATGTCACGCTGTGGCGCGTGCTGTTCCGTTATCCCGAAATTCTTGCCTGGGAAACAATGTGGAACGACAGCGTACACGAAACCTACGATGCGATCTACAAACTCGTAAAAAGCATCAAGCCTCAAATGCAGGTGGGTTGGCATGTCTGGCACGCGCATAGTTTTTCGCCATTTTTCCGGGCGCAAACGGATATCCAGGAATTAAGCAAGTATTCCGACTACTTGAAAATGACCGTCTACCACAATCTCGGCGGCACTCGCATGGAGACATATATGACGAGCCAGCGGAACACCGTATACGGCGACATGCCGATTGAGGAAGCGCTCCAATTCGAATACCGCATCATGAACTATCGCGAGCGCGGCTACGAAGAGCTGCCCTACACTGGCTTATCTCCCGACTACGTATATCGCGAGACAAAGCGCTGCGTAGAAGACGCCAAAGACACAAGGACCCAGATCTGGCCCGGCATCGATGTGGACATTTCCAATATGGATGTGCGCTTTAGCCAATGCACACCGCCTGTGGTGAAAGAAGTCACTAAGGCTGCCTATCGTGGCGGCGCGCAAGGTCTCGTCATTTCGCGGAAATATTCCGAGATGAAGTTGGCCAACCTGACGGCCGTGGGCGACGCTCTCCGGGAAATGAAGGTCGTATAGTGGCGCCGCTGTTTCTTTTTTTTGCAAGCCTGCTCACCGGAGTAATTGACATTCACGCGCATTGCGCGCCCGATAGCGTGCCGCGGTCCATCGACGCGATCGATCTCGCGAAGCTTGCCAAAGCGCGTGGCATGCGTGGATTGGTGCTTAAGAATCATTGGGAGCCTACCGCATCCGTGGCCTATCTCGTACGCAAGGAAGTACCAGGCATCGAAGTATTTGGCGGAATCGATTTGAACCGGAGTGTCGGCGGAATGAACCCTGAGGCCGTGGAGCACATGGCGAAAATTACCGGCGGTTGGGGCCGTTTCGTCTGGATGTCCACCTTCGATTCGCAGGCGCAAGTCCGTTCGGACAAAGAGAACCGGCCCTTCGTTGCCGTTTCGCGGAATGGACAATTGCTGCCCGAAACCAAAAGCGTGATTGCAATGATCGCCAAGTATCACCTCGTTCTGGCGACCGGTCACAACACGCCGGAAGAAGATTTGCTTTTGATTCGTAATGCGCGGGAGCAAGGCGTCCGGAACATTGTTGTCACGCATGCCATGATGGCGCCCATTCATATGTCTATTCCTCAGATGAAGGAGGCGGCCAGTTTAGGCGCTTTGATCGAATTCGTGTACAACGGGCTGATCGGCCACTACAAAGAATTCACCTTCGCCGACTACGCCAGGGCAATCCGCGTGGTCGGTCCGGAGCACTGCGTTTTATCGAGCGACATGGGGCAGCCCGCCAATCCATCCCACCCGGATGGGCTGCAGCTCTTTTTTGAAGGACTGAAAAAAACCGGCATCACGGATGCCGAAATCGCCATGATGGCGAAACAAAATCCGGCGCGCCTGCTTGGGCTGGCGCCATTTCAATAGTTTTAGAAAGGCTTATTCATGGATCGAAGATCGTTTTTGCAAAGTACCGTGGCCGGAGCGCTTGCAGCAGCAAGCGTGAACGCGCAGCAACCGTCGCCGCGCCGGACGATTGGTATTCAAATCGGCGCAGTCTCGTTCGCCGATGAGGGCGTCGAAAAGGCGCTCGATACGTTACAGCAGTCGGCGTCTGTCAATACTCTTTTCCTGGCAACGTTTACTTACGGCCGCGGCATCGCGGGCAGACAAGTGCCCGGACAACCTCTGCCCGATCACGGCAAACAGGAATACGATACCGGATCGTTTTACGGCGGCAGCTACACCGCCATTCATCCCGAGTATTACAAAGACACGGTGTTTCGTGAGTTCCGCGCTCCCGACCTGGGTAAATACGACGTGCTCGAAGAAGTCTTGCCGGCGGCTCGCAAACGCGGTATCAAAACTATCTGCTGGTTTGAAGACGTCTTTCGCAAAGATCTGCCGAATATCGACAAGCTTCAGGAGCGCGAGCTCTCTGGCAATCCCGCGGCCACGCTTTGTTTCAACAATCCAAACTACCGGAATTTCCTGCTCGCCATTGTCGAAGACTGGTCGCGCTCGCACCCGATCGATGGCATTATGTGGGGATCGGAACGCCAGGGCGCGTTCTCGAACGCGCTCAGCGCCAGTCATGGCCGGTCCAATCCGGACACAGTCACCTGCTTCTGCCAATTCTGTCAGGCCAAAGCCAAACAGAGAGGCATCAACGTGGAGCGCGCTCGCGCCGGTTTCCTCGAACTCGCCAAATTTGCGCATGCTGGCCGCGCTCATCAGCGCCCGGTGGACGGATACTACGTCACGCTATGGCGCTTGATGCTGCGCTATCCGGAACTGCTCGCCTGGGAAATGCTGTGGACCGACAGCTTGCGCGAGACATACGCCGCGATCTATCAGAAGGTCAAGCAAGTGAATCCGTCGCTGGGAGTCGGCTGGCACATCTGGCACAACAATTCGTTTAATCCGATCTACCGCGCGGAACAGGACCTGGCGGAGATTTCGAAATACTCCGATTTCCTCAAGATCGTGATGTATCACAACTGCGCCGGCGAGCGAATGGCGCGTTACATCGATCATGTACATGATTCGATCTACGCCGACGTGCCCGAACAGGAGTTGCTCGACTTCCACTATCGCGTGATGAATTATGAGGAGAAGAGCTTGGCGCAAATTCCTGAAACCGGCTTTTCGGCGGATTACGTCTCGCGTGAGACGAAGCGCGCGCGGGCCGGCCTGGCGAACAGCGCCACCAAACTTTGGCCCGGTCTCGATATCGATATTCCCACCGCGGCCGACCACAGTAAATCGACCCCCGAAGGAACCAAACAAGCGGTCCTCGCCGCCATTCACGGTGGCGCGGATGGTGTGCTGCTCTCGCGCAAGTATTCGGAGATGAAACTCGCGAATCTGAGGGGCGCGGGAGCCGCCCTGAAGGAGGCAAACTGGGCCTAA
>JAICIH010000209.1 GCA_025924475.1 Bryobacteraceae bacterium
CTCGGCGATGTGTAAGTGGAACACGAAAGAACGCCGCGCCGCGGAATCTTTTCAGGCCCTGTGTCCGGAACGCGAATGTCGTATTTAGCGGATGCAAGAGCGCTGCCCGCGCCTTTGAGCGATTCGCTACCGCTGACGAACGGAACGTCCTCCTCAATTCTGGCTTTTGCGGCGGCAAGCGCATTCTTCTAACATGTCAAGATTGATATGGATATGACCCGGGCAGCCTGTGTCGCGATCGGATTAGCGATCTTGACAGCGAAAGCCGAAATGCCCTCGAACATACACACTTTGGTGGACAAAATTGTGGCGGCGGCGCAGGCGGAGCCGGCGAGTAATCGTATCGAAATCTTACTGCACCTTGCCTCCGCATTGCAATTTCACTTTCCGGGCGAGGCGAAGAATATCGTGTTGAAGGCCGAGCACGAGCTGAGTGCCAAAGATGACGATAGGAGGGCCCAACTCTATCGAGTCATGCTCAACCTCGATGCCTCGGAAGCTGCACAGATTGCCGCACGCATCCGGGATAACAACGTCCGGTACAGTGCGGAGTTGCAGCACTGCGCCGAGAATCACGATACCGGCTGCGGTAAGCGCGTTCTGACTCAAGCCCAGAATGCAGGCGCATATCGCATCTCATATACGAAATGGGTAATCGCCCAACTCGAGACTACTGATCCATTGGCCGCACAGGCGGTCTTTGAAAGTGTGCTCCAATCATTCCCAACAAACAATGCCGATTTCCGAGATGTCCAGGTGCTGCTAGATTCCGCAAAAGCTATCGAGAAAATTGATTTGGCGCTAGCGAGACGTGCTGCAAAAACAATAGAGGCGGCCGTTCAAAACCCACAGTTCGAGGCGAGAACTCAGGAGATTGTAACCGCACGCTTCTTAGTGGACGGCAAGCAGGTTGATACGGCAAGCACAAGCGAGACGGTGCTGGTACAAACGCAGTCTTTATTAAAACGTGGCGTGTTCCCGCATCTCATCGGCGGGATGCAGTACACAATGAAGCATCCGAGCGCTCATGCCGCGGATCGGACGAATCAAAATTCCAATTCGGATGCCAAGACTCTCTTGCAAGAACTCGCTAGTCGGGTGCAGGAGTTGAATGACTTTGCGCTGCGAGGTGTAAACGGCCACCACTATCGCCTCAAGGCGTTACGCGGTCACGCAGTCTTGCTCGATTTCTGGGCGACCTGGTGCGTGCCATGTCGCGAGGAAATGCCTCGGCTCGATGCCTTAGCCAGAAAGGGGCTGACCGTTCTCGCGATTACCGACGAAGACGACCAAGTCGTTCGTAATTTTGTGGCGGCGAATCGTTACACTTTTCCTGTCTTGCTTGACCCGCAAGGGGCAGTGTTCAAGATCTATGATGTCGGCCCCCGGCCCACAACTATTCTGATTGACAGTACCGGAAAAATAATCGATCGCTGGATTGAGCTGCCAGAGAGCGATGTTCTGCAGGCAGCCCTTACTCGCGCGGAACGGGGCAATTCTCAATGATTGCTAGTTCTCCAGTGACTGAGAGCTTCGGCCGCAGGCGCAAGCTGATGTCACAGGTAAGGTGGTCCGCGAAGTTGCCCCCGCGGCTAGCGGCTGAAGCTATTCGCTGCTTGCCTTACTTCCGGGCTTTAGCCGCTTCCTGCAGATCGTAAAGATAGAGCCCGTGGCCCACGCCGGCCATCTCCTTCACTCGCGCAACTTGGAAAGCGAAGTAACGCCCATCATTGCTAACTACTGGATTTGTTGCTTTCCATTCTCGCGCTTCGTTGAACCACGTTAAGCGCTCCCATCGATTGCTTCCATCGAGCAATAGCCGATACAGATCAATTCCGGAACCGCGAAGTTCAGGATGCTGCCGATTGGACTCAACAAGCGTCGAGCCACCATCAGGAAATATGCCTTCCGGTTCGTCATAGGTTTTGGGCGAGTTGGAATAGTTGCGGATCTTACCCGTAGCCAAGTCCAGGCCCATCACCTCTGTGCCGTCGTGAGAGGACTGGAAGATCAATTCCTGTTCCCCAGGCGGACGAAAGTCCTGTGGTTCCAGAACGGCATTGAAGCAATCGCGGTTGTCGAGAACCATTTTAAGGTCTTTGATACGCGGAGTACCGGTTGAGTAGTCCAGTTCTGCCGTCCAGATCTGATACAGATGCGGGTCGGCGGGCCATGTGCCGTGCTTTTCAGCCCAGGCGATTCTCAACCGCTTCCTCGAAACGGCGGGACCTTCCCAGCAGAATTCACCGAGAGGAACGGGCGGTTTATCAAGGGTCTTGCTCAAGACCCACAACTCCGCTGTTCGGAAGCGGGAATCGTGTGGCGCTTCCGGATTGAACGTCTTAGAACCGGACAGAAGGATGTCGCCGTTTGCGAGATAGAGCGCCCGCGTGTAGCCATTGTGAAAGTAATGATGGGTGAGAGGGCGAATCACACCTGTGGCGAGTTCCAGTTCGAAAACGTCTCCATACATCTTCTCCAGAAACAGAAGTCGCTTGCCGTCCGGCGACCAATCAGGACGCTCACCAAAGTGAGTAAGCCGTTTGATGTACGGCGGGAAACTTGTGTCCGTCCACGAGGTGGCTGGCGCCACTTGAGCGCGCGTTACCTGCCCGATCGAGAGCAGGGATAACACGAGAGTGGTGGGAACGCTTAAAGACGTCTGTCGCATTTAGAAAAGATTATGGCAGGCAGCTCGCCGCCATCACTCCCGTAGGCAGCGCCCTTCCCGAGCTACTCCCATCGGTAAACTACGCTTCTCTCAACGTGAATGCCCTCTTTCGAAAAGCGCCAGTACCGCCCCTGATCATTTTCATCGCCGTTCAAGCGCCTGCCGGACTTCCAGATGCCATCCACCATTTGGCCTTCCTCTATTAAGCTGATTCCGGCATGGGCTGGCCGCGCCGAGTCCGGCACAAAGCTGACTCGAAATCCGGACCCTGTCCCGAGAAACTCATCTGGTCCGGTGGCCATGACCAGACCGTAGCCCGTCTCTGCCCTGTTGCCGAAGATGTCGTCAAGACTGATATCGAGCCGGTATCCATTCATGGTGACGCTCACATCCGGATGAGCCCTGTTCAACAGGAATCCTGTGATATCGCCGTTCCGCTGGCACTTCAGAATTGTGGAGGACAGCTGCATCAATGCTTGGTAGCTTTTCCCCAGCTCATTTTCGCTGTCCCTCCAGGAATCGATCCCAAACGGCGCAAAACCCATGGCACTGTGTTCTCCGATTGCATAGAACACGTTGGCCTTGCCATCCGCTCCGCCGCGTGTCTCGGGTATGAACAGCGGATTTCCAGACCGGTGATACCGCCGGCACCACCCCGCAAAATCAGCCGCATAGATATCGGGCGAGTAGATATCGATCGCCTGTCCGGCTGCCCTCCAAATATCGATCACCTCGGGTAGTGGACCGCCACTTGGGAACTTACCCGGCGGTGTGTCCAAATCTCCCAGCCAGGTATTCACGTACATTGGTAACGGATATTCTGCTTTTCCGGCGGCCGCTACATGTTGAACGTACCGGCCGTAGTTCCAGGCCATGAAAATCTGATCGGTCCGCAACCCCGGCCCGAACACCTCCTGCCACGTGCCGGATTGTTTGAATCCGTTCTTCTGCCATATCTCGCGGAACTCCGGCATCAGCGTGTCGCGATGCTGCTGCATGTAATTCAGCAGCGGTTTGGGAACCGGTTCTGCAAATGCTTTGTTTGCGGCGGCCGATCGATCGCGCGAATCCCCAAGCACGCCCACCTCGTTCTCCACCTGCATCATCAACACCGTGTGCTGACTGCTATCCGTTTCTCGCAGGTGACGCATCACCGCGGCAAATGCGTGGGCATCGGCCTGCATTGTGGCTTCGCCAAACGTACTCAGAACCTCTCCGCTTCCGCTTTCTGTTAACAAGGCTCGCGGAAACCGCCGCGTATCTCTCTTTACCCACACCGGCGCATAGCTGGACATGCCGTTCTTCCAGCTCGCAAGCCAGAGAAACACGACCTTGAGTCTGTTTTGCCTCGCTTGTTCCAGTAAGCCGTCTACCAGGCTGAAATCATATTTCCCCTCCTGCGGTTCAATGAGCTCCCAAGATAAAGGAGTGAGCACCGTATTCATGGGTGTAGCTGCCAGCCGCGGCCAGATGTCTTTCATGTAATCCAGGCTGGAGGAACTCGAATTGTGAAGTTCGGCTGCCAGCATCAAAAACGGCTGTCCATCAACAATTAGCTGTGTTACTCCGCCGTGCTGCTCAAGATGGGGCATCGAACTGGAGACGCGTTGTTGAGCTGCTACGAAACCCACGAACAACAGCCCGGCAACAGCACAGGCCAATGCTGAACCGATGGAGCGCGGCAAAAGGAAACGGTGCAAATCCATAGCAGGACGATTTATATCACCGAGTATTAGGCTTATCCAGCAAATTGCGAGACTCTACATGAGCGGCATGTCGTCTGAAGCAGAAGAAATGCGCCGGAAGCTCCTACGCGAGGGCAGTCTGATTCTCGACGTAAAAGTAATCCCACGCTCCCAAGCCGGGAAAGTCGAGGGGCTGATGGCGAACGGCAGACTTAAGGTCAAGGTCAGAGCGGCGCCTGAAGGAGGCAAAGCAAATGACGAGGTGCGTGCGGTGCTCGCCGAGTATCTGGCGGTACCAAAGGGAAATGTGGAAGTAATACTCGGCCGTAGTTCACAACAGAAGCGCATAAAGGTGATCGCGCCTCGAAACTGAGCCGCGCACGAAGTAAGCGGTTTGTACATGCTAAAGAAGTCACCGCGATACTACGGTCACACGCGACGAAAATATTTCTTTCACATTGATCCTAAAACCACTTACCCGACTTTCTCGCATATCGAAAGTTCGTTTCCGCGCCTGCCGTGTGCTATTGTCAAGCAGGCTCGCCGAGCTGAAAGCTATTCGCTGATTGCTGATAGCTATTCCCCGGCGGGCCATTTCCATTTCAGGAGCCTTTTTCATGTCCTCTGCCGCCCAGATCGCCGCCAATCAGAAGAACGCCCAACTCAGCACCGGCCCGGTTTCCCAGTCTGGGAAAGCCAAATCGTCGTTGAACGCCGTCAAGTCCGGGCTCACCGGCCACACCGTCCTGCTCCCCTCCGAAGATGCCGCTCTGTACCAGGCCCACGTCTCGGAATTTGCCAAACACTACGCACCCGTCGGCGACGAAGAATGCAAACTCGTCCAATCTTTGGCCGATACCGAATGGCGGCTCCTCCGCATCCCCGCTCTCGAAATGGGCATCTATGCCGTCGGCCGTCTGGAATTCGCCGGCTTATTCCCGGATGAAGACGAAGCCGTTCGTAAGCACCTGATCGAAGCTCAGGTCTTCTTGGCCTATCAGCGCCAACTGAACAACTTGAGCATTCAGGAAAACCGTCTGCGCCGCCAGCGCGAGAAAGACACCGCCGCGCTCCGTGAATTACAGGAGAAACGCCAACAGCAAACGCAAGCTCGTCTCGACGCCGCCGTCCGCCAATACATCCGTTTCACGAAAGAAAATCCGCAAACCGAATTCGACCCGGCTCAATTTGGCTTCGAATTTTCACTCGCAGAAATCCAGCTCCGCGCCCACGATCTCAACCAGGCACGCCCCCTAGCCGCGGCTGCCTGAATCCGCTTTGAAGCGAAGAGCCAACAGCCAATTGCCAAGAGCCAAGAGCTAAGCGCTAGCAGCTCTCCAGTGATTGAGAGCTTCGGCCGCAGGCGCAAGCTGAGGTCACAGGTAGAATGGTCCGCGGAGTTGCCCCCGCGGCTAGCGGCTGATTGCTGACAGCTTTCACTTATCTCAGCCGCCCATTCCACTTCAACCCGACCCGCCACATCTGCGGCTGGCCAATATTCGGATTGGGGGTGAGCGCCACTAGATAAGTTCGATCGAGCAGATTATCCACCGACGCGACCGCCGACAAGCCTCGCGTCAGTTGCTGCTCGGCCGTGAGACCCACCGAGGCGAAGCCGGGCATCAGGAACTGGTTCAGATCGTCGTCGAAAATCAGCCCGAACGCGCGCAGACCGCCGGAAATGCGCGTCGATTTTGCGGTAAACGTCAACTGTGCCGTTCCTTGCTGCTTGGGAATCTGCGGAATGCGCTCGCCGGTGGAGAGCCGGGCGTCGGCGTACATATAGCCCACCTCGCCGATCCAATGCGTCCACTGCCGGCGGACGCTGGCTTCCAGGCCACGCGAGAGCGCGCTTGGAAAATTCTGCCGCTGGCGAAGGATCAGGGTGGGCGTTGTGTTGATCGTCGCGTTGTCGATCAGATTGCCTAACTCGTTGCGGAATGCCGTGACGCTGATGCGCGTGCTTTCGCCGCTCCAATCGAAGCCCGCCTCGACTCCGGTAAGAGATTCGGGAACGAGCGCCGCATTCGCCAGCGTCTGCACGTTGCCGACTCGAAACGGGCGATACAGCTCGTTCAGCGTGGGAGCACGAAAGCTGCGGTAGCCGGACGCGCGAAACCGGAAACGATGGAATCCGAACGCCGCTCCGGCGTTCGGGCTCACGAACGTGTCGCCGTGCTGGCCGGTGAACTGATGCCGCAGTCCGGCATAAAAACGCACTGGACCTACCGCCACATCGGCCTGCCCAAATACACCGTGCTTGAGTAGCGTGCCGCCGTTGGGCGTCAGAATGTGAGTGGAATAGGAATAATCGAAACTCGTGCCATCGACGTGGTCGGCATCGGCGCCCACGATCGTGTTCCAGCGCTTGGCGTGATGCTGCCAGTAAGCCGCGCCTCCGGTATCCAGAACGGGAACGGTTTGCTTCGACGTCACCGCTTCCACATTCCGGTTCGAGGTTACGCTCGAGAACGTGCTATGGAATTGCTCCTGCGTATGAAAAGCGATCACCGAAATTTGATCGTTCGTCCAGGAATGCGTATAGCTCGCGCCGATGGTGCCGAGTCCGGTTGAGTTGCGGGTCAGTTGCGTTCCGTTGTGTCGCGCTTCCGCCAGCGCGTCGAAATGCAATGAGAAACGATCCTGGGCTCCCAGGTAGTCGAGATTCATGTCGCCCGCGGCAAAGCGCACGTTGGCCCTATTGTCCGCGTTGCCGCGAATGCTTTCCGGGGTGATGAAGTAGCCGTCCGTAGTAAAGGCACGGGAATGCAGCGAAAGCCCCCAGTGTCCCCACAGGTTCGAATAACCGGCGGCTACATCGGCCGTGCCTTCATTGCCGCGCAGGACCTGCGCAAAAAGGTGCTCAGGCGTTTGCTCCGGAGAGAAAAGCGAAATCGTGCCTCCCATCGCCCGGTCGCCGAATACGCTGGTGGAGGCGCCGCGTTCCATTTCGACGCGCTCGATATAGGAGGGATCGATGCGGTCCCAATACACCCATCCACCGAACGGATCGTTAATCGGAATGCTGTCCCAAAGCACCAGCGTTCGGCTCGCACCGGTCGATCCGGTGCCTCGCAGAGAAACCCCTTGCGTGGTGGGATTGGCCACTACGCTGGACGAACGGCGGAACAGGCTGAAGCCGGGAATCTGCCGGAGCCGGTCGTCCAGTTCCGCGCCCGGGATGAGCTGTAGTTGGTCGGCATCCAGCGCTGTGATGGCCGCTGGCGTTTCGCTGGAGAGAACGCTGTTGACTGTAACACTGGTTTTAAGAGGCGGCGGAAGCGGCGGATTGTTATTGGAGGAGGAAGCGGAGTTTTGCCCGCTCGCTACGTGGGCGATGACGAAACCGGTAGCCAAAGCAATTACTTGCAGGCGTATCGTGAAAGTCATGGATGAGGATTTGGCCGGCGCCCGCTTGTTGAGCGGCTGAACCGGCTTCCGAAGCAACTCGTATTCTTAAAGGTACATGATGACGGGCGATTTCGCCATCGAGACATACGGTCTCGAAAAAATTTACCGGTCGCGATGGAGCGCGCGCGAGATTCGCGCCGTTTCCAGTGTTAGCCTCCGTGTGCCCGCCGGCGTGAAATACGGCCTGCTCGGAGCAAACGGAGCAGGGAAGACGACGTTCGTCAAATTGCTTCTTACCGCGGTTCATCCCACACAAGGAGAGGCCAAACTGTTTGGCCGGGATGCGCGCGAGCCGGAGGCGCGCCGTCCGGTGGGTTATTTGCCGGAGAACCACCGCTTCCCGACGTATCTGACCGGCTACGGCATGCTGGATTTTTACGGTGCGCTCTCGGGAGTGGAGGCTCGCGAACGCAAAAGACGCATTCCGGAATTTCTGGAACTGGTCGGCTTAAAAGATTGGGCCGAGGTGCGCATCAAGAAATATTCGAAGGGCATGTTACAGCGCCTCGGCCTGGCGCAAGCGCTGCTGCATCGCCCCAAGCTCCTGATTCTCGATGAGCCGACCGACGGCGTCGACCCGGTGGGCCGGCGCGAGATCCGGCGCGTTCTGGACGGCTTAAAAGAACAAGGCGTGACGGTTTTCATCAATTCCCATTTGCTGAGCGAAGTGGAATCGTTTTGTGAATATGTCGCGATTCTGCGAAGTGGCCGGGTTGCCGTAGAGGGCAAGATCAGCAACTTGCTCGCTGGGCGAGGCTATCGCGTGACTGCCAGCGACGTTCCGGCTGCGGCGCTGGCGGACATCAGGCAATCGGGCGCGTCGATTCTTCCAGCGGACGAAGGAGTCACGATCCAGGTCACGACTCGGGAAGAGGCCAATGTTGTGATCGATAAAATTCGCGCGGCCGGTGGCGAGATCGAAAGCGTGGCCGCCTCCACCAGCAGCTTGGAAGATCTGTTCATGAAAACCGCGCACCCGGACAAGGCCGCATGAGAACTCTGATAGCGCTGGTGGCCGATACGTTTCAGGAAGCGCGTGCACGCTGGCTGTTTTGGGGATTGTTCGCGCTTTCGACATTGCTGATCCTGATCTTCTTGTTTGTTCTGCAAATCGATCTGGCCGCCGGCGCGATTACGTTTTTGGGAATCGAAACTACCACGCGGCGAATTTACAGCATTCAGAAGTTTGTCAACGTCTCCTATTCGTGGGTGTCCATCGCACTATATGTATGGGGAACGTTTCTCGCGGTTTTCGCTTCGGCGGGATTGATCCCCAGTGTGCTGGAGGCGGGACGGATTGCGCTGCTGCTTTCGAAGCCTTTGCGCCGCACGTCCTTGCTGCTCGGCCGCTATGTGGGAAATATGCTGATCGTGTCGCTGAACCACATCTACCTGGTTCTGGGCGTATGGATCATTCTGGGGCTTAAGACCCATATCTGGGCGCCGCGATTCTTATTGGCGATTCCAGTGAGTATTTTCCTGTTTGCCGTTTTGCTTAGCGTAGTTGTGCTGGTCGGCGTCGTTTCCGAGAGCGCCGCGCTTTCGGTCATGGCGCCTGTGGGCCTAAGCCTGATCAGCGTGCTGCTGGCGCAACACAAATTAGTGATTCGCCTCCTTGGCTCGGAGTGGTCGCGGCAGCTTTGGATGTTCTTCTATTGGATTTTGCCGAAAGTATTCGATTTGGGGACAGCGATGCGTCAGGCGATTCTCTTTGATCGTCACGCGGTCTGGCTGGCCCCGATCTGGACGTCGGCTGCGTTCGGCATCATTGTGCTCGCTGGCGCGCTGCATATTTTTCAGAAGAGAGATTTTTAATTGCGAACTGTATCGGTTTTTTTGCCGCTGGCGGCATTGCTTTTAGGCCTCGGATGCGGCAAGACGCCGCCCGCCGGGGTCTCCGTCGATTCGGCGTTTCGCCCATTTATACCGGCTGCGGCCGAGGCGCTGGTTTCAATCGACATCGACAAAGCCAAGGACACGGAGATCTACAAACGTCATCGCCAGGAATTCGATCTGCCGCAATTGAATGCACTCGCCGAGCGCACAGGTCTCGATCCGCGGCGCGATTTGTCCGCGCTGCTGGCGATATGGGATGGAAGCCATCCGCTGCTTTTGGTGCAAGGCAACTTCAAGGCTGGCGAATTGGAAAAGCAACTCGCTCGCGAGGGCGCCCAACGAACGCGCTATAAAGACTACACCCTTCTCGGCAATGCCAAACAAGCAATCGTGTTTCCGAAAACGCATTTTGCGCTAGCCGGAGCGGCCGCTCCCGTACGTGCCGCTCTCGATTCGCATGCCGCGGGAAATTCGGGCCTTTCGGAAGAATTGAAACAGCGTCTGGCAGGCGTTCCTAAAGGTGCGCAAATCTGGGAAGCGAGCGCCGGCGGGCTGCCGTTTGCGGAGCTTCCCATGCGCACCGATTTAGAATCCGCTCTCTCCAACATCTCCGGTTACGTAAGCGGCACCTCGGCCGGAATCACGTTGGCGAACGGAGTGAACGTCCAAGCCGATATTTTTTGCGTTTCGAATGAAGGCGCACAGCGGGTCCACGATGCGTTGCGCGGAATCGTTGGGCTTTCCCGTCTATCCACCAGTACGAACCGGCTCGATCTCCTGCGGTTATGGGACGCACTTCACATCGATCGAGACCAACAGGCAGTGCACGTTCGTATCGAATTGGCGCCCGATCTGGCGGATAAACTGCTCGCGGAACTTCCTAACTTAGCCGGCCGCGCCCAGAGTTTGTTCAAGCGTTAAGCAGCAGCGCGCACGTCGCAAGCAGTAGCGCCGGCGCGGTAATCACCACGCCCAATCGCAAGAATTGCCAAAAACCAACGGTTTCGCCTTCACGGCGGATTGCAATTAACCAAAGAATCGTCGCAAGCGATCCCGTAATCGAAAAATTCGGACCGAGATCGATGCCGACGACTAAAGCGTGCCGCAGCAAGCGCGGCACGTGATCCTGCACTGCGCTCCCGGCGAGCAGCGCAATCGGCAGATTATTGGCAATATTCGAAACGATTGCTGCACAAAAGCTCGCGACCAGCGCTCCGGTCGCTGGCCCCATGCTTCCCAGATCATGTAAGCCGTGGCGCGCCCCGGCAATCGCTCCGGTGTGATCCAATGCACGTACGATCACGAAGAGCCCGGCGACTAGCGGCAGAATGCTCCAGGCA
>JAICIH010000210.1 GCA_025924475.1 Bryobacteraceae bacterium
CGGTGAAACGCCAAGGACCGAGGCTATCTCGGTCGAAGTGAGGCCACCAAAGTAGCGCATCTCCACCACCTGCGCCTTCCGCGCATCAAACTTTGCCAAATCTTCCAAGGCGTCGTGTAACCGGACGATCTCTGAATCAAGGGCGAAAAAATGCACTCGGTCGTGCCACGGAACTTGCGGTACATCCACGAGCCGCAGGTATGCCTCATGCACTACCGCCGTTGCCTCAAGTGTGTGCAAAGGACGCTCACGACCCAGGCAGCGCTGCGCAAGCCTCCGCAACTCCGGATATGCGAGCTCGATAATTCTCTCAAGAGCACGCTCGTCGCCGCCGCTCCATCGGCGGAGGAGTCCCGTTAACTCCTGTGAAGAACTCGTTGGCAACTGCTTACCCTCTGTTCTGGACAATTTTACTCGAATCAAAGGGAACTTGACGGGTTCATGAGACAGACGGCAAGCAAGAGGTCTCTGAAAAAGCGTTACGATCTCTGCTTCCGTTAGTAATTTCTTTGCCAGTTTTCGCATTTTGTCTCGAGGAAGACAACAGATGAAAAGAGCAGTTTTGGCTACGTTAAGTTCCACACTGGTCCTCCTGGCAGCCGCGCCTGGCATCCGGACGAGAGCAGATGTCAACAGCTACCCCGAACACTCGGAGCAGGCGGATTTTTCGATCGGGGCCTTTCTGCTCCCGTCCGAGCAGGTCAAGAAGATGTTCAAACTCGACCTGAACCATGCGGGCTATGTCGTGATCGAAATCGGTGTTTTTCCGGGTCCAGGTAAGAACGTCGACCTGTATCCGAGCGACTTCACTTTGTCCGTGGGCGAACACACCCCGGCGCTGCGGCCAATTTCCGCAGACATCATCGCGGAGCAGGTGGCCGGCAGGCCGGAGCCGCCGCGCGTAAGCGGCCCCCTCGATGTCAATACTTCAACTGGCATCTATGTTGGCCGAGAGTCCTACCCAGACCCCGTGACGGGACGCAGAACTGATAGAACCGTCACGGGAACTGAAGTGGGAGTAGGTGTTGGCGGTCCGGCACCTTGGCCGTGCCGGGGATACGACTGCGGCCCGGCACGTCCGTCGTGCCGCGGATACGACTGCGAGCCGGCGGCACCGTTTCCACCACTCCCGCAACGCTCCCCGATCCAAACTGCAAATACCATTTCACAAGACCTGTGGGAGAAATCGCTGCCGGATGGGAAGACGGTGCACCCGGTCGCTGGCTATTTGTATTTCCCAAAGCCGCCGCGGAAAGCAAAGAACACCGCCTGGGAATTGCGATATGAGAACGCGGATGGCAGGATCCGATTGCCGCTGTCCAAATAAGTTGATTTGACTTTAAGGCGCGGAGCTTGTTCGAGCGAAGGAGGAGCCATGACGGGTAGTGCATTGAGATTTGCCTCGAGTATTGCTGCCATTTCGGGCCTGCTGGCGCAGACTCCGGCACAAGCACCCATACCTTCCGAACCGACCGAAAGCTCGGTCATACCGCAGCCGGCGGGTAGTGTGCCCACGATCAAAGTTATTACGAGACTGGTTGTGCTGAACGTGTTGGTGCACGACCGCCACGGACGCCCGGTCGGCGACTTATCAAAGGCCGATTTCGAAGTGACAGATGCAGGGCGGCGGCAGACGGTAAGCCTGTTTGCTGTGAATCGCCTCGCAGTTGCGCCGTCCGGCACATCACTTGCCGAAACTCTACCAAGGAACATTGCCACAAACCGCCCCTTAACCCAGGCTGGCATACCCGCCAGTGTCACGGTTGTACTGATCGATCAGTACAACACGGACCTGATAGATCAGGTATACGTTAAGCGACAAGTAATCAAGTTCCTATCGACTCTCGAATCAAATAGTCGGGTTGCACTTTACACCTTGAGCTCAAGAGGCTTGGGGATTATGCACGATTTTACAAATAATGCCGCAAGCTTAAGCGCCGCCATGGCAAAGACGGCACCTCATTTGAGCCGCGATTTGCAGGCTGCTAACGCCAACGCAGCAAACACCGGCGACGAGCATATCGATGAAATGATCGATGAATCGAACACGTTCATGTCAGAATTCTTCAGTCGCGATCGGATACTGAACACATCTGCGGCTTTCAAGTCTCTGGCAGACCATTTGAGTGGGATTCCGGGACGCAAGAACCTGGTCTGGATCACCGGTAGTGTTCCTACAGAGCTTCTCGGAAATCTGGGTGCGATAAAGAGTTTCCCTGGGAGCAACGGAAACACCATGGAGGGGCAATCTCTGGGAAGAGGCGGCCAGAACAAGCAGGAAGTGAACGCCACGCGTTACGGAGGTGAGCAGTATTTTGCATCTTATATCGACGAAGTTGGCCAGGCGCTAAACAACGCGAACGTGGCGATCTATCCAGTGGCCGCTCGCGGCCTCCAGGCGCCCCCGCTTTTTGATGCGAGCAGCAACCTAAAGATAGACCGGCGGGCGCTGCCCAAGCTGCCGGACTTTGCGTCGTACGAAAGAAACCAAAACACGACGACGATGGAGCGCCTGGCCCGCATGACAGGAGGCAAAGCGTTCTACAACACGAACGGTATTGCGGAAGCGGTACGCAGCGCCATTGACGATTCGTCGGTGACTTACACGCTGGGTTATTATGTGAGCGATTCAGAGTGGGACAACAGATATCACAAGTTAAGAGTGACCGTGAGCCGGCCAAGTGTGAATGTCAGGACAAAGCAAGGGTATCTGGCGCAGGACAGGCCCACCCCCACCAGCGCGCAGATAGAAGATACGCTGAAGAAGGCAGTCTGGAGTCCGTTGGATTCCACACGGCTGTCCGTGGCAGCGCGCGTCGATCCGAGCTCGAGTCTTCCGAATGCGAGCCGATTTTCATTTGCGATCACCCCGTCTGAAATGAATCTCCGGCAGGCGAACGGAAGGTACATGGGTGAGTTAGACCTTCTGGTAATCCAGCATCGCAAGGGAGGCAAACAGGCCGCGGAGCCCAAAAAGACCATTACGTTGGCTTTAACTCCCGAGCGTTACCAGCGTATACTGCAGAACGGGATGGTGCTAACAGAGGACTTAACTATACACGCGGACACAATTGCCGTCAGGATCATCGTGTTAGATCGTTCCTCTGGAGCAATCGGTTCCGTTACGATGAGGATCGATCCCGAAGATAAGAGCAGCACGAATGTAATACCACCTGTCGGACAGACGACACCTGAACGGGAATAACTTTGCGCTTGTGACGAACGTGAAAACTGATGTTAGTTGCTTCTTAGTCCATACCACCTGGCGATCCATTGGTGTAAAGCCGTGAACATTGGAGCATCCAGCATCAATCGCCTGAACTTTACTTTACGCGCGGATACGGAGCGACAGGCTTGTGCGCAAGTTCTGGGTGAAGCCGCGACTCAGGCTGCTGCTGGGGCTTCCACACTCGCCTCCTCACTCAAACTGAAGCTTGGTCGATGCCATGCAGCGGCGTGTTCTACGTGTCTGTATCTGCTGCTCACGGCATTCAGTTTGGTACACCCCGCGGCCGGCGGCGGACAAACAACGATCCAAGCGGACGTAAAGCAGGTGCTTGTGCCAGTTGTGGTAACGGACAAGGCGGGCCACCACATCGCCGGAATGCGTGCATCGGATTTCCATATTGCGGAAGATAGCGTACCGCAGGATATCGTTTCGCTCAGCACTTCCATTTCACCGAATGAGCTAGTGCCTGCCCAGAACGGCAGTTCTCTCGCCACCGGTAAAGCGGTGAGCGGGCCCGAACCGAGTGCTTCATCCTCCTCCCCGAAGCGGACTTACCTGCTTTGCATCGACACGCTTCATTCCAGCTTTTCTAATTTCAAGAACGTGCGCCAAGCGCTCAAAAAGTTCTTCGACAAAGAACAAGCCGGCGATTCCCAATATGCTCTGATTGCGCTCGGCAGGCAAATAAAGGTCATTCAAGACTCTACTCGCGATCCCGCGGCGGTGCTCGCCGCAATCGCCAGCAAAAACTTCATCGGCGCTATTACGGACACGGAAGCCTTGAAGCTAACCCACGATATTCAAGAGTTCACGTATTTCATGCGCGATGTTTACTGCAACGTATGTGCCTGCGATGCATTCAAAACGCCTGAACGCCCCGGGTGCCCTGCCGCTCAGTCACGGCTTCAGGGATATTTACTTAGGTCTAGCGAGCGGACGAGAATTCTCGACGAGAACTTCTATCAGGGCCTTGCGCAAATTGTCAACGCAACCTCCAGCATGCCCACTACTCGCACGATCCTTCTCATTTCAGACGGCTTCAATCGCTTCCCCGGACGGGAACTTTACTCTGTTCTCAGCGGCTTCGCACCCGGGGATCGCCGATTCAGTTTTAATCCAAGAGATACAAACGATCGCCTGCAGAACATATTGAAGATCGCCGTCAACAAAGATATTCGTTTTTACACCATCGACTCGCGAGGGCTATACACGGGCGCCGAGCTGGGCGGAAGCACATTCGACGCTAGCACGGGAATGGGCGCCTATATTCCGCAGACGGTCGATCTCAATCGAATGACTGTTGCGCGCGAAAATACGGATGCTTTGGCCAGTTTAGCTCGCGAAACCGGCGGCCTGTTTTTCGAAAACAATAACGATCTATTGAAGGGCATCCAACGCGCATTTGCCGATGGGCGTGAGTATTACGTTCTCGCCTACGTCCCGAAGAACAAATCAGAGGATGGCACGTTCCGACACATCGCTGTTGAAGTGAGCAATAAGAAGTGGCACGTGAACGCCAAGGCTGGGTACTGGGCGCCGAAACGTTAACGCACACTCTCCTATGTGGAGAACCACATAAGAGAAGGTAATGGGATCGTATGGGTGCGGGTTGCCTACCGGTGCTCTTGATTAGTTGTGGCTCTGTCCGGATGAAACGGCCGGCTCTCAACCCCGGCGCTGGCCGGTTCCGGCGTCGCCAGATCCAGATTCACGACAATTGGATCCTGCCCACTGCGCACGACGACGGCTTCGCAGACCTCGTCGGCCCCCGCATTGATCTCCTGGTGCGGTACGTAAGGAGGCACATAGATGAAATCGCCTGGTCCCGCTTCATCGCTGAATTCCAGGCTGTCGCCCCAACGCATGCGTGCGCGGCCTCGGACAATGTAGAGAACCGTTTCGAGCTCTCCATGATGATGAGGTCCCGTCTTCGCGTCCGGCTGGACGACCACCGTTCCCGCCCACAGTTTTGTGGCGCCCGTACGTGCGTGCGTAATCGCCGCTTCCCTGGTCATGCCCGCGGTTTGCGGAGTATTGGAATCAAACGTGCCTGCGCGGACAATCTTGATGCCGTGCTCTTTCCAATTCATTTTGCTTCCTCGGGCACGGGATCCACTTTCAGTCCTTCGCGAGCTAAATCTCCTGGACTGGGAATAACCGTATCGCCTTCCTGGAGACCGGAAACGACCTCCATGCGGTCGCCATAGTCGCGTCCGACTTGAATTTTTCGCAAATGGACCGTATGGTCGCTATCGATCACCGCTGCCAGTGTTCCTTCGGGCCGAACCACCAGCGCATCGCTCGGAAGAAGAAGGGGCGGATGGTCGCGCGTATTGCTGAGGGAAACCTGCGCGTACATTCCCGGCAACAGCGCTCTATCGCGATTCGCCACATGCACCTCCACCAGCATCGTGCGGCTTCCCGGATCGAGAGAATTGGCGGTGCGCGCAACGGCCCCCGTAAAAATGCGCCCCGGCAAGTTGGAAACTCGCAGCGTAGCGGTTTCGCCCGGCCGTATAAAGCTGGCATTCGACTGCGGAACATTTATATAGATGCGAAGGGTCTCCATTTGGGCGATGCGGAATAACAGCGTGCTACCCGAGGTCACCAGCGCGCCAACATCTACATTGCGCAACGTGATCACGCCGGCAAACGGCGCTTTTACCAGCCGATAACTGCGCATGCTTTCGAGGCGCGCCAGGTTCGCTTCTGCCGCCCCCACATTGCTGCGCTGCGCCGCAATCGCCTTTTCGAGCGCGTTCACACTCGCTGTTTGCGCTTGATATTGCGCCTGGTAGACATCGTTCTCCTGCCGTGACACGGCGCCCTGTGTAACAAGGTTGGCGTAGCGTTGCGCAGTAACGCGAGCAAGCTCCATGTTTGCTCTTCCCTGTTCCAGATTGGCAAGGGCGCCTTCCAATCCCGCCCGCGCCTGCTCTCGTGCCGCCTGCGCCTGGCGGACCTGCTCGTCTAATTCCGGCGCTTCAATCTCCACGAGCGGCTGGCCGGCCGCCACACGGTCGCCGATATCCGCCATTCGGCGCTTGATATACCCGTTGGCTCGCGCCAGAATAGGAGCCTCGGTAATGGCCTGAATGTTGCCGGGCAAGTCCATCTCGCTTGCCCGCGGCGCGCGCGTCAGTTGCACCACCCGCACCCGCGGCAGCGCCTCTTGCCGCTCCAGCGCCTCGCCCGCAATCAACGCCTTCCGCTTTGCGAGCGGAATATACCCGCCGAGAAACGCGATGATGATCGCAACAACGATTGCCAACGCGATTGCCCAGATGGTGTGGTTCGAAGGATGCCACCGGCTCTGCGGACGCGCCTGCAGCTCTATTTCGTCGGATTCGCTCTCACTTGGTTTGATGGATCGCATTAAAGGTCGAGATGCCGGAGCCTGTCTTCGTGATCTACCGGAGGTTTCGTTCGCAAATAACTATAGATAATCGGAACAACGAACAGTGTTGTCACAGTGGCAAACAGAAGGCCGCCGATAACGGCGCGTCCGAGCGGCGCATTTTGCTCTCCACCTTCTCCCAAACTCAGCGACATAGGCAGCATTCCGAGGATCATCGCCGTGGCCGTCATCAGCACCGGCCGAATGCGCGCATGGCCGGCGGCAAGCATCGCTTCGCGCGCCGAAGGCATGAACTCACGCTGATCGTTGGCAAACGTCACCATCAGAATGCTGTTGGCCGTCGCCACGCCGATACACATAATGGAACCCATCAGCGATGGCACGCTCAGCGTTGTGCCCGTCACGAAAAGCATCCATAAAATGCCGGCCAGCGCGCCCGGCAGCGCCGTCAGGATAATGAACGGATCGAGCCACGATTGGAAATTCACCGTCATGAGCAGGTACACCAGTACCACCGCAAAGATCATGCCCAATCCCAAACGGAAAAAGGACGATCCCATCGTTTCGATTTGCCCGCGGAGATCCAAAGTTGTACCGCGTGGAAGTTGCGGCTCCGCCTCGCGCATAATCCTTTTGACCTGCGCCGCCACGCCTCCCAGATCGCGCCGCGCAACATTTGCATAGACATCGAAAACCGGCCATACGTTGTAGTGGTTCAGAATGACCGGTGCGTATTCGCGCTGCACGCTGACCAGATTCGAAAGCAACTGCGTATTGCCCGCCATCGCGCCGGGATTCCCGTAGGCCTGCGAAGCGCCGTTCGGGGATGCGCCGATAGCGGCATTGGCGCCCGGGAGATTTGTCTCTGTTTCATTGCCTCCCGATATCGGCGTGCGCAGCAACGCGTCCAAAGAATTGATGCGGTATTGCGGCGTCTGCACTCCTACGCCGTAGCTTACCCCGTTCGCCCAGTTTATCCAGAAATTCGGCGCCACGGAGCCGTTGCCGGTGAGCGAGATCAGCATGCTATTGGTGACGTCGCGCTGCGTCAAGCCCACTTGCGAAGCCTTCGCCCGGTCCACATTCAACCGGATCTGCGGCTGATCGATCACTTGGTGGACATGGACATCGGCGGCGCCCGGAATAGCTTCGATTTTCGCCGCGAGTTGTTGCGCGATTTTGTAATTGGCCTCCGAATCGCGCCCGACAATCTGCAGATCGATCGGGGCAGGGAGGCCGAAATTCAATATTTGACTTGTAATATCGGCTGGCTGAAAGAAGAAACTCATCTCCGGAAATTTTTCGCCCAGCCGCTTACGAAGCATCACTTCGTAATCGCGCGTAGCGCCATGCTTCTCTTTCCGCAACGAAATCAAAATTTCGCCGTCTGCGCTCGAAATCGTCGGAATGTCGCCTTGCGCAATGCTGGTCCAACTGTTGGGAATCCCAATATTATCGATCAGCGCATCGATTTCCTCCGCCGGAATGACTTTGCGGATTTCGCGTTCTACATTCGAGAACATGATTTCCGTCTCTTCGATGCGCGTGCCGGCCGGACAGCGCGCATGCAGCCGCATCTGTCCTGCATCCACGCTTGGGAAGAAATCTTCGCCGACCAGCCATAACAACCCGAGCGAAAGAACGGAAGCGCCCATAAAAGCCGTGAGTACCGGCCCGCGGCGCCGCAGCGACCATTCGAGCAAACCCATGTAGCGGACGCGAAGGGCTTCGAATCCTCGGTTAAACATATAGTGCAGATGCCAGAAGACGCCTTTAGCCTCCGCCGTCTCCCCATGCGCCCCTTGCTGGTAAAGGTGAACTTCGGATTTGAGAAGAAACGCCACCATGGTCGGAATCAACGTCCGCGACAGCATGTAGGAGGCGAGCATCGCAAAAACCACCGCCATGGCGAGCGGCGTAAACAGGTACCGGGCGGTTCCCGTCAGCAGCAATACCGGCACAAACACGATACAGATCGAAAGCGTAGCCACAAACGTCGGTACCGCAATCTGCTGCGCCCCATCCAGCACCGCGCGCAGCAGCGGCTTACGCATCGCCATGTTCCGATGCGTGTTCTCGATTTCCACCGTGGCGTCATCCACCAGAATGCCGACCGCCAGCGCCAGCCCTCCCAGCGTCATCACATTGATCGTCTGCCCCAAGAGGCCCAGCAGGCACAGCGACGTAAGTATGGAGAGAGGAATTGAGATACAGACGATCAGTGTGCTGCGCCAGCTTCCCAGAAACAGCAGGATCATCGCGCCGGTGAGCGCCGCCGCGATGAGAGCTTCCCGCACCACGCCCCGAATCGCCGCGCGCACAAAGATCGATTGATCGGCCAGCGCCGTCACCTTCAGCTCGGGCGTCACATTCGCGAGAATACGCGGCAAAGCGGCCTTCACGGCGTTCACGATTTTGAGCGTGGACGCTTGCCCGTTACGGGTAATCGTGAGAAGAACGCCGCGCGAGCCGTTGGTTCGCACGATGTTGTTCTGTACGTGAAATCCGTCGTGTACCTGCGCCACGTCGCGGATGTACACCGTCGCGCCGTTCACCGTCTTAATCGGCAAATCGTTCAGCTCGTCGAGTTCCAGCGGGCTGCTGTTCACGCGAATCAGGTATTCCGTTTGCGCGAGCTTCGCCGTGCCCGCGGGCAGAATGAGGTTTTGCCGATTGAGCGCGTCCGAAACATCGATCGGCGAAAGCTGTTTGGCATAGAGTTCGTCCAGATTGAGATCCACCATGACCGACCGCTGCTTTCCGCCTAACGGGTAAGAGACGGAGGCGCCCTGCACGGTGCCGAGCGGTGTCCGGACGAAATTATTGGCCAGGTCGAAGATCTCCTGCTCGTGCAGCGTCTTGCTCGATAGCCCAAGCTGCAGAATCGGAACGCTCGAAGCGTCGTACTTCAATACGTTGGCGGGAAACATGCCCGGCGGCATCTGCCGCAATCCACTCTGCATCGTGGCGGTCACCTGCGCGACCGCCATGTCGATCTTGACGTTCGGATGAAAGTAGACCTTCACCACCGCGTAGCCGTTATACGATTGCGATTCGATGTGCTCGATATCGTTTACGTTGGCCGTAAGGCTGCGCTCGAAACCGGTGACGACGCGCTTCTCCATCTCCTCCGGAGACAGCCCGCCATACACCCACAGCACGCTCACGATGGGGATATCGATATATGGGAAGATGTCGACCGGCATCGTGACGATCGAGACGCTTCCGAGAATAGCGATGACCACAGCCATCACCACAAACGTGTAAGGACGACGGAGAGCAAGCCGGACAATCCACATAGAACGCGCTAATTAATTATGCAAATTTTATGTGGAGAAGGTCGCCCGACCCGTACCGGCGCGTCAGCTTCCGCTCGCCTGCAGCACCCGCCCGATCACGCCTGCAATGCGCTCCCAGTTCTCCGTCTCTTCCACAAGCTGCCGGCGTCCGCTCTTGGTGATCGCATAGAACTTCGCCTTGCGGTTGTTCTCAGAAGCACCCCAGCTTGATGAGATCCACCCCTGCTGCTGCAGGCGCAGCAACGAAGTATAGACAGTGCCCTCGTTCAACTGCAGGACGTCCTCGCTCAATTGCTCGATCCGGCGCGCGATCCCATAGCCATGAAGCGGTCCCATGGCGTCGAGCGTCTTGAGAATCATCAAATCGAGCGTGCCCTGCAGAACCTCCGATCGCTTCTGCTCAGGCGCTTTTCCTTTGGACATTGCATAGCAACAATATCACAATGCTATTCGCGGCGTTTGCGCTTGACAAGGCTAATGGATGGTGTTAATTTTTACACAGGCAGCGAAATAATTAGCATGCCGCCGTATGAAGATTTCCCCTGAAGTTTCACTCACCCGCCGGGAGCGTCAGATTATGGATATCCTGTTCGCCGCCGGACGCGCCACCGGGCCCGAAATTCAACAGCGGCTACCCGATTCGCCTAGCTATTCGACAGTGCGTACACTTCTGCGCGTGTTGGAGCGGAAAGGCTACGTGCAGCACCGCGAAGAGGGCCTGCGATATGTCTACACGCCTGTGCTGGCCCGCGACGCGGCTCGCTGGAGCGCGCTCCAGCGGGTCTTGCAGACGTTTTTCGATGGATCGGCGCGGCAGGCGGTGGCCGCTCTGCTTGATCCCAAAGCGTTCCGTCTCAGTCCCGGCGAACTGGATGAGCTGACGGAGCTGATCGAAAAGGCCAAGCGAAAATCGGCCGCCGGTGCGCTCGCGAAAAAGGAGGAGCGATGATCTCGCTACTGCTCCTCATCAAGGTGACGATTGTAC
>JAICIH010000211.1 GCA_025924475.1 Bryobacteraceae bacterium
CCGTCTGGCGCACCTGGGGTATTTCGATTTCCACGATCTGTTCGCTGTGATTGCCGAGTTGGAAATCATCCTCGCGGCACACGGCCGTCCGGTGCGCTTCGGAAGCGGCGTAGCTGCCGCGCAGGCGGTCTACGCCGAAGTGGCGCTGCCGAAGCCGGAAATGGCGCTGAGCAACTGACCGTCATGAAAATTCTTGTTGCGGAACCGCTGGCGCCGGCCGCGGTCGAGCTGTTGCACGCGCAAGCCGGCTGGGAAGTTGTCATCGCTGATCCCAAAACGTACCGCCAGCATTTGGCCGATTGCGATGCGCTGGTGGTACGCAGTGCGGTAAAGGTCGACAAAGATGTTCTTGCGTCCGCGCCCAAGCTGCGAGTGATCGGCCGCGCCGGAGTGGGCGTCGATAATGTAGACCTGCCGGCGGCAACCGACGCGGGCGTGCTGGTCATGAATACGCCGGGCGGCAATGCCATCTCGGTTGCCGAACACACCCTGGCGCTTATGCTATCGATGGCGCGCGCGGTGCCGCAGGCAAATACCTCCACCAAATCCGGCAAGTGGGAGAAGAAGAAGTTTCTCGGCAATGAGCTGCGCGGCAAGACACTTGGCGTTGTCGGCCTGGGCAGCATCGGACGTGAAGTGGTCAAGCGCGCGAAGCCGTTTGAAATGCGGATTATCGGGCACGATCCCTACGTGAGCGCGCAGAGCGCTAGCGCTGCCGGTGTCGAGCTGGTCTCGCTCGCTGACTTATACCGGCAAAGCGACTTCATTACGCTGCACGTGGCGCTGACGCCGGAGACCAACCGGATGCTCAACGCCAGTGCGTTTGCGCAAATGAAGGACGGCGTCCGTATCGTCAATTGCGCGCGCGGCGAACTGGTGGATCAGAAAGATTTGCAGGCGGCCGTGGAGAGCGGCAAAGTCGGCGGCGCCGGGCTCGACGTTTTCGAAAAAGAGCCGCCCGGCGAAAACGAGTTGTTCCGTCTGGACCCGATTATCGCGACTCCGCACATTGCCGGTTCAACCGAAGAAGCGCAGGAAATCGTCGGCATCCGGATCGTCGAGCAGATGCTGGAGTACCTGAAAAGCGGCGTGGCGCTGAACGCCGTAAACATGCCGGCTATGACAGCGGAGCAATATCGCGCGCTCCGACCTTACGTGAACTTGGCCGAGCGCCTCGGCTTGTTCGTAAGTCACATCGCCAGCGGCAATGCACATACGATTCGTTTTGTGTATTGCGGGCGGCTCGCCGAGAACAACACGCAGATTCTGCGGAACGCCGGGCTGGCCGGCGTGCTCAGCCGCTCGCTCGAATACCGCGCCAACGTGGTAAACGCGATGCAAATCGCCACGCAGCGCGGCTACCGCGTCGTGGAAGAGCTTGAGCCCGACCAGGGGCGCATGGATGCGATCCGCATCGAGATCGAATCCGATACCGGCTGCTCTTCCGCCTTAGGTGCGGTGGTGCTCGATAAACCGCGCCTGCTGCAAGTGGAGAATATTTCCTGCGAAGCCACGCTGGACGGCAATCTGATGTATTCGAAAAACGAAGACGTTCCCGGCGTCATCGGCTTCCTGGGAACGGTGTTGGGAAAGAACGGCATCAACATCGCCAATTTCGCGCTCGGCCGGCAGGATCCGTCAGCGCGCAAGGACGGCGAACCGCTCATCGCGATATCCATTGTCGAGACCGATCAGCTTGTGCCCGACAACGTCATTTCGCAAATCTTCGAAAACAAAGCGGTGAAGGTCGCGCGCCGCGTGGCGCTGCCGCACGTTTAATTGGCATGTTCGATTTCGCGGGGAAGTCCGTCGTCGTCACCGGAGGAACCGCCGGAATTGGTCATGCCATCGCTGGCGCATTTCAACAAGCCGGTGCGAAAGTAGTCGCCGCCGGCTTGCCTTCCATCGACCCTCCCATTCCGAATGTCGAAACGGAAATTGTGGACGTGGCCGACCGCCAGGCAATCGAGCGCCTGTTCGAAAAAATTCCCGCGGTTCACGTTCTGGTTAACGCCGCCGGCATCATTCGCCGCGATGACGAATTCGAATTGGACGTGTTCGCGCAAGTGCTCGATGTAAATCTCACAGGCGTCATGCGCGCGTGCCTGGCGGCGCGCCCGAAACTTGCGGCAACCAAGGGCTGCATCGTGAATATTGCTTCCATGCTCAGCTTCTTCGGCGCCCCACGCGCGCCCGCTTACAGCGCGAGTAAAGGCGCCGTGGCCCAACTGACCCGCTCGCTCGCGGCCGCTTGGGCCGCGGACGGCATTCGAGTGAATGCAGTCGCGCCCGGCTGGATTGCCACGCGCCTCACGAGCGCCCTGCAAAACGACACTGCCCGATCGGATCAACTTCTGGCGCGCACTCCGCTCGGCCGCTGGGGCCTTCCTGGCGACGTCGCCGGACCAGTGCTATTCTTGTGCTCCGAGGCGGCTTCGTTCATGACTGGCGCAATCGTCACCGTGGACGGCGGCTATTCGGCTGTTTAAGCCAGCGATCATGCAGTCCACCCATCCCCTTTCCCCACAGCAAATCGTGACAGCAGCGGTGCCCGAAGACGAGCGCGTCTGGGTTCCGCAAGCGCCTAACGTGTGGTTCCGCCCGCTCATGCTCAACACCTTGAACGGGCAGTGGTGCAACCTCCTGCGAGTGCGGCGCGCCGGCATCTTGAGCCGCCACCGCCATCCCGCGCCGGTGCACGGTTACGTGATCAAAGGTTCATGGCGCTATCTCGAGCACAATTGGGTGGCGCGCGCGGGCGATTACGTGTTCGAGCCGCCCGGCGAAACGCATACGCTCACCGTGGACGCAAGCGAAGAGGAAATGATCACGTTCTTCCACATCTCCGGCTGCATGTACTACGTCGATGAGCACGGCAACCACACCGGCTTCGAAGATGTCTTCAGCAAGATCGATATGTGCCGCAAGCACTATGTCGAGGTCGAATTGGGAGAAGCGTTCGTAGACCAGTTCGTGCGCTGAGCCGGCGTTCGGCCGGAGAACCGGCGGAATTCGGCAATCATGTGCGATTGATCACTATAGCCACATTCGGCGGCCAATCCGGCTTGCTCTCCCGTTTCCGCGTCAGCTCGCTGCCAGGCATATCGGAAACGAAGAATTCGCGCCAGCAGCTTCGGAGATAATCCGGACTCTTCGACACAGCGCCGCCGGAACTGGCGTATGCTTAAACCGCACTGCGACGCGAGTGTATCGAGCTGCTGCCGGCCGCGCGCGCGCTCCAGCATCCCGATAGCTTGTTGCACGGGCGTTCGAGCACTGGCAATTGGGAAGCATTCGCCTATCAAAGCCGCACGAGCGGAAACCGATTTCGCCACCGCTAGCCGTTCCCGAAGCCGGCGGCCCTTCGCGCCCCAAAGGCATTCCAGGTCTACGACTTCATCCACGATTTCGCCGGCACACACACCGAGATGCGCCGCGCCCATTGCCGCCCGAAACCGCACTCCTAGAAATTCTGCTCCCGGCTCCAGGCGAACGTCTTGAAACCGCGTCATAGCACCGACCACCTGCAAGACCAGCTCATCTCCGCTTCGAATAAAAAGCAAATCCGTGCATCCATCCGGGACCACCCGATGCATAACGGCCGTGCCGCTCGTCTGCCGCGAGTGCCAAAAGCACTCGATTGCATCGGAAAGGCTGTGCGGGGCGGGAATTTCACTGTACACAGGCATGTCCGCTTTTTCCTAGCGCGGCTTCTCGCGCTTGGCTAGCATGATAGCCGATGAAAATAACTCCGGTTTTGATTGTGGACGATATCGAAAGTTCCCTGCCCTTCTGGGTAGAGCGAATGGGATTTGAAAAGACCGTCGAAGTTCCCGACGGAGACCGCCTCGGCTTTGTCATTCTGGTGCGCGAAGGAGCGGAGGTCATGCTGCAAACCAAAGAGAGCGTCCGCAAGGATGAACCCAAATTTGCCGTCGGAAAAGAATTGCGCATCACCTCGCTGTTTGTGGAGGTAAACGATTTTGATGATGTGTTGCGGCGTCTGCGCGGCTATCCGATTGCCATGGAGGAGCGTACAACTTTCTATGGAATGCGCGAAATCGGTGTGTTCGATCCCGCGGGCAACATTATCGTATTTGCGAAGCGCGTTTAGCAGGGTCCATGGTGCTGGAGGTGGGGGTCGAACCCACATGACCAGTGAAGGTCGCGGGATTTTGAGTCCCGTGCGTCTGCCAGTTCCGCCACTCCAGCTGGATGCAGGAACTTACCGAGTATAACAGCGCGCGTTGCTACCTCCGAAAAACACCGGATTCCGGTACCAACGAGCCGGTCCAACAGTCCCACACTTTGGAGGAGAACAAATGAGAATACGGCCAAAACAACTTGGATTATCGCTTGTAGCAGTTGCTTCATTGAGCGTCGCCACGCTGTTCGCGGTCAATTCGCGTGACACAATGTTCGTACATTTTACGCATCCCGTACACGTGCAAGGCGACGTCCTGGCGCCAGGACAATACACCATCGAAACTATGAGTGGCGCTGAGGCCAACAACAACGTTCTTGAAGTCTATGGGAAAAACAACCTGCACTTCAAAACGACGTTCACCACAGTCGACGCCGAAAAAATCGGTGGGGCAGATACAACTCACGTATCGTTGTTGAAGATCGGCAACAACTACTACCTGGATAAAATTTTCATCCAAGGACGCGTGAACGGATATCAAGTGCTTCTGCCTGAAGATATCCGTAACGCAGCCCAAAATGCGCAGTCAGAGGATCTTACGGCAACGCTGCGATAAATCATTTGCTCAAAGGGCTACCATGTTGAGGAGATGGAGCGGTCGTGGCAGAGTTATATAGTGAGCGGGCTGGCGCACGTGTGCGCCGCCGCCCTGCTCGTTGCGCTGACTGTCCCGGTTGTCAAACGTACCGAACGGCCGTCCCGAAGCGTCGCCTTGATTGCGCCGGTTTTGCCTCAACGGATTTCGCCGCCGCGGTTTCAACCGCAACATGAGGTAAAGCTGCCCGTCATTCCAACCCGGCCCGCTCCGGCAGCGCTTCCGAAATTCGTGCCACCTCCCGCAGCCGTGAAGCCGGTATCGCGATCGGCGAACGTAATTCCGGAAGCTCCCAAGGCGATCACGCTGGATGTGCCGCAACATGCAGCGCCTCCCTTGACGGCCGAATTGCCCGTCGCACCGAAAGCCGAAGTACACACCGGCGCATTCGACCAAAGCGCGGCAACCGTTACCAGCGCCACCAGACGTACCGTTTCTGTGGGCGCGTTTGGAGAGGAGAGCGGCGCTCCAGGCGGAGGAGGCGGCCGCGGCGGCGGGCCGGTGCAACTCGGCGGTTTCGGCGATCAAACTGCCGTCAATAGAGCCAAGCAGCCGGGTCATCCAGAAACTAGTACCTATACGCCTGTCGAGATACTTTTTAAGCCAAAACCGGTCTATACGAAAGATGCGCGGGATGCGAGAGTAGAGGGTGAAGTATCGCTTGAAGTAGTGTTTCTTGCGAGTGGGGAAATTCGGGTGGGCCGCGTTTTGCGTGGCCTCGGGCACGGTTTGGACGAAGCGGCGCAGCAAGCGGCGGCGCTGGTCCGATTCAAGCCGGCCATGCGCGGAGGAGTCCCGGTGGACACGCCCGCCACCATTCGCATCACATTCGCGCTGACGTAAGGGAAGTATCATTTGCATGTTGGTTGAAAGTATTCGTAAGACTGCGCTGTGCGTCTTATCTTGCGCTTGGATAATGGCGGCGGCAGCTTTCGCGCAAACCGGTACGCCTCCCAAAAATTTTGCGGAAGCGGTAGACCGCGCGGTTGCCAATGAACGCGCTCTGATCGGAAAATTGCGCGACAAAGAACCGGTGATTGAGACTTATGTCCAGGAACTGAAGACCGATCCGGAGATGGAGTTCGTCCCTCGCAAGGACCACTACTTTCTCGGGCGGCTGAATTTAACAGAAGGCATCGTGGACAAATCCTACCTGCCGAATTCTACGCTGGCGAACATCCCGCGCATTTTCACGGCGATGTTCAGCAAAGAGTACTATGGACGCGGTTTCGCTGATCAGATGTTTCTGGACGTCGCCGATTTCGATCGGACACATTATGATTTCGAACTCGAAGGCCGCGAATTCCTGGGCGAAGTGCGCTGTCTGGTCATCGACGTAAAACCGAAGAAGGAGGCCGGCAAGCGCCGTTTCGCAGGCCGCCTGTGGGTGGAGGATCGCGACTACAACATCGTCCGCTTCAACGGCACCTATATTCCCGCGCCGTCACACGATCTATCTCACTTCGATTCCTGGCGCCTGAATACAGGCGGAATGTGGCTTCCTTCGTTCATTTATGCGCAGGATGAGAGCGGCCGCAGCGGAGTAACGCATACGCCGCCTGTCCGCGCGCAAACTCGTCTCTGGGATTACCAGCGTTCGCGAGAAAGCGACGAGCAGATCTTTACGAGCATGTCGATCGATGTGCCCGGCGGCGTGCAAGATTCAAGTGGGACGTCACTCGAAAATTCTCCCCTGCAATCGTTCCGCATGTGGGAGCAGCAGTCCGCTGTGAATGTCGCTAACAGGCTGCAGCGGGCGGGATTACTCGCGCCAACCGGCGAAGTCGATCGCGTACTGGGCACGGTGCTCAACAATCTGGAAGTTACCAACAACATTTATCTCGATCCGCCGATTCGCGCGCGGGTGCTGCTGACAACGCCGCTCGAATCCATCGCCGTGAATCATACAATCCTGATCAGCCGCGGGTTGATCGACGTGCTGCCTGATGAAGCTTCCCTCGCCGCCGTGCTGGCGCATGAGCTGGCGCATATCGCCCTCGGCCACTCAATGAAGACCAAGTACGCTTTTGCGGATCGGCTCCTGTTCGACGATCCGGCCACGTTGAAAAGCATCGCCGTGGCGAGAACCAAGGAAGAGGAACAGGCAGCGGATACCAAGGCGATCGAGATTCTCAACAAATCACCCTACAAAGATGCGCTTCCCAAAGCCGGCCTGTTTCTTCGCATGCTCTCGGCAAGGAGTAACGAGGTTCCGCACCTGGTTACGCCGCTGGTCGGCAATCGCATGGCCGACAGCCATCGGGAGCTACGCCTTCCCGGCCTGATGGATCGCGCCCCTGAGCTGAAACTGCGGGACACCGAGCAAATTGCGGCGTTGCCGTTGGGGTCCCGCATTCGAATAGATCCCTGGTCGAATCAGTTGCATTTGTTGAAAACCGCAGCAATGGTTCCGCTAACGGCGAAAGAAAAGCTGCCGTTTCAGATCACGCCTTTCATGCTGAATCTCACGCGCGAGGACAAGCCGTTGCCGGCCAGGGCCGCCGCCGATTCGGGCGGAGTGCTCGAAGACGGAAAGACGATTACCCGGACCAGCAAGCCTTAGGAGGCTGCTGAAAAAAGCTCCGCAGGCCAAAGGGCTTGCGCCACGGGTTCACAAACGACTGATTTGTGGTGTGGCGCAGGCGCTTTCGCCTGCGTGTCCAGGTTATGCGAGGCTTCTTCAGCAGCCTCTTAAAGGTGAAACTCCTGGCCGACCGATTGCACAGCGATTCGTTCCGGCGCCGAACCGGCTGCTTGCAAAATACGGTGAACCGGTTCGGAACTCGCTTCGCGGCTCAGACGAAACGTCTGATGATGCACCGGGAGCACAAACTCGGCGCCCGCGTCATTCGCCATTTGCCAGGCTTGCTCCGGATTGCAATGCACGCGTATCCAGGGATCGTACGCGCCAATCGGCATGATGGCTAAATCCAGCGGCCGCGTGGTACGCAGGCGCTTAAAGCTGGCGGTGAGAGCGGTATCGCCGCCGAACACGACGCGAGTTTTTCCCAATTCAACAAGATAGCCGTTGTAGCCGCGATACACGTCGCCGCGCATGCGGGCGCCCCAATGCGCCACTTCAAAAGCGGTGATCTTGGCCGGGCCCACGCGGACGGACTCGTTCCAGTGAAGTTCCTGCACGCGGGCATAGCGCCGCACTCGCAGCAAATCGGAAGTTTGCGAAGCAGTCACCACCTGCGTGCGCGCATTCTCGAGCCGCCGCAAACTCGGCAGATCGAAATGGTCCATGTGTGCGTGCGACAGAAGAATGAGATCCAGCGGTGGGAGGTCTGCGAGAGGCAGCGCCACTTCCACAAGCCGCTTGATCCCGAGCGTGACCGGACCGAGACTCAGTCCGATACGCGTGCTGAAAACTGGATCGGTCAAAATACGGAAGCCATCGATCTGCAGCAGAACCGTGCTGTGACCGAGCCAAGCCGCGTGCAAACCTTGATCTCGCCAAAGTTCGGGACGCGGCCGCAGCGGAGCGGGAATTACCGGCCGCGCGTAGTCTTTCGAAACTTCTCGAAAAAACGCCGGGGCCGCCGTGCGGATGAATCGCGCAGTCTCAGGTACGCGAGAGATCTGCTCCGGAAGACTCTGCCGTTTCGCCGGACGCGGGCGCCGTTTACAACCGGGCCGCTCCATCATCAATCTACCCTCAACGCCTGTACCGATATAGTGTTTATTAGGGTTCGCAATCCCGAATTCGACGAGCAGGTACCACGATGAACCGAAGACATTTTGTGATGGGCGCGGCGGGAGCGTTGGCTTCCACGCAGGTGAAAAGTCATATGCTGGCAAGTCCGAACGACACTGTCCGGGTCGCTTGCGTCGGCGTAAGAGGCCAAGGTCGAGCGCATCTGAATCAATATTCGCAGATGAAGAACGTCGAAATTGCGGCCATCTGCGACATCGACGAAGGCATTCTGAACAGCCGTCTCGACATGGTCGAGAAAAAGACCGGAAAGAAACCGGCCAGCTATTGGGAAATCCGCAAGCTGCTCGAAGACAAGTCCATTGACGCCATCTCGATTGCGACTCCGAATCACAGCCACACGCTGCAGACCATCTGGTCGCTGCAAGCCGGCAAACACGTCTATTGCGAAAAACCGTGCTCGCACGATGTGTTCGAATCCAAGCAGATTGTGGCGGCCACCAAGAAATACGGCAAGATCGTGCAGCACGGCACCAACAGCCGCTCGGGCGTGGCAATACGCGATGCCATTCAAAAGATGAACGAAGGTTTGATCGGCGATGTATATCACGCCCGCGGCCTCTGCTTCAAATGGCGCGACACAATCGGGAGAGCGCCAGTGGAGCCGGTGCCTGCCGGTGTGCATTACGATCAGTGGCTGGGCCCCGCCCCCAAGCACGACTTCACCAAGAACCGCTTCCACTACAACTGGCATTGGTTTTGGGATTATGGCAACGGCGATTTCGGCAACCAGGGCATCCACGAGTTGGATATCGCGCGCTGGGGATTGGGCGTCAGTTATCCGCACAAGGTGAGCGCCATTGGTGGCCACTATATGTTCGATGACGATCAGGAAACGCCGAACACCCTGTCTGTTTCTTACGAATTCCGCGAAGGCGGCAAGAACAAACTAATGACGTTCGAAGTCCGCCATTGGGCCACGAACTTCGAAGATCAGATCGGCGTGAACCATAAGGGCGACACCGGCAGCATAGGCAATATTTTCTACGGCAGCAAAGGCTATTTGTGCATCGAGTGGTACACGAAGTATTGGACGTATCTGTTTGATACGAAAACCAAAGAACGCCATCCTGGACCCGCTGAAGAACAAGGCGGCAACAACTGGGAGAACTTCATCGAAGCAGTGCGCGCGAACGATCCGGCCAAGCGCAACGCGCCGATCGAGGAAGGTGCAAAATCCGCGACGCTGATGCATCTCGGCAACATCTCCTACCGACTCGGCCGTACTCTCACGTTCGACGCCGAAAAAATGGAATGCGTCGGAGATCGTGAAGCGAATGCGATGTTCAAACGCAAATATCGCTCGCCGTACGTAGTGCCGGAGTCCGTCTAACCAACTTCCGGTGTCCGCTCCCTCGCGGTCGCGGCTCTGTTCTTTGCGCTAAGCGGCAGTATTTCAGCGGCCATTGCTCTGTACAGTAAGGTAATGGTCAAGCTCTCGCTGCGGTCAAAGCTCCTGAACTGGACCGGTTTCCGCAATCCAGAAGACCAGGTCTCCATCGTTCTAAGCATTGTCATTGGCGTGTTAGTCGGCCTTACGGTGGTTGCGTTCATTCTTCTGACCGGACGCCTTGCCACACGCATGTATCCTCCTGGCGGAGCGGCATGGCGACGCCTGCTGGTTCCTGTTGCGGGCACACTCGTCAGCGGTTATCTGCTGTTCCGCTATTTTCCGAACGCGCGCGGCAGCGGAATCCCGCAAACCAAATTTGCTCTCTTCATTCAGGACGGATATATTTCGCTGCGCACCGTCATCGGCAAATTCGTCGCTTGCTCGATTTCGCTGGCCAGCGGCATCGCGCTCGGACGCGAAGGACCATCGGTGCAAATCGGAGCGGGCATTGCGTCGGTCCTGGGCCGGCGCTTCGGGCTGAGCAAAACAAATGTGAAGGCGCTGCTCCCGGTCGGCTCGTCGGCTGCATTGGCTGCGGCGTTTAATACACCGATTGCCGCGGTTTTATTTTCGCTGGAAGAAATTCTCGGCGACCTGCACGCTCCGGTACTCGCCTCTGTCGTACTCAGCTCCGCCACGTCCTGGATGGTGTTGCACCTGATCCTTGGCGATCAACCTTTGTTTCATGTCCCGGCTTACAAGCTGGTAAACCCGCTCGAATTCGGAATTTATGCGATTCTCGGCGTGATTGGCGGCCTCGGCTCAGTGTGCTTTGTCAAGCTGCTGCTCAAGCTGCGAATTCGCTTCCGTAAGTTCCCGCCATCCACCGTGTGGCTGCAACCGGTTGCCGGCGGCGTGCTGATGGGAGTTTTCGGACTCTTCATGCCGGAGGTGTTGGGC
>JAICIH010000212.1 GCA_025924475.1 Bryobacteraceae bacterium
GCACCAGCGACGAATCGCGGATCTGTTCGATGAACCCGATACGCTTCGCAGTGCTGAGCCACAGAAACCGTTAAAAACGATTTATTTGCCGGCCGCACCGCTCGAGCTAAAGGTGATTCTTCCACGTTTTTCGCGGCCCGGTGTGTATCAAATCGCCATTTGTCGCGATCGCAGTGAGAACTCAACCTTGGTCAAAGCTGTCGGTCGCGCCGTTGCGGATGGACCGCGCCAGATTGTTACGGTGATGGTCGACTTGTCAGGCCTTAGCAAGGGATCGTACTGGCTTTCAACCAGGAGTGAGGACGCGGGTGCGAGTTACTATTTTCCTCTTCACCTTGGAAGTTGACGGGATCAGGACCAAGCCGGGTATTCCTTCCGTCCTCCCGATTGCCTAGAGTAGACGTTAGAGATTCCCAACGACTTCGATCGCACGGTCAAACTGGGTGTCGCGCCCAAGTTGGGCTTCTCGAAAGGACCAGTCCACCTGCACATCGGGCTCGATGCCGTGCCCTTCCGCACGCCTTCCGTTCCAACTGATATATGCGCCCGTCGGGATCATGAGACGATAGCCGAACCCGATTTTAAAGGTGCAATGTGCGTTGAGCCGCCCGGCTGTTTTCATGCCCACCAGCGTGGCCAGATGGTTCTCCTTTGCAAATTGAGAGACCATTTCGGCCGCGCCGGTGCAATGCTCGTTGATCAAAATCACGATTTTTCCGTGAAACACACGTGGGCCCCGACCTTCCGTTTCAATGACGACGCATTCCTTGTTGTGGTATTGCACCGCCAGTGGCAGGATTCCCCATTTCGATTTGGGAATTCGGCCGAAGCGCGGTAGACCTTGAGGATCGCATCGCCCTTCGATAGTGCACTTTTTGTCCAGGGTGTAGCCGATCGGCCGTTTATCGGCGGTCAGATAGCTCATCAAACGAATGCCGCCGATGCCGCCTCCCGGATTCCCTCGAAGATCGATGATAAGCCGTTCGGCCTTTTGTAGGGTTCCGTCGAACAGAGTGTCCAAGAGGTTCGCGAAATCAATTCCAATCATGCCGGGAAACAGCGAGACTTTGAGGTAGCCAAGATCATGATTAATCATGTTCGCTACGGCGCTCTGCGGCTCAGAGTACGGGTTGCTTCGATATTTCGGACCTGGAATACGAAGCTCTAGATGAACTTGCGTGTGTTCTCCGTTTCGCGAGATCACAATCGGAATGCGTTTAGCCATCTCAAAGTCCGGCTGCTCGGGTGGGAGAGCAGCCTTGCTGTCAATGGAGATAAGGACATCGGCTGGTCGAATTCCAGCCCGCTCCGCCACCCCGCCTGGCTGAACATCTTGGAAAACCCAACGGTCACCATCGGGCGTATCAGGGACTGTGCGAAAGCTGGCTGAAATCGAATTTCGCGAGCTGATCTTGGTGTCGCGGCCTAGGAGCCCAATGCCACTGCTGTGAAGTTCTGAAAGCAGCGTACTGACTGCGCCTTCAAATGCCTCCGGAGATGAAGAATGGATGATCTGGTCTTTATAGTGCGACACCAGCTCGGTCCAGTTCTGGCCCTTGAATTGTGGGTCATAGAATCTCTTCTGAACCTTCTCATCGATTTTGGAGAGTAACTGGCGCTTCTGTTCCAAGGTCAGGTTCATAACGTGTTTCCTTTCGCGACTGTGCCGTCTGGATCGCCCATGATCTCAAAGCTTGCCCAGTAGTACGGCGGTAGACCCGAGGTGAGCATATTTAGCTCCGCATTACGCAACGCTTCCGCCTTACTTTCATTGGGAGCTAAATGCAAATAAAATTGATCCATGAATTCGCCGGTGGCACGGTCCGCAACAGCCCATAGAGACGATACAACCGTCTGGGCTCCAGCCTGGAGAAATGCCGTCGAGAGATTGGCTATACCGGCCTCTCCCGTAGGGCCGAGGCCTGTATTGCATGCTGAGAGCACAACCAGAGCCGCATTCAAACGCAACTGCCGAACCTCTCGTATTTGCAGTAATCCGTCCTCGCGGGAGTCGTGCGGATCCGGTGCAAAGACCAGTGCGCTTCTATCTGGGTGTTCTATGTCGGTATATCCGTGCAGCGCTAAATGGAACACACGGTAATCGGCCAGCGGCAGTTTCTTGAAATTTTCCTCAGTAGCGTTAGCGCCAATCAGGAGTTGTGCCGGGTTCGCTTTTGCTCCGAGCAAACCGTCGATCTTTTTGCGCCCCATCTCCACTTCATGCTCGCTTTCCGGCAAAGGAACGAAATCAGTGCTTCGCGGTCCGCCTCCCCGTAACGGATTCAAAATTGCGGCAACCAGCTTGTGCTTGACATTCCTCTCCCCAGTCCACGGAGCAACGCCCACAAACGGTTCTCGTGTTGCAGCGAGCCGCGCCCGAGTGCGAAGAATATGAAACACGGTCGCCGCCGGAACGATGCTGGTAGTGTGAGTAGCCAAAACGTAACGGCCGCCATCGTACAGGGCAGCCATCGGTAACAGATGCAGGCACCGGTCTGGCACGAAGACCGCTGAAGTGTGATTCTGAATTTCACGAACTGGTCGTAAGAGCTTTTCAAAAAGGCGGTAGGCAAGCTGGTTATCCGTGCTTCCCTTGCTGATCAGTTCGATATAGCGCTGAACGGCTGGCTCGATGTCGCTCCGGCCTGAAAGAGCATACGCGGTCGCCGATGTGCGGGTAATCGCCAAAGCGTAAGAGACGGGTTCTGCGAGCACATATTCAATCAGTACTTCTTGTGGCAGAAGATCATTTTGCACGTCTTCCAGGGAAGCCGGCTGCGTCGCAACGGCGTGGCTCCAGGGATCGGAATCGATTTGATCCTCGACTGCGGCAATCCGATTCGATAGTTCGTCGCGCCGCCTCTGGTCGCCCGTGGCGATCAATTGCAAATTGAGAGCAGTTAGCTGTTCCTCCTGAGCCGTCGGAGCATGCGGAGGAAGATGCCTTTTGCTCTGGAGAGCCACAGCTTCCACCCGGCCATGGGCACGTTCAATGACGGAGAAAGCCTGCGCAAATTTTCCTTGCTCGCAAAGCGAGGAGAAATATCCGGAATAAACATCGGACAGGCTGGTGATAATGGAGTTGACGATATTGGGAGTCGGCGCCGTAATTAAGAGCGAATCGATGAGAGCCAGGCTGCGCTCATATAAATTGTTGGAGTCCGCCACTCGACCGAGCTTTTTCAAGATGTCTGCTTTGATAGCGAGGTTTCGCGGCGCGAAGTACATTTCGCGTGGGATATGCTGGTTTGCATCCAGCGCCTCGTTGACGCTTCTCAGAGCCGTATCAAGCTCATTTTGTTCTTCATAAACACGCGCAAGCGGACCATCGGTTTCCGTGAGGCCGCGCCAGTAGCCCAGTTCTCTGGCGTATTGGACCGCCTGGCCATAGTCGCGAGTGGCTTGCCGCAGGTCTCTCATGTCCTCAAAAATGTGCGCTCGCGTCTCAAGCACCTGATACAGGCGCCCACGCAAATGATACTGTTCCGGTATCCGCATCGCTTCGGCGCATAAGGCGAGCGCTTCGGGGAACCGCTTCAGTCCGCGCAGCGCCTCGATCTTGGCATTGATGGCCACGCTGGGATACCCTGCACCGGAATTCTTCTTCGCAAGCGCAATCGCCTCGTCAAGATACCGCAGGGAGTCTTGGTACTTACCGTTTTCCGCCATTCCCGTGCCGATCAGTGAGGCGAAGCGGACCTGCCCGGCGCGGTCGCGAAACACGTATTTCGCAGCAGCATAGGCCCGCACCACCTGCTTCCTTGCGCCCGCCATATCGCCCAGCATGTAGAGTGCAATGGCATCTTCTCCATAGGCGCGGTTTGCCAGTTCAAATTCGTGCTGCTGAATCGCGAGGTGGCGTATTCCAAGCCAAGTGTCATGCGCGAGGGCGGCATCGTAGTTGGTTTCGATCTGCCCTTTGATTTCGAGGACCCGTAGGCGGGTGTCGGGATCAGCGGCGCCGGGGAGCATCAAATCCTGATTGAGCACGGCCAGCCAATCGGATAGCGACCGGGGGGAAGACTCGATCTCGGCAGGGGCTTGGCTGACCTTCGCATACAACTCCCGGGATGGATTGCCCTGCCGGTGAAACAGCACTTCCGCTTGTTTGTAGACTGGAGCGGCTGCCAGCCACTCGCCATTGTTCGCCATTTTGTCTGCGCGCCGGAGAAATTTTTCGGGCGGTGGTAAGAGTAGCGCGCGGATTCGCTCTCCGATTTGGACGGTGACGACAATCACTACGAGCGCGGCTACTATGGCAGCCAACGCCAAACCCGCTCTGGAGAAAATCCGGCGCATTCAAAAACCAAAAAACGAGCGCTATTCAGAGCTATACCCCAAAATTCTACAAAATTCTTTTCCAGAGCAACGTGCCCATTGGCCCGAAATGCATTTCCAGGTTAATTTTTTTTCGGCAAAAGTTGCCGGCGCCTCTACGCAGCAATACCCGTTCCTGGGATTCAATTCCGTGTAACGGTCGATTACGGCCCGTTGACAATTGCAGGCTCAGGGCTACCACTGGTTTAACGCGAACGTCGCGATCGGCGCCACCGCAAACTTCGCGCGCAAGATGGTCTCCTTCGCTCAACCAGGAGACGTTGTGAGATACGAGCCAGTGAAGTCGGGAGGACGGTAGCAGGCTTCCTTTTCCTCCTTTTATCCAGGGTTCAGTAAACCCTTTTTAAAAGTTCTCGCGACGAAGGGAGCGTCTACCGGTAGGAAGGTACTCGACATCATTGCCCGGTAGTGCTCCGAATGCGGAAGCTTCTGGTATTGTTTGCATGATTTTCACTTTCCGGCTATAAATCTGGGTGATTGTAAGGCGCCCTTTCCGCCTCTGACGTTTTATGGGTAACTCTCCCACTCCTTTGTTTTTCCAGGCCCGCCATGCTTCTCGCGAGCTGGCATTGGATTGTCTCGTGGCCGAGATGTCCGGAACACCGAACATGCAAGCCGCTGAGGCTTGGGATGTGAAAACGCTGAATCCCTTCTGTAACTCTCACTCCATGAATCTGAGCGGGACATTCCGTGCAATGGGTCTTCGCTGCTCGACATCGGGTCGTTTGCATCATCGGATTCTTTCAGTTAAGAAGTACGTGGGCCATTTCCAACGATGGCCGACCTTTGAGCTCCATACAATGTGCACCTCTCATAAACTTGGTGAGACCGGGACGGGTCAATACCGAAGTCAATGCCTGGTTCTGCAGCTACTCCGCCATCCTTCACCACTGGATTTTGAAATGGCCTACCAAGCACGCGTCGCGGTCGAACCAATTCGGTTTGCCATTAGGAGCGTACAACAGATTCGATCGGCAGCGACGTGTCTTAAACAGGCCAGCCCACAACTGCTAGACGCGTTCGATTCTCCGGAATCCGCCTTTCGTCATTTTCAACATCGATTCCGCTCGGACTGCGCCAATGCCGATAATGAAGCGCGCCAGGAGATGCAGGGACTGCGGTCAGCCGGTACAGCACAGGAGAACCACATTGGATAACCGATCACAAAAAATCATTGACCGACCGCTATTTTCGGGGCCTGCTGCATGATGCTGATTAAGTATCTAGGAGATAGGACAGCCGCTCTAAAGGTCCCTGAGCTAGCAGAACTCTTTGGCGTTACGCCGCAGCACATCTACAGAATGGCGGCAGACGGCACTATACCATCCTTCCGGATTGCGGGAGCGATCCGGTTTGATCCAGAGGAAATTGCGGACTGGCTGCGGAACAAGGGATCTGGACGCGCCGCCATTGGACCCTCGAGAAATAGGTTCTCAGCGACGCGATGATCCGCTGAAGTTATTACGCTCCACCCAAAAAAAGTCCCGCCATCCCGACGTGGGTATCTCGTGCCGAGCTTTGGGTCCCATACAATGGAGCCAGCGGCTCCGTCGTAACGGTTGTCTTCCCATTGCCGTCACAACGGCTGATTCCTGTTTGCTATATTCGGAGCTGTCATCCCGTGAAAAACAATAGGAGCGGCCGAAAGCAGAAGATGACCGCTGAACCCGCCCCGTAAATTTTGTCTCTTCTTGGTGTCCATGGTGTCCAAGAACGGTGAAAATTGGTTTCAAACGCCTGACTCTATTGAGAAGGGTTAGACAATTGAGGGCGAGGTAGCGAATTGATTCAGTGAGACTTAACCCTAAGCCACTGATTTTGAGATACCTACTGATGAAGCGCTAGTTCGAATCCCCCCCTCTCCGCCAACAGATTCCAAAAGAGGTCGCGTTTTGGAAGCTCAGCTATTCCCATAGCGCGTTCGGTCGCAAGAGAGGGATTGCGCTTGGAATGCAGGCAGGCGACGATCAAAGTTCCGCCTTGTATCCTGAACCATAAAGCATACGGGAATCTCGGCACAACGCAACGGCGCAAATCTCTGAAGACCGCAGCGTATCCGTGAGGATTTAGCGCAATCCTGTCCAGTGCGTCACCGACCCGATCCAGAAACTTGTCGCCCAGCCCTTCTCCTTTGGCCTCGTACCATTCAGCGGCCTGCGTGATATCGGCCTGGGCCTGGCGCGTGACAACAATCTTCAACGAGGGACCGGACGTTTGAGATTTTGGCGAATGTCCCTCAGAGCCTGCCGGGCATCGATTTTTTCTTGCTTGTCGATGTCTTTCAAACGCTCCGCGAGTATCGCTTTCGTTTCCTCGTCAATACGCTCGTCGGGACGGGTAGGTTCCATGTTTTTCATAATGCATTCTTCCTCTGCAGGATTTCAAGCTGCCCGTTCAGATCATCGACCTGATTCTGAATATCGGCCATGGCGGGATAAAGCCACATCCCAAGCTTCACATCTTGATTTTATCGCTTTGCCGGCCTGACGCTAGCGAATCACTCCTTTTCGCATCGCATACAGAATCAACTCTGGAATGCTGTGCACATTCAATTTCTGCATGAGATTCCCGCGATGTGTATCAATCGTGCGAGGACTAACTCCCAACAAACCCGCAATGTCCTTAGTCGACTTGAGTTCCACAATCAACTGCAGTAACTCCCGTTCTCGCGCGGTGAGCAATTCGTATGGATCTTCGACGCCCTGCTGTTGGATCTGCCGCAGGTAGTCGTCCGCCAGCACCCGGCTCACAGCCGGACTAAAGAACGCCTTGCCCGCGCACACCGCCCGGATCGCTTGTATCAGATCGTTTTCCGCCGAATCCTTCAATAAATATCCGCGAGCGCCCGCCCGCAGCGCCCGAAGAATATAGCTTTCGTCCGAATGCATGCTAAGAATCACCACGGCGGTCTTCAATCGTTCCTCCGTGATCTTCTTAGCGGCTTCGATACCGTTCAGCAGGGGCATGGCGATGTCGATCACAGCAACGTCGGGATTTTCCCGTACGATGATATCGACGGCCTCTCTTCCGTTGCTCGCCTCCCCAACGACCGCGAAATCCGGCTGCCGCTCGAGCACCAGCCGAAGGCCGTGCCGCATGATCGTATGATCGTCGGCTAGCACGATACGGACTCGGCTCACGCCGGCACCGCCGTATCTTTTTCCGATAGCGGCAATTCCACGCGAATGGATGTACCCGCTCCGCGCGCCGATTCAATGCGAAACGAGCCGCACAGATGCTTTACCCTTTCTTCCATTCCGAGAAGGCCCAGTCCTTTTTCTCTGGCCGGCGTGAATCCTTGCCCGTCGTCCTGAATCGTAAGCAGCAGGTTATCGCCCAGCTGACCTAAGTGAATCAGTACGCTCTTCGCTTTCGCATGGCGGACGATATTGTGCAAAGCTTCCTGAACGATTCGATAGGTGCATGTCTTGTATTCGTCCGGAATATCTTCAGGTAGCGAATCGGCATGGACGTGTACGGCGATATTCTTTGTCCTCGATACTTCCCGTGCCTGCCACTGCACTGCCGGGATCAGTCCCAGATCGTCCAACATGGATGGACGCAGCAGGAGCGACATGTCGCGCACAACGGCCACTGTCCTTTCCGCCAGGCGCCGCAGATCGTGAAGCTGGGCCCGCGCATCGGAACTCGCTTCGGGAGAAATCATCGCTGCCACATTGCCCAGGCCAAGAAGTAGCGCCGAGAGCGATTGACCCACTTCGTCGTGCAATTCGCGCGAAAGCGCGCGCCGCTCCGATTCCTGCACTTCAATCAACCGCGCCGATAAGTGCCGCAGCGCGCCTCGCGCTTGCGCGACTTCGTCAAAGCGCTGCGCGGATATACGCTCCAGGCGCAAAATGCGATAGACGCTCCCGCCCGCCAACAGCGTGCCGCCGATCAACGTAAGAATTAGCAGAACGATCAGCGAGCGCCGGAAATCCGCAAATAAGAGCGCCACCTGTCTATTGCCGGCGTCCATTTGTTTCTGATTTACGGCGCTAATCTGATCGGCGAGATGCACAATCACCATGCGCCGGGGTAGAAGAGAATTCTTCATGAAGGAATAGCCCAAGGCTCGCCGCTGGTCGGCGTTCCACTCGAGCGCCGGGCGAAGCGAATCGAAGTACGCCTTCAGTTCTTCTGTGAACTGCTGAAACGGAGCCCGTTCTTCGCCCCGGAGAATTTTTTCGTAGGCCGCCACATTCGCTTCAATCCGCAGGCGCGTATCGTCCAGTTCTTTGCGATGGGTATCGGCCAAGTTGGGATCGCGCTCGAGAATCAAATCGCGAACGTGCGTTCCGGACAGGTAAATGTCCGATCGGAGCTGTTCGAGAATCCTGTCCCGATTGAAGTAGTCCGCCCGGATGCTCTCGTTCCGGGTTTGAATCTTAGTAAGAACGGAAAGTGCGTTGAGACCGGTAAAGGCAAGCAGCAACAGCAGGCCCCCGAAGCCGACGAAGAGAAGTCGCTTCACCGCATCCTCCCGCTGGTATTAGTGCAGTGATCCGAGCGTGTACTGGAGCGCGGCGTATGCTTCCTGGTATTCGTACTTCGCATTCAGATTCTGCACTTCGGCCGATGTCTGGCCGAGTTGGGCCTGCGTGAGTTCCACAATAGAGCTCAGACCCAAATTGTATCTGCCTTGCGCCAGATCCAGGGCCAGGTTGGCTTGGTTCAAAAGTTGCTGCGTTGCCGCGATCGCTTCAAATGAAGTTCTGGCTCGATTCCACGACGCGCGCACATCGCGCGCGATACGATCTTCCAGGCCGCGAACCCGCTGCGCCGTTGCGCTGAGTTGATATTCGGCCGCTTGGCGCCGGGCGCTGAACAGATGGCCATTGAACACTGGAATATGAACGTTTACCGCTGCCGCTTCGTAGCCGGCAGGGATGTTCGCGTTCAGATTTCCCGAGCGGATATAGGGCAGCGCGCCGCCCACGGCGACCAGACTTACGGTTGGGCGATTCAGGTCTCGTTCCGCATAGGCAAATTTCTGATCGGCTTCGCGCTGAAGCCGCAAGCTTGCCAACTCGGGCCGGTTCTGAAGGGCTTGCGCCACTAACGGTTCTGCATCCGGCGGAGGCGCGGGCGGCATAGGTTGGTCGGAGAGCCGATAGCGAATGGATTGTTGACTGCCGAGCGCCTGGCCCAGCGCTGCGTAGGCGCTGGCGAGACGATTCTCCGCGCGAAGTTGCATCAGCTTGGCGTCTGACAGATTCACTTGCGCGAAACTGAGATCCACTTCCGACTTCAATTTGCTTTTGGTTAATTCCGAAATCCGGTCCACGACAGCTTGACGCGTAGCCACCGTTTGTTGCGCGACTTTCACTAACTGCTCGGCAAGCAGAACGTCGTAGTATGCCTGACTTACGTCGAGGACCACGTCATAGCGCGTGGCCTGGTAGTTTGCCTCGCTCGCTTGCGCCTGAAGTTTGGCGTGTGACACGAGATTGTTCGTACGGCCAGAATCCGTAATCAACTGCGAAAGGCTAAATCCCGATCCAAAATGGCTGAATAGCGCAGGGTCGTTCAGCACACCTGCTCCCAAGCGGCTATTAAGATTCGCTTGCGCGCCCGTGATGTCGCCACTTAACGTCGGATAGTAGGCGGATCGCGTCGCTCGTGTGATCTGATTGTCTCGCTGATAAGTCGCCTGCGACGCCAGGACCTGTGGATGATTTTTCAGCGCCATGGCCTGGGCATCCGCCAGGCTTAGTGAGGGTGTCGTGGTTTGGGAATCGAGCAGGCCGCAGAAAAGCACGACAAGGGCAGACATTTGCTTCGTGTACATCTTATTCACGCCCGCGCCGGCGCATCCTTGCGCCCGTACACGAGCAAGTAAGCGGCGGGTACCAGAAAGACGGTAAGCGCCACCGAGAGTGTCAAGCCGCCCAGAAGCGCGCGCGCAAGCGGTGCATAGCTTTCGCTCCCTTCGCCCAGCTTGAGGGCCATCGGTAGCAGTCCGATGATCGTAGCGAGAGACGTCATCAGCACCGGCCGCAGACGTACGCGGCACGCCATCGCCACTGCTTCTGCGACTTGCATGCCTTGCTCTCGTAACTGGCGCGTGAATTCCACAATCAGAATGCTGTTGGAAACCGCGATTCCGGTCAGCATGACCACGCCCATTAACGACATCACGTTGAGCGTCGTGCCGGTCAGCCAAAGAATCAGAAGAACACCGGTGAGTCCCGGTGGAACGGCCAGCAAAATCAGGAATGGGTCGATAAAGCTTCGAAACTGCGCGACCAAAATCAGATAGAGCAAAATCACCGAAAGAGTCAGGCCCAGCGCGAAGCTGCGAAAGGAAGCGCGCATACCTTGCACCATGCCGCGAAGAGTTACGTTCAGGCCTTCGGGAATCTGTGTTTGCGCGATGATTTTGTCGATGCGGTCCGCAATGCCTCCGATCTCCTCGCCGAGCGGC
>JAICIH010000213.1 GCA_025924475.1 Bryobacteraceae bacterium
CGCCGTCGGCGGGAGTTTTCCAGACATTGAATGCGCCCCTGGCATCCGATTGGTGGAACACCACAAATTTGCCGTCTCGCGTAAATTGCGGCCAATTGCCGTCGCGAAGGCTAACGCTGAGCTGGCGCGGATCGCTGCCGTCCGCATTCATTCGCCAAACATGCCAATTCCCGCTTCTGTTGGAGTGAAAGGCGATCGACTTTCCATCGAACGACGATACCGGCGCATAGTTTCGACCGGAACTCGAAGTAAGCTGCCGCTCGCCGGTTCCATCTTGGTTCATGATCCAAATATCGGCCGAGCCTCGTGCATCGGAAGCGTAGAGAATGTGACCGTCGGTTGTCCAGGAAAGATCGAAATAGCGGCCGCTGCCCGGCGTGATCTGATCGGCATGCGTCCAATCGTTGGGCTTGGTCACATAAATATTGGAGACGGTCTGCGCTTCCACGGAAACCAGTTTGGAATTGTCCGCGGTCACGGCGGCGCCAGAGTAATTCTCGAAATCGTTGCCAATGCGGCGAATCTCGCCTCGCGGATACGGTACATACCAGATCTGCTGAAACGACGCTTCCTGGTCCTGCGCAGTGAGCGCTAAGGCGGACCTGTCGTGCGTCCATGCGATGCTCTGTACCACCTGCCATCGGGGCGTCTCGACGGCGCGCCTTGCGCTCGTCTCGACGTTGATCACAAAGATCCGGATAAGAAAACCTTTCGTGTCTCTTTGTTCCACTGCGTAGGCGATGAAATTCCCGTCGTCCGACCAGGCCGGCTTCGCCGTTCGTACGAAGCGCTCCGGATATTTGTAGGAAGTGAGCAGGCGGCGTTGCCCCGTACTCGTCTCGGTGATCCACAGGTCATCCTGACCAGCGGAATCGTCTCCTTCCACCGACACCGTGCGCCGCCCATCGAACGACAGCGAAACCGGTCCCGGAAAAGTTCCCAACACACGGCGTGGCGCGCCGCCTGAAAGCGGGACGACGTAGAGCTGGCGATTGCCAGGCTGCTTGGGTGCGAAATTGACATACGCTACTTCCGCGCCGGCCGAAGTAAAATCCAGGCCGCTCACGTACCCGGACAGCGGCGGAGTGAGTTCCGAGGAGCGTCCGGTGGCGAGGTCGCGCCGCAGCATGCCCGGGGATGCGCCGAACATGGCGGTATACACCAATGTTTTCCCGTCGGGCGAAATGGTGGCGGAATCGGCCATGCCGTTGGAGGTGAGCTTAGTAAATTTCGGGTCCGAGAAGGGCGTCGGCCGGCTGCGATCGGCCGTCCACCAGGCGCCTGCACAAACGAGCGCCAGAAGTGCGGCGATGGCCGCCCATCCCGCATAGGAAACCCGGTGACGCGGCGAATTTGCTTCCGAATGAGTCTGGATGAGCTTCTTAAAACGCAGCTCCTTGCGGAGGGAATCCCAGCGCGGATCGACCGCCAGCCAGGTGATCCACCAGTCGCGGTCCGCCGCCGCTAGTTCCAGGTAGCTCAGAGCGTCCTCTGTCTGGCCCGTTGCCAGGAAGGCGGCCGCCCGGTCGTAGCTGGAAATATAACGCTGCTTCGCCGATTGTTCGATTTCGTCTCGCAGCGCGACCGCGCTCTGCCGATTGCCACACGCTACTTCGGCTTGCGCGAGAGCGCATAGCGCTGCCGCGCTGCGCTCGCTCAAGTCTGAAGCCCGTCGAGCCGCCGCCAACGCCTGCGCATTCTGTCCCGTCTGCAGGTAACACCAGACGAGCATCTCCTGAATCACGGGAGATTTCCGCAGTTCGCGCGCCGCGTCCAGCAAAAGCCGCAGCGCAGTCTGGAAGTCCCTGGCGTTGTAATAAACGAAGCCCAGCGCGGCGGCGATCACCGGAGAATTCGGGTCGACCTTATGCGCGCGCTCGAGATTCGCAATCGCCAGCTCGGGGCGGTTCCGCGCCGAATTCAGCAGTCCGAACCAGTGATGCGCGCTGGCGTAATCGGGGTTGCGAATGATCGCCAGGTTGAAATGCTGTTCGGCGGCGGCATAATCGCCACGGTAGGCCCAGAGCGCAAACGCCAGCGAGGCATGCGCTTCCCCTAGCGTAGGATCGAGCCGCACCGCGGTTTCGGCCGACTGCAATGCCGCCGCGAAACTTTCGGCCGGCGGCAAACCGCCCCACAGCCCCAACCGCAAATAATAATCCGCCACGCCGGCGTGCGCCCGCGCATAGTTCGGATCGGCGGCAATCGCTTCCATGAAGCACACCAGCGCTTGCGCCAGTTCTTCCTGGTTGGTGGAACTGCGGCTCCAGTGCCAACGGCCGCGCAGATAGCATTCATGCGCGCGGCTGCTCGCCGTTCCCGAGCGCGTAAGCTGCTCGCGCTCTTCGCCCGTCAAATGCGGTATTAGCGCATTCGCTACCTGCTCGGCGATCGAGTCTTCAAACTTCAGAAGATCCTTCGCCTGCTCATCGAACTGCGCCGCCCAAACCGAAATTCCGGCTTCGGCAAACACCAGTTGCACGCTGGCGCGCATGTATTCGCCGGCCATATGGATCGAGCCCTCGAGAACATATTGAACGCGCAAATCCTTCGCCGCTCGGACGGCTTCGATCCCGCTCGAATACTTCAATACTGCACTCGGCGGCGGAATGGAGAGCCGCTCCAGGCGGCTCAAGCGCGTGATCAGCGCATCGGTGACTCCCGACGCCAGAAAACCGTGGCTATTGCTCTGATCGCCTAAAACCCGGAAGGGAAGAATGGCGATCGACACCTTCGCGGTACGGTCTTGCGGGAGAAATGAGGCCTGCGCGGCGCTCTGGGGCGGCGCGCCATTCAGGTAGCGGTGGATATCGGTGGCGAACGCCTCTACTGACGCATATCTTTCGCGCGGATCGAGGCGAATCGCATTGAACACGATCGCTCGCAAATGCAGCGACAAATGCGCATCCTGCGTATCGCTATCGGAGACGCGGCGTTCGAACGTGCCCAGGTTGGGCCGCTCGCCGCAGAGCAACTCATACAGAATCACGCCCAGCGAATAGACGTCGCTCGCCGGTGTGGCCGGATCGCCGCGCATCTGCTCCGGACTCGCATAAGCGGGCGTGAGCATGCGGAAACCGGCAATCGTCGCCTCGATATTGGTCTTTGAAATCTCCGCGCCCATGATCTTGGCGATGCCGAAATCCAGCAGCTTCGGAGACCCGTCGCGCTTTACTAGGATGTTGCCCGGCTTCAAATCCCGATGGATGATGTTGCGCTCGTGCGCATACTCCACGGCCGAACAAATTTTCAAAAACAGGTGCAGACGGTCTCTGGCGGCCAGCGAATTGGCGTCGCAGTATTGCGTGACCGGCTGGCCATCCACGTACTCCATGACGAAGTACGGGAGTCCTTTGTCAGTGGTGCCGCCGTCGATTAGCCGCGCGATATAGGCGTTTTCGAGGCGGGCGAGAATCTGGCGTTCGTTGCGAAACCGGCGAATGGCGAATTCATTGGCAGCGCCGTCGCGGATGAGTTTGATCGCTACTCGTTTATCGAATTCACTGTCGGCGCGAGTGGCCAGATAGACCGCGCCCATGCCGCCTTGACCGATTTCCTGCTCTATCCGGTAAGCTCCGATTCGCGTTCCCGGTGCAGCCGGTTCCGCCGGGGATCCTGGCGAGTCTGTATTGAACAGCGATCGGGCCGAGCCCAGTGGATTTTCCAGGAAGTCGCCGGTCTCTTCATAGGCCGCCAGCAGCGACAGGACTTCCCGCCGGATCTCTTCATCACCGGCGCATTCCCGCTCCACAAAGGCGTTGCGTTCGGCGCCTTGGAGCGCCAGGGCAGCCTCAAAAAGCTGTTTGATGGCGGTCCAACGGCTGCCCGTGGTGTCAGCTCGCCCTTCCGGGGGGAGCTGCAACGGATCACTGATCATACAGCTGGTCCCCGGCGAGCCCGCATCTTGGTGGTATTGCTTAGTATTTCACTTTTCTATCGCCCGGCTCAACTCAAACCCCGTTGTGAAAAAATAGGGACAGACAGCCGCGCCTGCTTTGAGGCGATTGTATTTTCATAAGCTTCCGAACGGCGCTTCAGTCAGTCCCTAATTTTTTCACAGTCCGGTCAGTAAGCGGTCTTCACAGGAGGAGAAAACCGAACCAGAGATACGCGTCTCCGATCAGGGTGCAGGCCAGCGCAGCGAATCGGATTGGCGGATACTGCTTTTTCATAACTCCTCCACCTGCTACCGCGCGAATTTGCCCCCGGAAGGCTCACGCAAACGGCGGAATTTTTCGTGCTACCATGCGGGTAGCTCCACAAAGTGCGGGAAACAAAGGTGAACCGCGCGCGTGCGTGGGCGCAGAGCCTGAATCCGAGCGGGGCTGACTTCAACCGAGTGCAGATTCTTCCATCCATATTCGCGGCGGACTTTGTACGGTTGGGCGAGGAGATCCGGCGCGTCGAGCAGGCCGGCGTCGGTATGATCCACGTCGACATCATGGACGGCCATTTTGTGCCGAATTTCACCATGGGCACGCCAATAACTGAATCCATCCGGCGCTTCACGCACGTCAAACTGGATCATCATTTGATGATCGAGGATCCCGACACGTACGCCCCGATTTTCATCAAGGCCGGAGCCGACTGCGTCAGCGTCCATGAGGAAGTCTGCCGCAACCTGGACCGGACTTTGCATATGGTGCGCGAACAAGGGGCGAAAGCCGGTGTAGTGATTAATCCGGCAACGCCCGTCAGCCAGTTGGAGAATGTACTCGACATTGCGGATTACGTACTGGTCATGAGCGTAAATCCCGGCTATGGGGGCCAGAAGTTTATCCCTAACTCCCTGCGGAAGGTGCGGGAACTGGTGCGGATGCGGGAACAACGAGGATTGGATTTTGCCATCGAAATCGATGGCGGGGTAGGGATGGAAAATATTGCGGATGTGGCGCGGGCAGGAGTAGATTGGGTGGTTGCGGGGTCTTCGGTTTTCCACGCGCCCGATCCGGCGCAAGCGGTCCGCGATATGCAGCGCGCCGCCGAAGAGGCGCTTTCAGTCAGGGTATAGCTTTTCTATGGTTTTTCACAAGTTCTTGCCGCGCTTTACCAAAAAGGCGGCCTTTGCGGCGCTTTCGCTCGCGCTGCTCGCCTCGTGCATACACAAGAAGTACGAGACGCCAATCACCAAGGACACGCAGCAGCCCGACAAAGTTCTCTTTGACCGGGCCATCCACGATATCGAGCGCGGCCGCTACGAAGTCGCCCGCATTTCGCTCAACACCTTGATGAACACTTACGAATCCAGCGAGTATCTGGCGAAAGCCAAATTGGCCGTTGCCGATAGCTGGTTCCGTGAAGGCGGTCCCAATGGTATGGCGCAAGCCGAAGCCGAATACAAGGACTTTCAGCTTTTCTATCCCGACATGGAAGAAGCGGCCCAAGCGCAGAGCCGTGTCTGCGACATCCATTACAAGCAAATGGACAAGAGCGATCGGGATTCGCTGCAGACCCTGCGGGCCGAGACCGAATGCCGCGCCATACTGGTACGCTATCCCAACAGTAAATTCGTGCCCGCTGCCACACAAAAATTACGCGACATTCAAGAGAGCCTGGCCGAGCACGAGTACGTAGTCGGCAACTTCTACTGGAAGCGTGAAATGAATCCGGCCGCAGCCAACCGGCTGAACGCGCTGGTCGATCAATACCCGCTTTACAGCAGGGCCGGCGAAGCGCTTTACGAGGCCGGCGATTCCTACTCCAAGATGGGCCCGCGCTTTCGCAAACAAGCCGGTGACATGTTTGGCCGCGTAGTGAGCGATTACCCGTTAAGTGAACGCGCAGGCGAAGCGAAGCAGCGCCTGCAAGACATGGAATTGCCGGTTCCACCCGTCAACCAGGCGGCGCTCGAGCGCGAAAAGTGGGAAGAAGAAAATTATCACGCCCCGGGCATGGTGCATAAGTCGTTCGGGTGGATAAAGGGCGGACCCGACGTGAGCCACGCCGCTCATTCCGGCAACCCCACCATGACCGATCCGAAGAAAACTCTTCCCGCCAGCATTCCGGTTGTGAACACTCAGGAGGCGGCCAGCAACACGGCGGCTACCGGAACCACCGATGTCAGCGCGACTCAGGTCACCGGCAGCAGCGCTCTCGATACCAAGCCGGACGCGCGCACTACCGGCACCGAGGCGGCTCCGGCGCCGGTGGCGAATCCGGCGGCCTCGCAGCCCTTGCCGACCAATCGCGATAAAGAGCTGGCGCAGCAGCGAAAAAAACAGGCCAAGCAGATTGAAAAGCTGAATAAGAAGAAAAAGAAGTCGAAGCAGGAAACCGAGAAGCAAACTCCGGCGGCTGCCGCTCCGCAAAGCTCCAATTCCGCGCAAGAATGAGCCGCATTCTGCTGGCTGACGATAGTCCGCAGGCCTTGCGCCTCGCCGAACAGATTCTGAGATCTCAGGGCATTGAGGTCGTCAGCGTAACCGACGGCGCCATTGCGCTGCGCCGGCTAAACGATGTAAACCCGGATTTGTTCATTACCGACGTTTATTTGCCCACCAAAAACGGATTCGAGCTGGCGCGCTTCATGAAAGGCCAGCCGGAATATCGCGACATTCCGATCGTGTTTGCAGCCGGGCCGGCGGATGTGTTCGACGAGCAGGACGCCAAAAACGCCGGCGCCGAAGTGATCCTCCGCAAGCCGTTTGAAGCTTCCACATTGCTGAGTACAGTGCAGGAGCTGCTCGAAAAAAGCGCCGCCGCGAGGAACAACGGAAGCGCCGCTCCGGGCGGCGGCCTGGATCGAAACAGCATTCGCGCGGCTGTGACGCTTGCGCTCGATAGCGCCATGCCCGCCATGATCGAAGAACTTACCGAGCGCGTCGTACTGGCCCTGTCGCATCGTAAGTAGCGTCTACTATGAACGAAGGACCCATCGCCACATGCCTGACAACAGTTTCGATATCGTCTCCAAAATCGACCTCAATGAAGTTCTGAACGCTGTTCAGCAGACCTCGAAGGAAGTGCAGACGCGCTACGACTTGAAAACCAGCCATTCGTCTGTCGAGCTGAATCAGAAGGAAAACAAGATCCTGCTGGCCAGCTCCGACGAGTACAAGCTGAAAGCCGTGACGGAAATCCTGGGCCAGAAACTGGTGAAGCGCAACGTGCCGTTGAAAGGCTTGCAGTACGGTGAAATCATTCCGGCCTCGGGGGGCAGCGTCCGCCAGGAGGTTTCACTTCAGCAGGGTATCTCCACCGAAAAGGCGAAGGATGTGGTCAAGCTCCTCAAAGACAGCAAGCTGAAAGTGCAGGCGAGCATTCAGGGCGATACCGTGCGCGTCAGCGGAAAAGACCGAGACACGCTGCAGCAGGCCATCGCGTTGCTGAAGTCCAAAGATTTCGGCATTGATATGCAGTTCACCAACTACCGCACCAATTAATGGCGCGGCGAATTGAGACGCTCTTTCTTGCCGGGCTCAGCGGCCGGCTCGAAGCGCTGCTGGAAGAACCGGAAAACGGCGATCCACGCGAAGCCGCGGTGGTCTGCCATCCTCATCCGCAGTTCGGCGGAACCATGCACAACAAAGTCGTGTACCGGCTGGCCCGCGGTTTGCGGAAGGCCGGCTGTGTGGTGCTGCGCTTCAACTATCGTGGGGTCAATTTAAGCGAAGGCGAATACGATGACGGCATCGGCGAAACTGACGATGCGCGCGTCGCGTTGCGCGAATTGGAAAGCCGCTATCCGGGACTGCCGTTATTGGCCGCTGGCTTCTCCTTCGGCGCGCGCGTAGCTCTGCGTTTAGCTTCGCAGGAAGCGTCCATCGGGCGCGTGATTGCGGCCGGATTTCCCACCCGAATCGCGGAGCGCGACTTCGCCTATCAGGTCCGCGTCCCGAAATACTTCATTCACAGCACGCACGATGAATTCGGCCCGCGGCCGGCATTGCAGGAATTTTTTTCGAGCTTGCCCGAGCCGAAGAGTCTCGAATGGATCGAAGCCGGCGATCACTTCTTCCGCGACGCGCTGGATGCGTTTGAAGCCGCGGTGGAGAAGATCGGCATGTCACGATAAACTCCATGCCCGCATCGCATCCCATACGCTCGCTGCTTGCCATTTTTCCCATGGTGCTGGCTGCCCAATCCGTGCCGCCGGCTCTGGTATCTCCTCCAGCGCGTCCGCCGCAGATCGGCTCGCATGGCGAAACGCTAGTGGGCATGCCGAAATTTCACGATCCGGCGCCTTACGACATAGACGAGCACACCGGTTACAAGCAGATCTTCGACGGCAAGAGTTTCGCAGGCTGGGACGCCGATCCCTCCATCTGGCGAATCGAAAACGGCGTGATGATCGGCGAAACGTTCGAGGGCAAGCCGAAAGGCAACAACTACATCGTCTATCGCGGCGAGAAAGCGCGCGACTTCGATCTGAAGCTGCAGATGAAGATTGAAAAAGGCGGAGGCGGAGGCATCCAATATCGCAGCGCCACCGGTGTGCCATGGACGCGCCCGCAGCCTGCGGGCCAACCGCCCTATGATCTGATGTTCATGATGACCGGCCCGCAAGCCGATTTCTGGTTCCCGGTTCGAGCGTCAGCCGCCGACTATACCGGCCAATGGTATTCGGAAAACACCATGCAGGGAATCCTCGCCTATCGCGGCCAAGTCACGCAGGCGCTGCCCGGCCAACCCAACCGCCTCGTCGCCAATATCGGCGACAAGCGCGCGCTCGGCGGCTACGTAAAAGTGAACGAATGGAACGACTACGAAATCATCGCCCGCGGCGGCGTCATGATGCACATCATGAATGGGCAACTGATGTCGATCTTCATCGATGACAACCAAGACTCCGTCAATAACCAACCCGGCCTGATCGGTTTCGAAATCGAAAGCCAGCCTTGCAAAATTTCCGTGCGGGATATTTGGCTGCGTAAGTTCGATTAACGCGTATGGGGCAGACTGGCAGCCCAATGCCGTTGATTTAAGCGGCATTGGGCTGCCAGTCTGCGGCCGGTTGGCAACCGACCTGTTCAAATCAGATCCGCTCTGCAAGCTACTGAACCGCAAATTGGCCAAACTAACTCGCTAGGCAAACGGTCGACGCAAAATAGAACCGCAGTCATCGAATGCATCGCTCTGCCAGTCAAGAGACGGCCCAATACACTGTGTACCGTCGATCAAAAAGGCTGTTGAGCGGAACGAGTGTCACGTTTTTTCTCTGCCCCGTAGTGCGGAAGGTCATTGGAGAATCGGCTGGCTTGATCCATGAGTTTGGATCACGCGAACCCTGAAACGTCGGGATCTCAATGTCTGCTATGGGAGGCGTTTGGTTTGAGGCGGAAAGGGCAGAACCAAACTGCTCGACATTCGGCGCTCCCACCCGAAGATTGGGACCTATGATATGTGCTTGCGTAAGCCCTTGTCCGCCCAGATCACCCGCAAGCACCAGCGGGCCGTACAGAAAAGCCTGAATGTGCGGATCATCCGGCATGCTCTCGACATGCAGTTGCATGGGGAGTTCCATTTCGACTCGATCGCCTATCTTCCAGACGCGATTAATAGTCAAATAGCTTCCCGGAGCAGCCGAAGAGTCTAGCGCCCTTCCATTTATCTTCGCTGTGGGAGCGGATTGAAGCCAGCCCGGGATTCGAAGGCGCAGCACCATCTTTTCTGACGGAGCAGCACTTATATTCAGGCTGATGTGCTGCGATTGGGGATATCTCGTCTCCTGCCGAAGTTGGAAGCCGCGTTCAGTCCAATCGAGTTCTGACGGAATGAAAAGATTTACGTAAATTCCGTCCTTGTCGCGCCAATAAATGCTGTCGTTTAGTTTCGAGTACTCCTCTATACCCGATCCCGTACAGCACCAGAATGTTTGATCTTCCGTGTTGAAGGTCTTCCACACACCAGGGGTCAACGAGAGGTAATACTGGGTGTATCCTTGCTCAGGCCGGATCGTTCCAATGCGATGGTTCAGTAGAGATCGTTCGTAATAATCGAAGTAAGCGGCTTGCGGATCCCACGAGTACAAGTGCCTTGTCAACTTGAGCATGTTATAGGCGCAGCAGCATTCCGCTGTGTTCGCACTCAGTTTCCATTCGGCTGCAAGCCGGCGCGGAGGAGCTAACCATAGTTCGGCGTTGCTTGTTCCGGCGGTCACATACGAGCGTGCCCGCACGACTTCGTCGTAGAAGTACTCGACCACGTCGTGGAAGCGCATATCCCCTGAAATTTCGTAACGGCGCGCTGCAGCGATCACTTGCGGAATATGAGTATTCGCATGAAGACCGCGCAGTTCGTCGCGCCGGAAGGCCAAAGGATTCAGGAAGGCCCGCTTTTGGAAGCGATCGCCAACTCGAGCCCAGCGATCGTCATTGGTTATCGCGGCGAGGTTATAGAGCGTCTCCGCAATCCCACCAAACTCGATGGCGAGGATCTGCTGCATGGTCCCCTCGGGCTTCGGTGCTGTCCATGTATCCACCCATGCGGACATGCGTTCGAGTACATCGAGCGCCTGCCGATTGCCCGTCAACCGGTACATATCCAACATTCCGGCCATGATCTTGTGGACGGTGTAGAACGGCGCCCAAACGCGTTCACCGCGCTCGAGCCGGTCAAACCAGGTAGCAGGAAACGCGCTCAGATACGCACCACCTAGCCGCTGCTGACACTTGGCCAACTCTGCAACCAGGTAATCGGCTTTGGCCTTGGCTTCTTTGTCTCCGTTTGCCGCCAACTGCGCACTTGCCGAAAGATAGTGGCCGCAGAAATGGCC
>JAICIH010000214.1 GCA_025924475.1 Bryobacteraceae bacterium
ACACCGCGCTGCGCCGCGAACACGCGAATTTCATCCAGCGAGGAGAACGCCGCTTCGATTCTCCGCTCATCGCGCTCCTGGCCCTCTACTCCAAGATGTTGCACCAGATAACGGAACGGCACGACTTCGGCGATCTCCAGCGCCCGCTTGATCTCATCCACCACTGCAATACGCCGCGCTTTCGCGTTTTCGGTAATGTCGAGGACCGCATTCGGTCCCGACCGGCCCCACACATCATCGCTGTACATCGGGGCGTGCAGCGAATGCATGACCAGCTCCGAATCGCGAAACCAATGTCCTAGCTCATTGATCTGGGCCTTATCGTAATAATCCAGATGTTGCCGCGCGCAAAAGATCTCAACACCCGCAAAGCCCGCGGTGCGAACGCGATCGAGCCCGGCGGTAGTGAGGCGCTGATTGACAAACAGGTGCGTAGAAAGAACGTGCTGCATTGCGGCGCGGCTCAATATCCGGAAACTTTGCCGTCCAGCCGCGACTCTGTGCCGCCTTCTAAAACTCCATTGTTCATCACAATTGCCTCCACTCTGGCTACTCCGGATATCGGTTTAATAGGGTAACCCATTCTCGCAAGCGCTGCTTCCGTATCGGCGGGAAAACCGTTCTGCAGATAAAGCGTATCCGGCTTCCACTGATGATGAAAGCGCGGCAGATCGACCGCATCTTGCGGGTTCATATGAAAATCAAGCACATCCACAATTACCTGCAGCACTCCCGTAGTAATGCGCGATCCACCCGGCGCGCCCACAGCCATGAAAAACTTGCCGTCTTTCGTAATGATCGTCGGCGTCATCGAGGAGAGTGGCCGCTTCCCCGGCTCGATTGCATTGGCGTCGCCGCCAGTGACCCCGAACATATTCGGCACTCCGGGCTTAGCCGCAAAATCATCCATCTCGTCATTCAACAGAAATCCGAGTCCTGGCGCCGTAATTCCGTTGCCGAATGAATTATTCAGTGTGTACGTCACGGCCACGGCATTGCCTTTGGCGTCGACCACGTTGTAATGCGTCGTTTCGCTGCTCTCGAACCAGGAAACGTGCGCCGCCTGCGCTCTTTGCAATCCCGGCCCGATGTACTCGCTCGGAGTCGGATGATTCGGATCGATCGTGCGCCGCCGCCAGGCAACATAATCGGCCGCCAGCAGCGACTTTACCGGCACGTTATAAAACTGCGGATCGGCCAGATATTCGCTTCGGTCCGCATAGAACCGCCGCATCGCTTCGGCCTCATAATGCACGGCCTTGACCGAATTGGGCCCATCGCTCTCAAAATTCGTGCCGTCCAGAATGCCGAGCATCTGCAGCACGCCCACACCGCCCGCGCTTGGCGGAGGAGCGGTGATGATATGGAATTGCTTGTAGTTGCCTTCGAGCGGTGCGCGCTCCACTACTTTATAGGCGGCGAGATCGCGTGTGCTGACGAGCCCTCCGTGTGCCGCCATAGCGGCGGCCAGACGCTTCGCCGTTTCGCCTTCGTAGAATTCCTTAGCGCCGCCTTTGGCAATCCGAGCCAGCGTGTCGGCGAGTTCCGGCTGCTTGAAAGTCTCGCCCGCTTTGTACTGCGTGCCGTCTCGCAGGAAAATACGCTTCGATTCCGGGTCCGCGGTGAGCATTTTCTCCGAGGAATGGAAGGAATCGGCCAGCGTCTGGCTGACGCTAAACCCATTGCGGGCAAGCTGCAGTGCCGGGGCCACCAGTTCGGCCCATGGCTTGCTCCCGAATTTCTTGTGAGCGAATTCGAAGCCCGCCACCGATCCTGGCGTTCCCGAAGAGCGCCATCCGAAAATACTATCCTTGGTGGGATTGCCTTCGGCGTCAAGATACATGTCCCGGGTCGCCTTTTCCGGCGCAGCTTCGCGGAAATCGAGAAAAGTAGTTTTGCCGTTCGCCAGGCGCACTAACATGAATCCACCGCCGCCGAGATTGCCTGCCGAAGGATGCGTCACCGCGAGCGCCAGACCGATCGCGACTGCGGCATCCACCGCATTGCCGCCATCGAGCAGAACACGCCGTCCCACATCGGCGGCCAGCGGCTCCTGCGCAACCACCATGGCGTGCGCGGCACGAACTGGATCTTTAGCGCGGGCCGCCGCAGTGAGAGTTAACAGCGTGAGTAAACACACTGCTAATGGGCGGCTCTGCCGGCAGCTCATATGGAAGCCAGTTTATCAGTCGAAAAGCGCGAGGCGATTACGCGGCCGTGAGGCGCCGCAAGCGGAGTGTGAGGCGGCTTTTATAACGTGCGGCCGTGTTCTTCTTGATGATGCCCCACTTGGCGGCACGATCGACAAGCGAAAACGTCGCGGGCGCCAGTTTGCTCGCGCCGCTCGCGTCCTTCTGGTCGAGAAGACGCCGCATGTCGCGAATCTGGTGCCGCAATTGCGACTTCCTCTTGCGATTGATCGCCGTCCGGCGCGCCGCTACACGGACGCGCTTCAGCGAGGATACTGTGTTTGCCATTAACCTGCTAACCCAATCTTGTAAAGTAACTATTTCAGGATACCTTAAGTGCTGCGCACAATGGCATTTGTGGGGCAGGTTGTTTACCTGCGGGCCGATTGGCAATCGGCCTGTCCAAAGCAATAGCTTCATGTACCAAAGATCCTACTCGATACATTCCTTATGAAAGTGGCTCGCATACACTTCCTCTTTCGCGCCTCCCTCGCGCTGGCTGCGCTGGGAATCGGCGCTTGGGCGATTACCGCGCCCGTCTCCGATTGGGTCATTGCCGGACCTTTCGGAGGTACGGCAACCACCGTGGCGGTGGATCCAAAGACCGATGGCGTTGTCCTCGCCGGCGGCCGAAATTCGCTGCTGTTTCGCAGCCAGAATGGCGGTGAAAAATGGGATCTGCTCGATTTCCCGAAGCGCCACTTGAGCGAAGTTACTTCCATCCTGGTCGATCCGTCCGATCCGCAGCATTATCAGGCCGGCATGATCTCGGCCAGCGGTGGCGGCCTGTTTGATAGCCGCGATGCCGGCAAAACCTGGACCGTGGTAAGCGACATTCGGGATTTTGGAGTGCGCGCCTTGGCTTTCGCGCCCAGCAAGCCCGAGCGTTTTGTCGCCGGCACCGGTCACGGCGTGATGCTCAGCGACGATTCAGGCAAGACCTGGAAGCAAATTTCGGATCCGCAAAATCTGGAGATGCACAGCGTCACCGCAGTCGCCGTCGATTCCGCGAATCCCGAGATTATTTATGCCGGCACCTCACATCTACCTTGGAAAACCATGGACGGCGGCAAGACCTGGCAGTCGATCCACACCGGCATGATCGACGATTCTGACGTCTTCTCCATTTATGTCGATCCCGCCGACCCGGCCAATGTATACGCCAGCGCCTGCAGCGGCATTTACACCACCAGCAGCCGGGGCGATCAGTGGCGCAAGCTTCTGGGTATCCCGCATACCTCGCGCCGTACCCACGTCATTCGCAAAGATTCCTCCGGCGTGATCTATGCCGGAACCACGATGGGACTGTTCAAATCGCTGAACAGAGGCACGAACTGGAAGACGGTGAGGGACGGACAAGTCAACTGGATGGCCTTCGATCCGGCGCGGCCCGGCGGTCTCTATCTGGCCATCGAGAACGAAGGAATCGGCAAGAGTATGAATGGCGGCGATACGGTGCAGCTAATGAACAATGGCTTCGTCGATCGCACCATCAGCTCCGTGGCGCAATCCGGAAACAAACTGCTTGCGCTCGAAACACAACTCGGCGGCACGAGCGGAATTTTTGTGAGCGCCGATCGCGGCGAAACTTGGTCCCAGCTTGGCAACGTGCATGGCCTCGCGGGCGTTCATCTGACGTCGATCGTCGGCATGCCCAGCGAAGACCGCATTCTACTCGCCGCCAGCCGCCGCCAGGTGTACAAATCGATCGATGCCGGCGTTACCTGGAAACCGATTGCGGTACGCATTGTGACAATCGTTCCTCCTCCTCCCGAGCCCAAGAAGACGGCGGCAGCTAGACGGCCCGTCCGTGGTAAGCAGCCGGCCAGACGCGTTGCTGCCGTGCGCAAACCGCTCGAAAAAATCCGCACTGCTTCGCTTTCCGAGGTCAGCGGCCTCTACACCATCAAACATGGCGCCAAGGACATTTTGTTTGCCGCAACGGACCTGGGCTTGCTCGTAAGCAGCGATGAAGGCGAGCGCTGGACTTTGGCGGATATACCCGCATCCATGGCCGTGACCGGTTTGTATGCCGCTCCCAACAACGATGGCCGTCTGATTGCACGCGCTTCCGCCGGTCTATATCAATCGAAAGATTTCGGCGAACATTGGACGCCGCTTGCGTTCCCCCTTCCTGCGAGCGACGTCAATGAAGTCGCCCTTCCACCCGTGAATGGCTTGCCCATTTTGGTCGCTACCCGCGTAGGTCTGTATTCCTCGCCCGATGAAGGCGCCAAATGGTTTGCCAACCTGGGAGGTATTCCAGCCTCTACCGTTAACTCCGTCGTCTTCGGGACCGAAAAAGCGGCCTATGCCGTGGAATATGGCCGGCTTTATGAAACGAAGGACGCCGGCGCTTCCTGGTCGATAACTCCCAGCGCGCTTCCCGCTACCCGTATCCGGCAGCTTTGGATGCCGGACGTCGCGAGCAACCGCCTCTACGGAATCACCAGCGATCTTGGCGTGCTCTTTCGGAATTAAAGTCAACCTCCTGTAAGATATAGACTTGGCTTTGGTTATGCTCTCCTGTCAGGCTTCTGACAGGAGATGGCGATAGTTGTTCCCGAGTATGCCTGTAATTCATGCGGGGAATAGAATTTATTCCTTCGTGTTGTCCGTAACTGTTTGGGAATGTAGACTAAATGCATATGTGCGTAATGAAATACGCCAAAACATTCTCTATGTGTATGGTTTTATCTCTCGTTTTGGAGGAGCAGAATGATCACTCGGCTAAAGGTTGAGCCGATCGGTTCGGCGATTCTGGGCGCGGCTTTGTGCTTTAGCACCTTAGCTTTCGCACAGGACAGCAACACCCCGAACCCGGTCCAAAAGGCCGCTAATGCGTTGCATTCAGCAAGTGGACAAGATCAATATCCCGATTTGGTGGAAATTGACCCCTTCGGTGGAATTAGTATTTACGGTCAGGTGAACCGCGGGTTATCCACCAAATTGGCCAATGGGGGTGTGGGTGGTATCCGTATCGCCTACAACCCGGCTGCACATTTCGGCATTGAGCTTTGGGGTGATTATGCCAATGCCCCCGTCCGGTTTGTTTCTTCGGCAGGCAATTATCCGGCTGGATTGGGTACCGGGCCCATTCCGCCTTATAGCTTCGGCGCTCACAACTTCATTTTCGGCTTGAACCCGGTTTTGAACCTGACGCCGCGCGGCTCAAAAGTGCAGCCCTATTTGACGGCTGGCGTTATGGGCGTACAGTTCACGCCCAGCAATACCGCTGAACGATTGGCCGGGCAACCCACCAATATGGCGCTGTACGGTGCACAGAACTTGAATGACAATTTGCAGGTTGGTTTGAACTATGGCGGCGGCGTGAAGTGGCACTTTACGGACCACTTCGGCTTCCGTCTGGATGCGCGCGGTTTGTGGACGCGCAATCCAACCTACAACTTGCCGAGCTTCCCGCAAGGCAACAACGTATATATCCCGGCCAAAGCCAAGCTGAACGGCATGCAGGCAACCGCCGGTCTGGTCTTCTACCTCGGCCAGAGCAAGTGCCCCGAAATGCCGCCCGCACCGCCGGCGCCGGCTCCGCTGCCCACACCGACAATCTCGGGCGCGGAAGGAACGATCTGCCAAGGCAAGCCCGTTACGTTGCATGCGACGATGACCGGCGCTCCGGCTGATCGCAAACTGGCCTACGCCTGGACGCTGAACGGTCAGCCGCAGTCGGGCGCGACGGGTCCTGAATTCACCTTTACGCCCAACAACGAAGGCACCTTCAACGTGCAGTTGACGGTTACTGACAGCACGCCTCCGCCTCCTCCCATGGAGCGGCCGAAGAAGTTCCCGGTGCGTTGCTGGGTGCAGCCGCCGGCTCCGCAACCGCCGGCTCCGGTTACCGCCTCCGCTACTGTTACGGTCAACGCCTCTGCGCCGACCATCAGCAGTGTGACGGCTACCCCGAACGAGCTGACTTGCGCCGCGAACGCCTCCGGTACGCACTCGGCGACTCTCGCCGGTACTGCGCAGGGCTCGGCTTGCGGTGGCAACTTGACCTACAAGTGGACCGTGAGCGAGGGCAGCGTCAGCAACGACAGCAGCCCGAACGCGACCTTTGATGCTTCCACCTTGAACTTTGAAGGTGGCGCGCAAGGACAGAGCAAGACGGTCACGGCAACCCTGACCGTCACCGACGAACAGGGCAAGACGGCGACTCAGAACACCACCATTACGGTGAACTGCCCGCCGCAGTTTGTCCGGCTCGACGACGTGATCTTCGCCAAGAACAACGCGCGCGTCAACAATTGCGGCAAGCGCGTGCTGATTGACGACGCGGCTTCCCGCATGGCGAGCGGCGATTACGACATCGTACTCGTCGGCCATCGCGATACCGATGAAGCCGAGAATGCTCCGCGCGTGCGGGGAGCCAGAGGGCGTAGAGCTCCTGCGACGGCTCTCGACGAGCAGCGCGTGCTGAATTCCGCGGCTGTATTGAGCGGCGGAACCGCCACCTGCGGCAAGATCGATCCTTCTCGCATCAAGGTGGATTGGGTCGGCACAGACCAGACTTCGGAAACGAGGCCGGGCCAGTGCGGAACTTCCAATATCAAGGAGCGCAAAGGTTCGCAGACCACGGAAGCCGATAAGAATCGGCGTGTCGAAGTCTACTTGGTGCCTCACAACAGCACCAGCATGCCTCCGGCCGTCAAGAATCCGAAGCCGTTGCCTGAGGATCAGGTCAAGGCTCTCGGCTGCCCGAAATAGACCAGCAATAACGCAAACAAGAGGGCTAGGCGATCCGTCGCCTGGCCCTTTTTGTATTGTGGGTCCGATGAAAGCCACTCTTCTCACTTTCCTTTCGCTCGCCGCAAGCACCCTGGCCGCTGCCCCGCGATCTTTCACCATTCCGGAAGTAATGAGCGCGCCCTTTGCCACCTCACCGCTCGCTGCTCCAAACGGAGCAAAAGTCGCGTGGCTTGAAAACTACGAAGGCAAACGCAACATCTGGGTAGCTCAAGCGCCCGATTGGACCGGCCGCCAGCTCACGAGCTTTGACCGCGACGACGGCCAGGAGATTGACGATCTCGCCTGGGCTCCCGACGGAAGTTATCTGCTGTTCGCACGCGGCGGCGATTTCGAAAACAGCGGCGAAAATCCCAATCCGGACTGGAGTCCCACAAGGCCGGAGCAGGCGATCTGGTCCGTCGGCTTAGATCACAGCCCGGCCAAACGTCTCACCGAAGGACATGCCCCGGCCATCTCGCCGCGCGGTGACACGGTAGCTTTCCTCCGCGGTGGCCAGATCTTTTTCATGAAGCCGAACGGTGAGGCCGTCCGAAACGTCATCACCCAAAAAGGAGAGCAGTTCGATTTAACATGGTCTGCCGATGGCAGCGAGCTGGCATTCGTCAGCGGGCGTGGAAATCATCGCTTCATCGGGCTCTATTCTCCGTCCGAAAATAGTCTCCGCTATCTGGATGCGAGCATCGATCGCGACACTAGCCCCGTCTGGTCACCTGACGGTCGCGAGATCGCCTTTCTGCGCGTCCCCACAATGGGTCCTTTCTTTGGCCCGGGTCCCGTGCGAGAAGGTGAGCCGTTCTCCATCCGCGTGGTTGACGTGAAGACTGGCGCCGCACACCAGGTATTTCGAGCAGCAAACGGTCCGGGAAGCGTTTTCCATGACGTTGTCGCGGAGCGGCAGCTATTCTGGACTGCGGACAATCGTCTCGTTTTCCCCTGGGAGCGCACCGGCTGGCTGCATCTCTACAGCGTGCCCATCGCCGGCGGGGCGGCCGTCGAGCTAACCCCCGGCGAAGGCGAAGTCGAGCATGTCGCCCTCTCGCACGATGCCAAAACGATCTACTATTCCGCGAACTTCCGCGATATCGATCGCCGGCATCTGTGGAGCGTTGCCGCAGACGGCGGCGCACCGCCCAAGGAACTCACGAGCGGTGATGACATCGAATGGAAGCCCGAACCTGTTGCCGATGGTTCCGCGCTCGTGTTCCTTGCCTCCAGCTACAAACAGCGCGCCCACGCCGTAGTGAGGACCGGCAACGGAAATACCAAACCGCTGAGTGCCGATGTGCCGCCCGGCTTTCCGGCGGATTCGCTCATCAAACCGCAAGCCGTCCACATTACCGCCGCCGACGGCCTCGAAATTCACGGCCAGCTCTTTCTGCCGCCGCCCGATGGCCAGACGCGCCACCCCGCCGTGGTTTTCTTCCATGGCGGATCGCGCCGCCAGATGCTGCTCGGTTTTCATTACATGTACTACTACTCGAACGCCTATTCGCTCAACGAATATCTCGCCAGCCGTGGTTATGTCGTGCTCTCGGTCAACTATCGCAGCGGTATCGGCTATGGCTTGAACTTTCGCGAAGCACTCCACTATGGCGCGCAGGGCGGCAGCGAATTCAATGACGTCATCGGTGCCGGTCTCTATCTCAAAGCGCGCCCCGATGTCGATCCCGGGAGTATCGGCGTCTGGGGCGGTTCCTATGGCGGATACCTCACCGCCATGGCGCTGTCGCGCGCCTCGGATCTATTTAAGGCGGGCGTCGATTTCCACGGCGTGCATGATTGGAGCGCCTGGCGCAGCTATCCGGCCATTTCGGAAGGTGACCCGAAACGGCGGGAAGCGCGGACAGATGCGCTGCGCCTCGCGTTCGACTCCTCGCCCATGTCTTCTATCGACGGCTGGAAATCGCCCGTCCTCCTGATTCACGGCGACGACGATCGCAACGTCTCGTTCTCACAGACCGTTATGCTGGCCGAAGCGCTTCGCCGGCGCCATGTAGAGTTCGAAGAGCTGATCTTCCCGAACGAGATCCACGATTTCCTGAAACATGCGGATTGGGTGAAAGCCTACGAAGCAAGCGCGGACTTCTTCGCCAGAAAATTAGCCCCGCGCCACTAGTAAATTTGTGGCGCACGCACTTTGCGGGCCGCGTCGAGACTCATTTCGACGCCCGTCTGGAGGTATCGAAATCGCAGGGACAGCTTTACTAGGCACGTGCGCGAGTGCGCTTCAGACGCGATGCCCGGTATTGTTCGTAAGGGATGCTCTTTTCGTTCCGGCGCGACTCAGACACGAGGCCATCCAGAAGTCCTCCCAGATAGCGCCATGTTTTTTTTAGGTCGATCAGCACACCGACCTTACGACCCTTCTCATCGGTGACAAACTGGATTCCGCTCACGGTTATATTCTCTCAGGTGACGGCCCGCAGCGCATCCAGCGCCTAATTCTTGGGCGCACATGAAAAAACGCGGTTAAGCGTCTATTCTTCGCGCAGAGCTTGTACCGGATCGGTCCGCATTGCGCGGCTCGCTGGCATCCAACAGGCGAGAACACCGATCACGACCATCAAACACAACGCCGCGCCATACGTCACCGGATCGCGCGGGCTCACACCATAAAGCACAGCCGAGAGCAGCCGCCCGGCAGCCAGTGTAATAACTGCGCCAGCACATGCCCCGGCTGCGCAAAGAAGCAGCGTGCGCCCCAGCAAGGAAGAAAGTACCTGCTTCCGCTGTGCGCCCAGAGCCATGCGAATGCCGATCTCGCGTGTTCGCCGCGCCACTGCATACGACATCAGCGCAAACAGTCCCGTAGCCGCCAGCGCCATCGCGAATACGCCAAATACGCCCAGGGCGATCGCCGCCATGCGGGCAGGGAAGAGCGGCAGCGCCAGTTGCTCTTTCAAGCCACCGGTATTAAACAGCGTAATTTCGGGATCGAGATCGAGCACTGTCTTGCGAAGCAGCGCCGTCACGTTCGATGCAGGTAGCGATGAGCGGGCCACCAGCGTTGTCCAACGTGTGGTCGCCTGCGCCATCGGGAGAAACACCGCCGGACGCGGATCCTCGCCGAGCGATTGATATTTGCCGTCCTCCACGACGCCAATCACTTCTAGCGGAGCGGCGGCCGACGATACGCGCACATGCCTGCCAATTGGATTCTCCTTACCGAACAGCAGGCGCGCAAATGTCTGGTTCACGATCGCGACCGGCAAGGTCCCTGTCCGATCGCGATCATCGATATTGCGGCCGGAGAGCAAGGCCGTGCCTGCGGCCCGCAGGTAACCTGGCGAAATATTGTAGACCATTGCTATACGTCTCTCGGCGGGCTTAGGAATCGGCTGCTCCGCGCGCCAGATGAATTCACTATCGCCGCCATCGCGGCGCAGGGGCAGAGTATTGATGATTCCGATCGTTTGGATTCCGGGCAGCGCCTTGGCCTTCGCCAGCAAATCGCTATCGAATTGGCGCATTCGCTCCTGGTTATAGCCCTTCATTCCCAAGTCGAACGATACGGATGCGGCGTTATTCGGATCGAAACCCAGATTCAGGGATAACGCATGCTGCAAACTTCGTACCACCAACGCGGAGCAGATCACCAGCGTCACGGACAACGCAATTTGACCGGCAACCACCAGATCGCGAACGCTCCAACGCCGCATGCGAGGGGAAACCAGTTCGTTCTTGAGGCTGGGAATCAACTCAATCCGGGTCGCTTGTAATGCCGGAGCCAGCCCGAAA
>JAICIH010000215.1 GCA_025924475.1 Bryobacteraceae bacterium
CGCAACCAAACGAGCTGTGCGGATTCAGGAGCGAACGTTACCGCTCCCTGTGGTCGCGGCTCAGTTTTCAAGATTGAACTCGTCGCAAGCGGCAAAGAATTTGAGATGTAGTAGTACAACGACGCTTCAGCGAAATCTTCGCACACCAGAAAGAAATCAAGATGTAGTGGCACAAAATGTTCTCACTATTAGGAAGCACGGCCTGTGAGCGCGGCGAGATCGGATATCCCGGAATGCAATGCGAGTTTATAGACGAGAAAGAGAATGATTGCTAGCGCCGATGAGCCGCCGGCCGCCCAGAGTAGTGGCTTGAGCCATGGATCCGACAGATTTCGTTTTCCCGCGGCGATTGGCTTCCAGGCCGGCGACAATTCCTCCTGAACTCCGCGTATGCGCCGGATTCTTTGCGATAGGACATCGCGCACCGCCCGGAGTTCACCGTGACCCTCGATGCTATGCCGGCCTTGAAAACCAAGGAGCAGACAAAGCAGATAGACTTCCATGACATCCGCTAGTGCGGGACTATCGCTCTGCTGCGAAAGGCGCTGGATGTTCGTAAAAAATATCTCACCGGCATTGAAGCTGCCAAACAGCTCCTCCTGTAAGGGCTTCTTCGGCCAGTCGCGGAATACCGGATTCTGGACGCTCAAGACGGTGGCGTCCAGGAATGCGACTAAGGCGAAAGTAGCCAAGCGGATTTGTTCCGCAGGGTAACCGAGCAAGCGGGACTGTTGTTCGGATGCGTTGATGGCATCGCGTATCTGCTGGCGGAAGGACAACGCATCCGGGACCGCTTGACGACCGCTTCGCAGCCGGTCGATGGCGGTAAATACTTCCTGATACGCGAGCGCTAGATTCTCCGGCATTTCCTCATGATTCGAGCACGGCCAGCAGATCGATTCCCGGATTGGGAATATCGCCCGGGATGTAGATACCGACGCGCCTGGTCTGCACGATGTTATCCCAGAACGGTCCGCTGCGATTGATGACGAAATATTGCGTTTCGGCGCGCGGCGCTATGGCCGGTGGAGGCGACGAAACATGGCTGAGCGCCAACCCAGGCAGCGCACGCCGGACCAATTCGCCGACAAATTTTTCCGAACAGATTTTTATAAGCTGCGGCGCTTTGGTGATAAGATCCACTTCGCCAATATCGGAACGGAGCCCAAGCAGCCAGGTTGCGCGGCCAACGCAGCGTTCGTCCGTGATGGGGCCGGCGTAGATATAATCCGCCGTCTTGGTCAACTCGATCTGGACGCAATTCGTGGGAATAATCAGCTCCAGATGTTCCCGGATCTGTTTGTCGAGCGCCGCAAAACATACGTCAGGATTATTGTGGTCATAGGCCGGCAGCATTCTCGGATGGGAATCCAGGGCAAAGGTGCAGAGGCCTCCGGCGAGGCGCGACAGTTCCAAAAACAGCTCCTCCGGATGGCCGCGTTTGGAAAGGTAATGATGCCGGAGAGGCGCGAGGCTCGCGTTTACCGTATGCCGAAACCAGAAGCTGGCGATATCCCGAGTGGAAAAGCTAACGTCGCCGGCGCCGGAACGGGCGAGTGACAAGCTCTTTTCTTCCATGATTTCGATCAAGCGGCCGGTCAGCTCCATGAGACGCGGACTCGCGCCCACTTGAATACACGGAGGAATGAATTCGGGATCGGGAATAAAATCGCCAGAGCCGGAGCGCATGATGCGAGCGATGGGAAGGCGCACCGTGTCGTCGGTCAACTCGGAATCGAGAACCAGCCGGAAGTTCTTGCGTCCTAATCCTACGGACTTTTCGTCGTGTCCGGTGGTCTCGTCGGCGATAGCGGTGGTCTGGCGGACGAAGCGCACGCTCTCATCCGCCTCGCCTTCCTGCAGGGCACAGTTGCGGCCATCCGGGCGCCGGGCCGTGATGGCAAGCAGCACGGTCAAGGTGTAGCGGGTAGGCGGGAAGAGTTTTGCGAAATTGCGCGGTTCCGGCAGCGGATCGCTATCGGGCATATTAAAAGCGAGGCCGTCCGGCAAAATACCACTGGCGTGCAGCAGGTTTACGGTGCCATTTTTGAGCGCTTCCGTATCCAGCGCATAGCTGGCGACTCCAAAGGCCCGGCTCCATAGCATGGAGACGCAGAAACGGATCGAATCCTCGAAATATCTGCTTTGGGCTTGAAAGTGGTGAGGGCCCAAATACATGCCTTCCCACCAAACCACGCGGCTAAGACTCTTCATTACAGATTCGCTTTAGAGGCCGCCTAAGCGGGTTTTCGGCGAAATATTAGAGATGGTATCATCCGTCAGGAACGGCTTGGCGACAGCTCGCTGAGGTATGGATGTATTTTTTCGACAAGCTACGACTCCTGGAGTTGTTACGCCAAGATGAGGTAACGACGTATCGCGCGGCCGACAAGACTACCGGCCAGGATTATCTGTTCCACTGGTTGCCTCCAGACGGTAGTCCTCGATTGGCGCACATCATGAACCTGCTGAACGGGCTGGATGAAGGGGCGCGAAAGCTCATCATCGAGGTAGGGCGCCGCTACAACCGGCCTTATCTGATTACGCAAAATCCGTTTCCCTACAGTGACCTGGAATCCTGGTTGAATGCGGTCAAGAATTTTATGGGCGCGAAGTCACTAGAGAAGAAAGGAGTTTGGAACATTTCCGCGGAGTTTAACGATCAAAAGGCGCCTCCTCCGGTTCCGCCATCGCCCAGTGAGCCGGGAGAGTTCACACGGCTGATGCAGAAGCTGCCTGTTCCGGCTTCGCCGCGGCCCGGGTCTGGCACTGAACAGGCCGATTACCAATCGGCCGCGGATTACCAATCCGCCTCACAAAAGATGCCTGGCGAGTTCACCAGGATGATGCAGGCGAATCCCGCGCCCCCGCCGCCACAGCCGCAGCCGGAACGCGTAATGCGTCCGGGCCCCAAGCCCGAAGCGGGTGAGTTCACGCGTTTGTTCCGGTTACCGAACACAGCGGATTCAGGCAGCCGTACGGCTCCGCCGCCCGTGAATCCCATCCCGCCGCCGCAGCCGCCTCAACCGGCTCAGCCGGGCGAGTTCACACGGATGTTCCAGTCTCCGGTGGCTCAGCCAACGCCCTTGTTGCCGCGCGAGGATCCGTTTCACCAGCCTTATCAGCCACCGGTAGAAGCTGCCGCTCCGGAGTTGTTCTCGCATGCCAGCGAACGAGCGACACAGGTCTTTGCGCGCCCCATTCCTCCTCCAGAGCCTGTTCCGCGTGTTCCGGAAGGCCCGGGAGAGTACACTCGCATGTTTGGCGCACCTGCCGTGCCCGTGGGTAATGCGGCGCCGCCAGCCCCGGTCCCTGTAAGTGCACCGACTCCGGCGTCGCCCAGTGCGCCCGCGGCCGCACCTCAGATGCGCCCGAAGAGCAAGCCCGACTCCGGCTTGTTGGTTTTCGTTGCCGTACTCGTTGTGCTGGCGGTTTGCGCGATCGGGCTGATTGTCTACTTTGCGCTGAAGAAATAGTTATCCGGCTTGGGGGAAGAGGATAATCAATTCCAGTTGCGGGTTGGGGAAGTCGCCCGGCACGTAGGCCGCAAAATTTCGCGCGCGCACAATTGATTCCCATGCCCCGCCACTTTGGCTGAGGCTGAAGTAGTGATAGTTCATCTTCACTGGAATCGATGCAGGCGGCGATGGAACATAGGTCAACTGCACGCCTTTGATGGCCTGCCGCACAAGCATGTCGATATGGGCGGCGGAGGCGACTTTGATCAGCAGCGGCGCCCGGTCTACTAAATCTGCCGCTTTCATCTCCGCGTTCACGGCCAGATACAAACGAGTGTTCTTGAGATATTTGTCCTGCTCGAGGGAGGTCGCGTAAATCGAGGGCGGCTGCGTCAAGGTGAGAGGCAGTGCGATGAAGTTACTCGGGACTACGGTCTCCAGCAATTCCCGTATCTTGCCGTCCAGATCGCTGAAACAAAAGGTAAGGTTTTCGTGATCGTACTTGGGCAGGTCCTTGGGATGAATGGTGGTGGAAAAAGTGGTGAGCGCGCCGGCCAAGGACAGCATCGCCGCATACAGCCGTTCCGGGTGACCCTGCTTGAGCGAGAAGAGATGGAACAGCGCCGGGAAAGCCGAGTTGATGGTGTAAAGCAGCCAGAAATTTGGAATATCGGAGGCGGTAAAGCTGGCCAGGCTGCGGTTCTTCTGTCTGCGGGCCGCGGACAGCTCACTGCTCTTGGCAGATAAAATTTCAATCAAGCGGCGGAGGATGGAGACCAGGTATTCACTCGCGGCGTAATTCAGCGACGGCGGGATGAAATAGGGATCCAACTGATACAACCCGTCGCGAGTGCGATTCACACGCGCAATCTGTAACGCCGCCGTGCCCTCGCGCACTTCTTTGCGCACGAGTAACCGTAAATTTTTGGAAGCTACCCGGACAGGCTTTTCCGCAAGGCCGGTGTTCTCATCGCGCATGAGCGATACTTCCGCACGGAAGCGCGCATCCACATTCACCTGCGAACTGGCTACGTTTACGCCCTGGTCGCGGTAGTGAGGAATGCCGAGGAAGACGTCGATGGAGTTTTCGTCTACTTCGAATAGATCGGAGAGAGCTTTCGGCGCGGGAGCCAGGTCGGAATCTGGAATATCGAATAGCAGCCCGTCGGCAAAGATGCCGCGCGCGCGGGAAATGCCGATGACTCCGGCAGCAAGGCTGTGCTGCTCGAGTTCCAGGCTCTCAAATCCCCAAGGACGGAAGGACAACGCCTCCATCTGGAAACGGAGAGTATTTTCGATGAACCGGTCCTGCGCTTGCAGATGCTGAGGAGTAAGGAACGTCCCCTTAGACCAGATGACCGGCTGCAGCCCTTTCATATAGACATACACTAGCAAGGCGCCGGAGTTACTCGGGTTATGATACGAGCGCATGTGGGTCGATGTCACTCGTAACCTAGCTTCGGTGCTGGGAGGCGAGATATTTGGAGCGCTTCTGCATACTCCTTCCTACACGTCAATTCTGCGTAAAGGCGGGTTGCGTGCTCCTTTTCGGAACATAGGGTCTCTACCCGCTTCTTTTCACGACACCTGGAGAGTTTATGCAGCGCTAATTGTGGCTAAGGTCCAGCAGGCAGGTTCGCTCGCCGAGGATACGGTAAAGGCTAAGGTGATCTCCGGTCCGCTAACTCTGTATCGGGCTATGGATTCACACAGCTCGCGGCCGGACGAAAATGATCTCCGCCGCGACACCTCCTACTTCGGGGATTGGTGGTTTGAAGAAGCGCTCCTTGAGGAGTGCCGAACGCATTGCAAGGGCATGGAAGCACTTCGCCGAAAAAACCCGTTGCTGACCAACATGGCAGAAGGCCAATGTGTGCGCGTGCTGCTGCGCCGCAAGCTGGCCATCTCGAAAGACTGGAGCAAAGTTGGCGCACTCCGCAAACTTGTATTACATGCAAGCGATCGCATACCTGTAATAACCGGAATCGGGCTGCCGATGGGAATGTACTCCGAGGACGGGCGACATAAGGCGATGCTCGAAAAAGCCGCGTTTCCGAGAAAAGAGGTTGGAAAGCCGGACGCTCTCCTACCGGTCGCCTCGCAGATGTTGCCTGGCGGCGTAGAACAGATCTGGATACCGTTTACACCCAATCGAGAGATCTCACTTTGGGCTCCGCCGGGCGGTTTTGGGCCGTACGCCAGGCTAGGATCGTGAACAACCACCGAAGATTACTTTTCTTTCCGGCAGCAGATAGAATACGCTGAAGCGATGGGAATGCCAGCGGCCAGAATCGGCGATATGCACGTTTGTCCTATGGTGACGCCCGGCGTGCCACCGATCCCGCACGTCGGCGGTCCGATTCTTCCGCCCTGCGCGGTGACGGTTCTCACTGGAGGCATCCCGCAAGCCCGCGTTACGGATATGGCGGTTTGTGTCGGCCCGCCGGACGTGATTGTGAAGGGATCATTGACGGTGCTGGTGAACGGATTACCCGCGGCGCGGATCGGCGATATGACAGCGCATGGCGGCTCCATCGTGGTGGGATTGCCTACGGTGCTAATAGGTGGGTAGTGATTGAACGTCGTCATCGAGCCAAGCGTCGAGAAGAGTCTCGACGCGGCACGCACGAGTGCGTGCGCCACATTGTTTTCGTCACCCCCTGGTATGCTGACCGCTGACTTTTTGCACCCGCTGACGATCGGGAGCCGCGAAGAATTTGCGCGATTGCAGAGTATCTTGCGCGGCGCGGATTATACGGAGAAAAGCGTCTGCGAACGGTCGGGCATTCCATCAATTTTCGATTTTGAGCCGCGCCAGAAAGATGCTTACGAGCCGCAGCCGTTTCGCGACCGGCTGGATGCGCTGCTGCGCGTGCTGATGCACGGCCAGCTCGCCAGGCGTTCGGATCTGCTCGCGGTATTGGATTCGCGCGAACTCGATACCTTCGAATCGCTGGGTGTATTGGCGCGAAGTCCCGGGGACGCGTCGCTGCTTTACTCCACTGCGGTGCTATATCCGATTGAGAACGTCTACGTTGCCTCGGATCGCCCTTTTCCGCCATTGCCGGATTGGAGCGGCGCCGTTCCGGCCGATGTCGTCTTCTCGGGTATCTCGCGGCATACACGGATTTTTTTAGGATCGATTCCACGAGACCCGTGCGAAAGCCTGTTAGACCTTTGCGCCGGCAGTGGTGTCGCGGGCTTGATTGCAGGCGCAAATTTTGCGAAGACCGCCTGCGTGGCCGATCTGGGGGAGCGCTGCGTTCATTTTTCCGAGTTCAGCCGCCGCCTGAACGGATTGGGAAACGTTTCGAGCGCAGCCGGCGATCTGTACGACGCCGTGCCGGACAGGATGTTCGACCGGATTGTGGCTCACCCGCCGTACATACCGAGCAAGGAAACTTCCATTCTGTTTCGAGATGGCGGCGAAGACGGGGAGCAGATTTTCCGCCGCGTCATCGAAGGCTTGCCGCAGGCGCTTGCTCCGGCCGGCCGGCTGCATTGCGTTACCTTCGCCAGCGACCGGCGAAGCGGCGAGCTGGAAGATCGCATCCGTGGGTGGCTCGACGCAGAGGAAGCGGAGTTCGATGTGGTTGTGGTCGCATCGGAGCTGCGAAACCGCCCCGACGCCGCCATCCGGACGTTGACGAGAGGAGAGAAACTCAAACTGGGCGAATCGGGCGAAACCCTGGAACGGCTGGGGGTCACCCGATTGTTTTACGGCAGCGTCATGGTGCAGCGTAAACCGTCTGCCCGCGCGGCATTCACGGCGCGCACATTCCGCTCTCCGCGCACGCCGCTTTCGGCGGCCGAGGACTACCGCCGCCTAGCTACCGCGCTCTACAGCCCGGAGCTAGTCGCGAACGGGTTTGAAACTATCCCCGGCCTTGCGCCGGAGTTGCGCCTAACGGTAACCCATAAGCCCGGACCCGGTGGGCTGATACCGCAAGAATATTCGTTGCGTTTGGATTATCCCTGGGTTTCCGAAGCGCGTACGGAAGCCTGGATCGCCGCTCTGCTGAGCCTGTGCAACGGAGCCCGCAGGGTGGGTGAGATTTACGATCAATTACGACAGGAAGGCATCATGGGCGAGGAAACCACGCCGGCCGATTTTTGGGGCCTGGTGCGGCTCTTAGCCGTGAGCGGGTATCTAGAACTCGGGCACTAGACTACGGATTTCCCTGGGCTCGGCGCCCGCCGAAATTTACTGAAATTGCCCGAATTTTCCGAAAGTTGGCATTTTGGACTTTCGCGATTCGCAGAAGAATGATATGTTCATTTAGTCTCATTACAGTCGGAAACTGCCGCTATGCCAGAAAGTCTTCAGCATAAACTCGACCGGGTTCGTTCGCCTCGTGTTCACATCACCTATGACGTGGAAACGGGCGGCGCAATTGAAAAGAAAGAATTGCCTTTCGTGATGGGTGTGTTCGGTGATTTCACGGGCATGCCGGAAGAGCCGCTGCCACGCGTGCGCGACCGGAAGCTCGTGGAGATCAATCCGGACAATTTCGATAATGTGCTGGCGGCCATGAAGCCGCACCTGGCTTTTTCGGTCGAGAACAAGCTCAGCGAAGATCCGAATGCCGGGCAACTCAGCGTCAATTTGCAATTCCGGTCGATGGACGATTTCGAGCCGGCCGCGGTGGCGCGCCAGATTAAGCCGCTGCGTGAGTTGCTGGATTTACGAACGAAGCTCAGCGATTTGCGCGGTTCGCTGCAAGGCAACGACAGGCTGGATGAAGCGCTGCAGAATGCGCTTCGGGATACCGAACAGTTGAACAAACTCAAATCCGAAGTCGGCACGGGCGCCGAGGGAGGTACGAAATGAGCGAAACACAACAAGCCACGCCCGCGGCGGTTGCCGCCGAGACTACCGTCCAAAAAGGACTGCTCGATCAGATCGTAGAGGAAGGGCGGCTGGGGCGCGACGCGGAATCGCGGACCCGCGGAAAAGATTTAGTCAAGCAGTTCGTGGCGCAGTTCCTCGACGGGTCGATGACCCTTTCGCGCGATTCCGAGGAAATGATCACCCGGCGCATTGCGCAAATCGATCACCTGATTTCTTTGCAGTTGAACGAAGTGATGCACCACGCCGTCTTTCAAAAACTGGAAGGAAGCTGGCGCGGCCTCAAATATCTCGTCAACAAGACTGAGACCAGCGACATGTTGAAGATCAAGATCTTCAACTGTTCGAAAAAAGAGCTGTTGCGCGACTTGCAGCGCGCCCCCGAGTTCGACCAAAGCGCGATGTTCAAAAAGATCTACGAAGAGGAATTCGGGGTCTTCGGCGGCCATCCCTTTGGCTGCCTGGTGGGCGACTATGAATTCGGGAAAGGTCCCGAGGACATGGAACTGCTGGAGAAGATTTCTCAAGTGGCGGCGGCCGCGCATGCGCCGTTCATCACAGGCACCAACAGCGAGATGCTGAATCTCGATAGCTACACGGATCTAAACGCGCCGCGCGATCTGGCTAAGGTTTTCGATACCACCGAGTACGCCAAATGGAAGAGCTTTCGCGCTTCCGAAGACTCGCGCTATGTGGCGCTCACTCTGCCGCACATTCTGATGCGCGATCCGTACGGCAAGGCCACGCGCGCCGTGGATGAATTCGATTACGAGGAAGCGGTGGACGGTACAGATCACAAAAAGTATCTGTGGGGCAACGCGGCTTGGGCGCTAGCCAGCCGCATCACGGATTCCTTCGCGCAATACAACTGGTGCGCAACTATCCGCGGCGTAGAGGGCGGCGGCAAGGTGGAAGGGCTGACGGTTCACAATTTCGCCACCGATGACGGTGACATCGCGATGAAGTGCCCGACCGAAGTGCAGATTCCCGATCGCCGCGAAAAAGAATTGGCCGATTTGGGATTTGTGCCGCTGGTTCACTGCAAAAATACGGACTACGCCGCGTTCTTCAGCGTGCAGACTTGCCAAAAGCCCAAGCAGTACGATACGCCGGCGGCGAACGCCAACGCGCGGCTTTCTTCCAATCTCAGCTATATTCTGGCTGTCTCGCGTTTCGCACATTATTTGAAAGCCATGATGCGAGACAAAATTGGCAGCTACATGACTCGTATTGAGTGCGAGCAGTTCCTGAATCGCTGGATTTCCGGATACGTTGTAGACAGCGCGAGCGCCTCGGCGGCCATGAAAGCGCGTCATCCCTTGTCCGAAGCGCGGGTAGACGTGATGGAGATTCCGGGCAAACCCGGCGCCTATCGCGCGGTGGCGTTCCTAAAACCGCACTTCCAATTGGATGAACTCACGGTTTCTATGCGCCTGGTAGCGGATCTGCCCCAGCCCGCAAGCTAGAACGCGCTTCGTTCTGGTTACGGCCATTTGTTCAAACCCAAAGGTTTTATTTGCTCAGGAGGAGCTTTAAATAATGGCATACGATGCATTCATGTGGCTGAAGGGCGGCGCCCCGGAAGCCTCCGGTGAAACGACGGACAAAGAATTCAAGGGCGACAAGGCATTCGAAATCTATAGCTTTTCGTTTGGCGCCTCAAATCCGGTTTCCATTGGCTCCGCAACCGCGGGAAGCGGGGCGGGAAAGGTGAGCATTTCGTCCTTCAACATCATGAAGAAAACCGATTCTGCCTCGCCGGCTCTGTTCTTGAATTGCGCCAAAGGCCAGCACTTCACCGAAGCGCACGTGCGTCTGCGCAAAGCCGGCGGTACGGCGTTGGTTTACCTGGAGTACGACTTCCAGGAAGTTTTCGTTGAGAGTATCCAGTGGAGCGGCTCGTCGGGCGGCGACGACACGCCAACGGAATCGGTTTCCTTTGCTTTTGGGAAAGTAGATATCAAGTACACACCGCAAAAGGAAAAGGGTGACAAGGGCACACCGATTCCGGCGAGTTGGGACCTCCGCACCAACGTGTCCACCTAGCCCGGCGAGAGTGTGAGCGCTCCCATGTCTGCCCAGGAACTGTTGCGGGCCGGTCAGCTCAAAGAAGCCATAGCGGCGCTTCTGAACGAGGTGCGGAACAATCCGGCGGATCACCGGCGGCGCACTTTTCTGTTCGAGCTGCTTTGCTTTGCAGGCGAGCTGGAACGCGCCGGGAAACATCTGGGCGTGTTGGCCGGTGAGAGTGCGGACGCCGAGGTGGGAGCGCTTCTCTATCGTTCCGCGCTGAGCGCTTATCAGAAGCGAGAATCGCTTTTCGAAGAAGGCAAACTGCCGGAAAGCGCGCCAGCATTATCCCGGCCGGGCGTCCTGAA
>JAICIH010000216.1 GCA_025924475.1 Bryobacteraceae bacterium
CCCGGTGTGCTATTGTCAGGCAGGCTCGCTGAGCTGAAAGCTGTTTAGCTTTCAACCGGCGGGCCATTTTTATTTCCAGGAGCCCTAACGTCATGACCGCTCGATCCATCCGCCGCGCTATGGAGCGCAAAGCCAAAAAGCGCGAAAAGAAACGCCTCCAGGCCGAAACGCTTTCCGAAGCCCGCCTGCTTGCCAACCAGGCCAACGCCCAACTTTCGACAGGTCCCCGTACCCCTGAAGGCCAGGCCAAATCGTCTCTTAATGCCGTGAAAACGGGACTAACCGGCCGCACCGTTCTGCTGCCCTCCGATAACACCGCCGAATACGATCGCCACGTTGCCGCCTTCAACGACGAATATCAGCCTGTGGGCCTGCAGGAATGCGAGCTGGTGCAATCCATCGCCGACACGTTCTGGCGTCTGCGCCGCATCCCAATTCTCGAAACCGCGATCTTCGCCAAAGGCCGCATCGAATTCGCCGAGCTGTTCAACGAACAGGACCTCGCCGCGCGCCCGCGCCTGATCGACGCCCACACCTTCATCACCTACGAAAAGCAAATCCGCAATCTGCAACTGCAGGAAGCCCGCCTCGCCCGCCGCCGCGAAAAAGAAATCGCCGAACTGCGTAGATTGCAAAACGAGCGTATCCAAAAGCAACAGCAGGAGATCCCCCCAAATGGGTTCGTTTTTTCAACTCCCGAAATCAACCACGCCGCGCCGACCCAGAACCGCTATCATGAGCCCGCAGCTCTGACCGCCGCTCCTGACTCCGATTTCCTGAGTCCTGTTTCCTGAGTCCCGGCAATCCGCAGAAAACTTCCGTGAGATCGCCACTAGACTTATATCCTTGCGCGGGCGTAAGCCGCTCCGCTCAACCGCTCTCTCGGGGGATCGTGAAGTGATAAAGGACCATCGGAAGAGGCCGTCGGCGGTGATCGATGCCTCTCCGGAACAGCTTCTCGAACAAATTGAAAGCTTTCTGCGCCAATGCCGCCGCCCGGCCGCTCTCGAATATGGCGACAGCCTGCTCGCTTTACTGCCCGGGTTTTACGCGCTCGAAATCCGCTCGGGCCGTCTTTCTATCGAGATCTGGGACGCGACGCGTACCCTTTCGCGCAGAATAGTCGGCATCGAACGCGCCACCACGGGCGTCCTCGATTGCGCTGCTCAAAAATTCGGCGGAGCCTCCGTTCGCTTCAGCTTTCTCGATCTCGACCGCCCGCAGAGCGCTCATCGTAAAACTCGCGGCGTCCGGCAAAATTTCGCCGAACAGTTCCGGCGCATGCTGTCTCGTCAGTTTCCCGGCTGGGAAATTGCTTCTTTATCGTCCTCACTGGACCTCCAACACTCTTTTTCTTCCGTGTTTCCGCGTGCCCGGCTTGTCCGTGGCAACCAATCGATCGCTGCTATCGCTTCACCGGGCTCCGCCGAGGAACCGGACTTGCTCGCCTTTGCGCTGCTCTGGTTCGACCATGTTCGTGCGCGGGTGCGCGATGGCGAGCGGACATCCCTCTGCCTATTTCTCAGTGAGGACGCCGGCGCTCTCACCGCCCACCGTCTGCGTTGGTTACATTCGGAAACGCTACGCCCGCATCTGTTTCGCTTTAACGAACACGGCTCCGCCGGCGAAGTGGACCCGCGGGACTTGGGCAATCTCGATACGCGCGTTGCCGCCCGCTACATCCCGCCGCGCCTCACTTCCGATTTCGAAACCCTGCTCGCGCGCCTCGAGCGGATCCAGGACGCCGCCTGGTGTCCGGAAATTACCGGCGCCATCAGCATTCGCAGCCGCGGCTGGGAATTCGCTCGTATAGAAGGCGGCCGCCTGCTGCTTGGATTGGAAACGAAGCGCGAAGTTCCCGCGTGTCACACTGAGGAAGTGGTGAATTTCGCCGTTCGGTTAGCCGAGCTCTCCTCGCCCGTCCGGCAGGAGTTCCCCGAACGCTGGTTTGAATCCGCAGTCCGCGCGAATTTACCGAAAATCGACCCCACCCTTCTTCCCGCACCTGTACATGGCCAGGTGCTTTCGTTTGCCGCCGGCGATCGCGGCTTGATCGATCTTCTCGCCGTTTCGCCTACCGGCAGTCTGGCTGTCCTCGAGCTGAAGACTTCTGAAGACATCCAGTTGCCAATGCAGGCCCTCGATTACTGGATGCGTATGGCCTGGCATGCCGAGCGCGGCGAACTAAGCCCGCTCTTCCCGGGCGTTGCTCTCCAAAATCGGCCGCCTAAATTGCTGCTCATCGCGCCCGCCCTGGCGTTCCATTCCTCAACCGCCGCTTTGCTTCGCTATTTTTCGCCTGAAATCGAGGTAGAGCGCCTGGGCATCAACGAAGATTGGCGGAAGGATTTCCGGGTGGTACTGCATCTAAAGAGTGCGGATTTACCTATATCTCATGGGAGGCACGCATGAATTTTGAAGCCCTGGTTGGCATCCGGAAAGCGATTTCTACGCTAAATTCCAAGCATGTTCGTGAGTTAAGCGAGCGATCCATACGCGTGGCGCTCGTGGCTGCGCATGAGGAATCGCATCGGCGCATGGAAGAGTTCTTCCTGCGCGATTTGCGCCCGGCTCGCCGCCGCGAATCCGCCGTTCAGCTCGAGCGTTTGACTGGTCCGGTCGCCGAGCAGTTCTACGACTTGGTCGTGTACGACGAAGCCATCATATCGCCGCCCAAATCGCTCGTATTCCATCCGGAGCGCACACGTCAGTTTGTTGAAAGGACGTTGTCCCGCCGCCCCGATCTGGGCATTCCTCTGGCTAAATCGTTTCTGCCGTTCCGCCGGCCGTTTGTGCATCGCATCATTTCGAAAACCGCTCGTGAAAATACATTATTTTCGCTTGCGACCGCGCTTCCCGACGTCGTGCCGAGTGTCATCGAACTGCCCTGGGCCGTCGCCGAATTTGCCTCCGACAGCGCCTTTCTAACGATGAATCAAGTGCGCATGGCCTTCATCATTGCCGCCGCCAGCGACCGCGAGCCGGGTTACGCCCATCAGAAATCCGAAATTGCCACTGTCATTGGCAGCGCTTTTGGCTGGCGTGCGCTGGCCCGTCAGCTCGTCGGAAAAATTCCTTTCGGCGGCGGGCTCGTTGCCAAAGCTGCTGTCGCCTATGCCGGCACCAAAGTCCTGGGGCTCTCGCTCGACCGCCTCTACGAGGTCGGCTTTACCTACACGCGCGAAGAGCGCGATCATCTGTATGCCGACGCCTACCGTCAGGGCAAGCAAATTGCCGTGCGGATTCTCGGCCTGGTGCGTCCGGATCTCGCCGCCAAGTATCGCAGCCAGGAATCGGTTGCTTCCGGTCCACGCGGAAACATAGCAATGATCCGCTGATCGAGCCGCGACCGCGAGGGAGCGCAAAGGGCGCGGATGCACGCCGCCAGACAACGAAGGAACTCGCTGGCTCTTCGGGCGGCACGCTTGATACCGCGCCCGTTTTGCGCGTGTTCCTCAGAAGCGGTCAATCCGCTAAAATAAACCATCGCCTATGAGGCAACCCATCCTGATCTCGTGGCTGGCGATCGCCGCTTTATTGCCAGCCGACACACTGATATTGCGCAACGGCTCGACGATCAACGGCAAGTTCGTCAGCGGTGATTCCCGCTCGATCCGTTTTGCGACCGGCAGCCAGGTCAATACCTACGATCGGGCGGACATCGACAATTTGCGCTTCGATGGCGCCACGGCGGCTCAACCGCCTCCCGCTCCGCCGCCTCCTCCTCCTGAAGCGCCGCCTCCGCCATCCGCAAGTAGTCGGCCGCCAAGTGGCCTCAGCATCCCGGCCGGAACGGACGTATCCATCCGCACCATCGACGCCGTCGATTCCGAGCATGACCGCCGCGGCCAGACGTATCGCGCTAGTGTGGATCAACCGGTTATCGTCAATGGCCAAACTGTCATTCCGCGTGGAGCCGACGCGGTCATCATGCTTTCCGACGCACAGCAATCGGGCAAAATCGAAGGCAGGACTGTTCTCACGCTCGAGCTGCGTAGCATCAGCGTCAATGGCCGCACCTATGACAGCACCAGTTCGACTGTCAACCGCGAGAGCGGCAGCCGCGGCTCTCGCTCGGCAAAAGTAATCGGCGGCACCGCCGCGCTTGGCGCTATCATCGGCGCAATCGCCGGCGGAGGAAGAGGCGCTGCTATCGGCGCGGGTTCCGGCGCGGCTGTCGGCACTGCCGCTCAGGTCATTACATCCGGTCAGAAGGTCAAGGTGCCGGCCGAAACGCTGCTCACGTTTACGCTCCAAAACCCCATCGACCTTTGAAACCCACCGCAATCGTAACGGGTGGCAGCCGCGGTATTGGACGGGCCGTCGTCGAAGAACTCGTCCGCACGCATACGGTGGTGGCCACCTATAACTCGAATCGCGAAGCCGCCGAAGCCGTTGCCGCCGCGACCGGAGCCGTTATCCTGCCGTGCCAGCTTGGCGATCCGAAGTCCTGTGAGGAATTTCTCGCCGCCCTCAGCGCGCGTTTCGAATCCGTCGACCTGCTCGTCAACAATGCCGGCATGGCCCCGCGCGAGCGCCGCGACATTCTGGAAGCTACACCCGAAAGCTTCGACGAGCTGTTCGCGACCAATCTGAAAGGACCCTACTTTCTTACCCAGCAGATTGCCCGCGGTATGCTGGCGCGCGAAACCGGCCGCATTGTCTTCGTCGGCTCGATCTCGAGTTTTACCGCTTCTACTTCACGCGGCGATTACTGCATGACCAAAGCCGCCATCAGCATGGCTGTGAAACTCTTCGCCGCGCGCCTGGCTCCGCACAACATCCAGGTGTTCGAAATCGAGCCCGGCATTATCCGCACGGACATGATCGCCTCCGTAGCCGCCGCCTATGAAGAACGCATTGCCGGTGGATTGTTGCCGCAGCGCCGCATGGGCGAGCCAGCCGATGTAGCCAAAGCCGTACGCGCCATTGCCGATGGCCAGCTCGATTATTCCACCGGCCAGGTCCTGCACGTGGATGGCGGCTTTCATTTGCGCATCCTGTAGATATGGAACTGCTCGATCCGGTCGAAGCGCGAGTGCTCGGCGCGCTCATGGAAAAGGAAGTCACTACGCCCGAGTACTATCCGCTTTCGCTCAATGCATTGGTGAACGCCTGCAATCAAAAATCAAATCGCGATCCGGTTGTCAACTACGACGAGGACACCGTAGCCGATGCCGCGGACCGCTTGCGCGAGAAGAAGCTGGCTATTCTCATCACTGGCAGCGGGCGTGTCAATAAATATCAGCAGCGTATTTCCGAAACCCTCAATCTTGGACGCCGCGAATCGGCCGTACTCTGCACGCTCCTGCTGCGCGGGCCTCAAACGCTCGGCGAAATTAAAGACCGCAGCGAGCGCATGTTCGCCTTCGCCGATTTAGCCGAAACCGAAACTGTTCTGGACAAGCTTGGCGATTGGCCGAGCGGCGCGCTGATTACGAAACTCCCGCGCCAGCCGGGCCAGAAGGAAGCCCGCTTTGCGCATCTGCTGTCCGGCGCACCGGCTGTGGCTGCTGCGGAGCCGATCGCAGCGGAACCGCCTGTCGGCCGCGTAGCGCAGCTCGAAAAAGACTTGCGCGACCTCCGCGCCGAATTCGACGAGCTCAAGCGCCGCTTTGAGAGCCTCGAATCCCAGCTCCGCTAATCGCGGATCGCTCCTTCTATCAAGCTAAAGAGCAGCAGCGCCAGCACCAGCGCGGTGATCCCGACATATTTCGCGTCGCGCTCCATGGCGAATCCCACCAACGACACCGCGACTCGCAAGATCGGAGTGGCGATAAGCGCCAGGATGCCGAACTGGATTACCGATTGCGCCCGCAGCGCGAATGCGCTCGCTGCAATTTGCCCTATGATTCTGTGCGCCGCCGGCTGCCCTGCGAACTGCCGGTAATCGGCGAACTCGCCTCCATGCGCCGCCAGGTAGTAAATGCCGCCTGCCAGCACAATCAAGCCGGAAATGAGAACGCCGGCCCGCAGCAGCGTGCTTAGAGTTCGTTCAATGCTGCGATCCGTCATCCGCGAATTCCCTCCACGATCATCTGGATCGCCATCACTCCGACGACCACCGCAAAAATGCGGCGCAATAACGTGACCGGCAGCCGTGATAACAAACGCGCTCCTAAGAGCGATCCTGCAAGCACGCCCAGCATTACTGGCATGACGATGCCGGGATTGATATACCCGCGGCTCAGATACACGCTCGCGCTCGCCGCCGCCGTCACACCGATCATGAAGTTGCTCGTCGCCGTGGATACCTTGAATGGAATCCGCATGGCTTGATCCATCGCGATCACTTTCAGGGAGCCGGAGCCGATCCCCAGCAGTCCAGAAAGTGTTCCTGCGCCAAACATGAGACCGAATCCGGTTTTGACACGATGCACCTTGTAGTGCCGCTCCCTTCCGTTGTCCTGGAAGGACGAATCCAGCAGTAGCTTCTCGCTCAAAGGATCGTCCGGTGGAGGATTCTTGGTGTGCTTTCTGCCGCCCATCGTCTGCCAGGCCGATTGCAGCAGAACCAATCCGAATAGGATGCTGAGCACGCTGGTGGAAATGTGCGTGTTCAGGAATGCGCCGGTCAGCGCGCCAAGCGTCGTCGCGATTTCCAGAAACATTCCGATCCGGATGTTCGAATATCCGTCGCGCACGTACGAGGCCGCCGCGCCGGAAGAACTGGCGATCGCCGAAATCAAACTGGCGCCCATCGCGTAGCGAAGGTCCACGCCCAGAAACAGCGTGAGAACCGGCGTGACTATTACCCCTCCGCCGAGTCCCGTCAAAGAGCCCAGTAATCCGGCCGCGAGTGAAGCGGCCGCCACGATCGGAGTAAATTCAGCAACCGTCATCGCGATTTGATAGAAAAGAGTGCTGTGCCGACGAAAATTCTATTGCTATTATCAATCTCCGCCTTCTGCGGATTCGCGCAGCGCCCGCCCGCCGTGCAATCGCCCGAGGTTCATGCCGATGGTGCGGTAACGTTCCGCCTGCGCGCGCCCGCCGCTCAGAAGGTTACTGTCAGCATCGAAGGCTCCAAAGGGCCGCTCGCCATGCAGAAAGACGAGCAGGGTGTCTGGATCGCCACGAGTGCCGCGCTGGCGCCGGATCTCTATGGCTATTCGTTCGAAGCTGACGGCGTCCATCTCCTCGATCCTTCCAACACCGTGATCAAGCCCAATCTGCTGAACCTCAGCAACGTGGTGCATGTGCCGGGCGCGTCTCCGCTTCCCTGGGAACCAACCGATATTCCCCACGGCACGGTCCATCATCACTTTTATAAATCGAGCATTGTGGGAGACAACCGTGATTACTACGTCTACACTCCGCCCGGCTATGACCCGACCGCTCGGACGCGTTATCCGGTCCTCTATCTCCTTCACGGCTATAGCGACGACGCGAGCGGCTGGACGGCGGTTGGCAAAGCCAATCTGATTCTCGACACACTTATCGCGGAAAAGAAAGCAAAGCCTATGATCGTTGTCATGCCGTTGGGCTACGGCGCTCCGGAAATCGTGCAGCGCACCCCAACCTCCGGATCTCCGTTCCGCAATCCTGAACTCCGCGAACGAAACTTCGTCAAGTTCCGCTCCGCTTTGATCGACGAAGTTATTCCGGGGGTAGAGCGCGCCTATAACGTCGACAGCAGCCGCGACGCACGCGCCATTGCCGGTTTGTCGATGGGAGGCGCCGAGTCGCTATTCACCGGCTTGAACCGGCTGGATAAATTCTCCTGGGTATCGGCCTTCAGCTCAGGCGGGCTCGGCGACGATTTCGCCGCCAGCTTCCCGCAATTGAGCGAAGCCGCCAACCAGCAGCTTCACCTGCTTTGGATCGCCTGCGGGACAGAGGACCGCCTCATCACGTTTAACCGGAAGCTCGTCGATTTCCTGAAGAGCAAAAAAATCCGGGTGACTCAGATCGAGACACCCGGAATGCACACTTGGATGGTGTGGCGGCGTAATCTAATTGCAGTGGCGCCTTTGCTGTTCCAGCCGGCGTCGCCGCAAAACTAACCACCGGCTGAAGCCACGCGGCGCGAAGGGCTAGCGGCTTGGCTCGTTAGCCGGCTTGGACGCCGGAGTACCGCTCGATGGTCCCGTAATGGCCACCAATCCTTGATTCACAAGGATCTTCACTTCGACGCGGCGATTCATCTTGCGTCCTTCGGCGGTTTTGTTATCGGCCGCCTCGTGCGAAGTGCTCATGCCGGCCGGAGCCAGAATGCGGTGGATCGGGATATCCCCTACCTGCTGCAGGTAGTTGATGACCGACTCCGCCCGCCGTTCACTCAGCGCCTGGTTCAGGGCCGCGCTGCCGGTTTTATCCGCAAAGCCCGCAACCTCGACCATGTAGCCCTTCTGCGCCAAAGCTTTCTTGGCCAAGTCGTCGAGATCCCGTTTGGCATCGGCGCTCAACGTGGAGCTATTGATCCGGAAGTAGACAGTCGCGGAATCCTTCACATCGTAGTTATCGATGTCGGAGACACGCTTATTCACGTCCGTTACGCCCTGATTGGCCTGATCAGCGCTGCTCTTGACCTGACCTACCAGTCCCTGCGTCTGCTTTTCCTGATCTTCCAACTGCCCGGCACGCGTTTCCAGCGTACCGGCGCGGCCCTCCAGGCTTGTCGCGCGGCCGTCCAGCGTGTTCGCGCGGCCCTCCAGGGTACCGGTGCGCGCTTCGATCGGCGATACTCGCGTATCGATCTGCTTCGAGGCCCGCATCGAGTTCGGATCGAACGTTACCTTGTCGGCAACCAATTCTCCGTGATCATTCCCTTTTCCTTGCGCCTCGACGTGCAAGCCTGGCACAAGGGCGTTGGCATCCATCTTGTCGGAGTGCCGGAAGATGAATACACCTTTCTTGAGCTGAATTTTCGTTCCGTCGGTCAGGTCAACGGTGCCGATGGAATCGTCATCGCCGCGCAGTTTGATGGTATTCCCATCGCGCGACAGAATCGTTCCTTCCACTTTGGCCTTTTCTCCCGCAGTGAAAGTACGCGTGTTTGGGGTGACGCCCCAGGCCAGCGTAGCCACTAACAGCGCCTGAGCTCCTATACCCAAGCCAATTTTCATTCCAGTATGCAATTGTTTCATCTCCTCTGACTCGCGCCTCCTTTAGTTTGGACGCCCCTCCCGCGAGGGCTTATTTGATCAGATCGAAGCGCCCTTGACCAGATAGATGCGTCGCAGCCCAGAGTGTAACTGTAAATTTCACTAGGCCCGGGGCGGAGCACATCCTTACGAGAGTACTATAAACGTTGGGAATATGAAAAGCGAAAGTACAGCAACTTACCCGCCCGCCCACAAAAAAGGTTTTTATGGCTGGGTCATCGCCGCCACCTCCTTTGTCACGTTTGGAATCGCGGTAGGTATTCCGTACTACAATCTCCCGTTCTTTTACGACTATTTCCAGAAAGCCTTCCACTGGGACCTGAAGGAGATCACCTTAGGATTCCCGCTGGCCGCCTTGCTGACGATCTGGGTTGGGCCGTTGCTGATTCCCCATTTCAGCCCCCGCAAGCTGATCATCACTGGGGCTGGCTTTACCGCCCTAGCCTTATTCGGTTTCGCGTTCATGCATGGTTCGCTGACCATGTACTACGTCTTCTACTTCCTTTACACGGTCGGCTATCTATTTGCCGGCCCCATCCCCCACCAGATCCTGGTGTCTTATTGGTTCAAGACGAAACGCGGGCGAGCTATAGGTTTTGTGTATGTGGGCGTCGGCTTGATCGGCAGTATTGGGCCATTCCTGGTACGCCCCCTCACTGAAAAATACGGATTCCAGACTGCACTGGCGGTCCTTGGCGGCCTCATGTTTCTCGTTTGGCCGCTCGCGTTCTTTCTCCTGAAGGATAAGCCCGAGGAAATCGGCCAATTCCCTGATGGCGCCGCCGAGCCGCCGCCTGATATGAAACTCTCGTCCCACAGTTTCGGCTATTTGCTCCGCAATTGGCCGTTCTGGCTGCTGATGATCGGCAGCATCTGTTCGATCGGCTCTATTGGGGCCATCATCGTACACATGAAATTCGTCTTTCGCGATGCTGGATTCACTGATCAGGCGGTGCTGAATGCCGCTTGGGCCAAGGCGTCTGTGATGATCCTGTGGTCGAGTATCGCGGGCCGGCTGATCATTGGCTATCTGGCCGATGTCTTTTCGAAAAAGCATGTCATGACGGCGACGTATTTCATCGTGGTGGCCACGATCCTCCTTCTGCTTTGGGTGTCACCGGACCGGCCCTATTCGCTGCCGCTCTTCGCGCTCGTGTTCGGCTTTGCGATGGGCGCCGATTATATGCTGATACCGCTCATGGCCGCCGAGCAATTTGGCGTCAATACGCTGGCGCGCGCCATGGCCGTCATTCTGCCGGTAAACACTATCGGACAGACGTGGTGCCCGCAAGGCATCTCCGCTTTGCGCGAATATTTCGGCAACTACGCGGCCCCGCTGTGGGCGGTGTTTGCGCTCGCCATGGTGGGCGCGCTTGCCATCGCCTTGCTTCCTTCCGATAAGCCTTTGAAGAAAGGCACCGGCGTAGACGAGCCGATCCTTGCGGACAATCCTAGCAATCCGCTAGCGTAGTAGCTGGAGGAATGGCCGAGTGGTTGAAGGCGGCGGTCTTGAAAACCGTTTGCGCCGGAAGGTGCACGGGGGTTCGAATCCCTCTTCCTCCGCCAGCAAA
>JAICIH010000217.1 GCA_025924475.1 Bryobacteraceae bacterium
CGAACCGATGATTGCTCCCGAAATTGTTGCCTTGACGGAGCGGCTGCGCGAAACGGGTCTGCACATCACCATCGAAACGGCGGGCACGGTATTTGCGCCCGTCGCTTGCGATCTCATGAGCATCAGCCCCAAACTCCGGAACTCGACGCCGCAAGAGCGCGAGGGCGGCCGCTGGGCGGCGCAGCACGATCGTCTACGATGGCAGCCCGATGTTTTGCATCGCCTTATCGGGAGCTACGAATATCAGCTAAAGTTCGTAATCGCAGTTCCAGATGACGTGGACGAAGTGGAACAGATTCGGCGCGAAATCGGCGCACCGGCGGAGCGCGTGGTTTTGATGCCCGAAGGTACGCGCCGGGAAATCGTGCAGGAGCGCGGTGTCTGGCTGGCTGAAATCTGCAAACAAGGCGGATATCGATACAGCCCGCGATTGCACATCGACCTGTGGGGCGACCGGCGGGGCGTCTAATACACTAAAGATTGAGCACCACTTTGCCTCGCGTTGGCGCCGTCAGTTATTTCAACACGCTTCCTTTGGTCTGGGGCATGCTGCATGGACCGGAGCGCGAGCGCGTATCGCTGTCCTTTTCGGTGCCTTCGAAGTGTGCGGACGAGATCGAAGGTGGGGCAATCGACATCGGCTTGGTTCCGGTAGCGGAAATCGCCCGGCAAAAATTGCAAATGCTGCCGGGCGTTGGCATTTCCTGCCGCGGCGCCGTGCGCAGTATTTTACTGGTATCGCGCGTACCCTGGCGGCGCGTGCGGACATTGGCCGCCGATTCGGGCTCGCGCACTTCCGTCGAGCTGGCGCATGTGATATTGCGCGAGCGCTTCGGCGTGGACGTGGAGACTACCGCGCTTGCGCCGGATTTGAAACGCATGCTCTCCACGTGCGACGCGGCGCTGCTCATCGGCGATGCGGCGCTGCATGTCTCGCCTGACGAACTAACTTACGAATGGCTGGATCTGGGCCAGGAGTGGTTCACGCTGACAGGACTGCCGATGGTCTTTGCCGCCTGGGCCGGAAAGCCGGGCCTTGCGGTGCACGACCTGGAAACCATCACGCGCGGTTCCTATGAATTCGGCGCTTCTCGAATCGACGAGATTGTCGCTGCCGAGCACGCCGCCAGAGGCATTTCGAAAGAACTGGCGCAGCGCTATCTGCGTGAGCATATCCGGTTCGAGCTGGGCGCCGAGGAGGCGAAGGGGCTGGAAGCGTTTCTCGAGCTTGCCCGAGGGAAGGGTCTGACTTGTGATCACGCGTAGCCAGGCAATCGATCTGTTTCGAAGCGACGATTTGCTTGCGATCGGCAAAGAAGCCGATACCGTGCGTCGCAAGCTTCATCCGGACGGTGTGGTCAGCTATATCATCGACCGCAACATTAATTACACGAATTTTTGCACCGAGTATTGCAGCTTCTGCGCGTTTTATCGCCCGATGGGGCACAAAGAAGGCTACATTCTGCCGATCGAGACGATTCTGGACAAGATTCAGGAGACGGTAGATCTGGGCGGTACCGGGATTCTCATGCAAGGCGGTCTGCATCCGGATCTAAAGATCGAATGGTATGAAGATCTGCTGCGCGCGATCAAAGCCCGCTTCGATATCTGGTGCCATTGTTTCTCGGCTCCGGAATTGGTGAACATCGCCGATGTTAGCGGCTTATCGCTGCGCGATACCATCGCCCGGCTGCGCGATGCCGGTCTCGATTCCATTCCCGGCGGCGGGGCGGAAATCCTGGACGAAGACGTTCGTTATCGCATCAGCCGCCTGAAATGCTCGGTTCAGGATTGGATCGATGTACACAGGACGGCGCATGCGCTCGGAATGCGGACTACGGCGACCATGATGTTCGGCACCGGAGAGACTATCGAGCAGCGCATGAATCATTTCGATATCGTGCGGCAGATTCAGGAAGACACAGGCGGGTTCACGGCATTTATTCCCTGGTTTTTCCAGCGCGAATATACCTCGCTCGGACGTTTCGTGAAGCAGGAAGCGACTTCGGTCGAATACCTGAAAATGCTGGCGCTTTCCAGGATTTATTTAGATAACATTTTGAACGTCCAAGCGTCTTGGGTCACGCCCGGACTCAAGGTGTGCCAGCTTGGGCTGCGCTTCGGCGGTAACGACGTCGGCAGCATCATGATTGAAGAGAACGTCGTTTCGGCGGCGGGCACGCATCATCGCGCTACGGAAGAACAGTTGCGGCGTCTGATCCGCGATGCGGGATTTATCCCGAAGCAGCGGGATACGCTGTATCGGACGTATTTTCTGAATTAGCTGAAAGCTGTCAGCTAACAGCTTTCTTTTGCGGACGATTTGCCTTCATCTTCTTTGTATCGATGGACCGGTTGTACCAGTCTTCAGCCTGCGCTACATCTGCCTTGGCGGCGTCTTCGGAATCGTCCAGAACAAGGGCTTTCTCTCGTAAAAGCAAGTTGACGTAGACCATGGCGTCCTCATTCTCTTTATCGAGCGCGAGGGCCTTCGTCAAGTTGTTGATACCGTCTTCGATCTGCCTTCCGTACTTTTCTTTGAGCGCATCCCGGACTTTAGCATCTTTGAGCGGGCCAGGGTCCGCGTCCTTCATATTGGCTGCCGCACGCGCATCGCGATACGGCGGATACGTCTGCGACCAACTGATTACGCCGAGATAATAGTAGGGTTCGGGATCCTTAGGATCGACCTCAATGCGACGCTGATTCCATTTACGCGCTTCTTCGAGCGCTGCGGCTTTCTGCTCCGGAGTCCCGCTCGCGGCGGAGTTGAACGCCATTGAGGCCAGGGACGCAAGCGCCAGAGAATTTGACGGGTCCTTCTTCAAGACCTCATCAAACTCCTGCTTGGCCATATCGTAATTCTTTTTGTTATCCGGCGATTCGGCGCCAGGTACCCACTGAATCATGTACGACGTCGCAAGATATAACTGCGCGTTCTGATTGGTTGGGTCGAGCGTGACAGCTTCCTTGAAGTGCCGGACCGCCTCCGCGTAGTGGTTGTTCTTATAGGCCTGAACACCCTGATTCATCTGGTCGCGCGATTTCAGCTTGGCGCATCCCGTTAGCGAGACGAGACTGGCGCACAACGCGCACATCAACCATTTCGATGTTTGTATCTTCATTGCCCGGCTTCTACCTTCGGCGTCATAATGCCGACTTTATCGAGTCCCGCCCCTTTGGCATCGTCAATGGCCTGCGCGACATAGCGGTAATCCACGTCCGGGTCGCCCTTGACGAAGACCACCTTGGTGGCGCGAGTCTTGAAGATGTCTTCCAGCCGCGCGGTGAGGTCTTTTTCTTGGACCGGCTGGCTGTTGATTTGCAGGCTGTGATCCTTCATCACCTCAATGACGACATTGGGATCCTGATTCGGCGGTGGTGGAGGCTGGTTCGGCGGTGGTGGCTGAGGCACCAGCGTATTCAATCCATGGGGCGTTAAAGGCGTGATGACCATGAAGATGATCAGCAGCACGAGCAACACATCGATAAGGGGCGTAACGTTGATATCCGCCCTGGTTCCACCGGAACCGCCAACTGCCATTGCCATAGCGATCTTTTCCTTTTTTGCGGGTCTTTAGAGACCCGAATTTTTCCTATTTTTATCCTGAATGGCTTCGGTAATCAGGCCTAACTGGTCCACCCCGGCCAGACGGAGATTGTCGATCACATCCGTTACACCGGCAAATCGCGCCCGGGCATCCGCGGTAATGTAGACCGTTTTATCCGAGCGATTGGTTTGCAAATCTTTTACTTTGGCGGGAAGATCACCCGGTTCGACGCGCGCGTTGCCAGGCGCCAGAAAATCCCGTCCGTCGCGCGTTATGGAGATGATGATCGCATCCTCCTTATCGGCCTCGGCGAGCTTGATGTCATTATGCGTTTTGACCTTGTTCACCTGGACGCCTTTGGTCAACATAGGCGTGATGACCATGAAAATGATCAGCAGCACGAGCATGACGTCCACCATGGGTGTAACGTTAATCTCGGATACAATCGGCGGCGCTTTCTGTTTTGCAGCCATTTCATTCTCCTAGTGGCGGGAGTCCGATTGGGGGCTCCCGCCCTGCATTCAACTTATGGATTCAAACCAGTGGATTCAAACCAACTGCAAACGGCTACTACTTGGCGGCCGCGCGTTGCTGCGTACGCTTCAGGAAATAGTCGATCAACTCAGAGCTCGAGTTGCCCATCTCCACGTCGAACGCTTCAATGCGGTTGCTGAAGTAGTTGAACATCCAGACGGCCGGAATAGCGACAAACAATCCGACGGCGGTGGTGATCAGGGCTTCCGAAATACCGCCGGCGACGGCGCCGAGACCGGTCGACTTCGAAGTCGAAATCGACTTGAACGCGTTCATGATGCCGACGACCGTTCCAAAGAGTCCAACGAATGGCGCGGTGGAACCGATAGTCGCCAAGCTGCTGACGCCGCGCTTCAGCTCGGCATGAACAATCGCTTCGGCGCGTTCGAGAGCGCGCCGCGAGGCTTCGATATCTTCGCCCGGAATTTCGGCGCTCATTTGATGCGCTTTGAACTCTTGCAAGCCCGCCACTACTACCTTGGCGAGATGGCTTTTGTTGAAGCGGTCCGCGATCTTGATGGCTTCATCGAGCTTCCCTTCGCGCAATGCGCCGGCAACCGCCGGGGCGAAAGCGCGCGATTGCTTGCGGGCGGCGCTATAGGCGATCAGACGATCGATCATGACGCCGATCGACCACGCCGACATAATGAACAAACAGAGCACGACCAATTTGGCCGCGACACCCATGTTGCCCCAGACCGATCGTACGTCGAAATTGATGGTTTCGGCCTCCTGAAATAGCCAGAACGCCCAGACCTGAAATTGTAAAACCATGCTTGTCTCCTAAGTTGAATCGATATTGAACTAGCGAATTTTCTAAACTGACACTCTCTCTTATTGACTCAGCGTGAAGTTCACGATGATATCAGTAATTACCTCAACCGGCGTTCCGTTCAATTCCGTCGGTCTGTACTTCCACTGCAGCACCGCTTCCTTGGCAGCATTGACCAACAGCGGATGCCCGCGAACCAATTGCAAATTCTCGATATTGCCTTCTTTGCTGATGACGGCCGTGAATTCCACTACGCCTTGTACGCGCGCGGAGCGGGCGAGCGGCGGATATACGGGCTGAACTCTCTTGATCAGGTTCGCTTCCATGACCCGGCCGCCAATTCGCTGCGGTCCTTTGGGCTTGGGAGGCGGAGGAGGTGGCGGGGCTGCTCCACCGATCATGCCGCCGATGATGCCGCCGACTGCTCCGCCAGCTTCACCGGCTCCACCGTATACGCCGCCGGTATCGGGCGGAGGCGCCGCTTCGGTAATATTGGCGATCTCTTTCGGAACCGCTCGCGGCGCAATCAGACGATTCGACACAAACTGCCGCACCACCGGCTTTGGCGGCGCCTTGGGCGTCGGAGGCGGTGGCGGCGGCGGGGGTGGGGGCGGGGGCGGAGCCACTAACATACTTCTCAACTGTGCGCTGGGAAGAGTCTGCGTATAAATCAGCGGGATGAGAATAGCCACACCGATCAGCGCGATCTCAAACACCATCGAAAGAAAAATCGTGTACGGCTTTTTTGTCTTGGTCGTCCCGTCGACGAACGTTTGATCGAACATTTCCGTGTCTCGCTTTCACGGGCCGCAACGGACCCGCACGCTTTTTATTTGACGGTTTTGGCCGTCTTCACTCCCTTACCTGTGCCTGCCGGCCGGACTTCTACGGCCGCCGCTTTGGACGGGCCCGCTTTGCCGGCAGCCATATCGTGCCAGAAAATCAAAATCGGACTCGCGATAAAAATCGACGAATAGGTTCCGATAATAATACCAATCACGAGCGCTAAAGAAAAGCCATTCAGTACCTGCCCACCGAACAAGAACAGGGATAGCGCCGTGAGAAACGTTAATCCCGAGGTCAGCACAGTCCGGCTCAACGTCTGATTGATGCTCGCGTTGACGATGCTCGGAAACGTGCCACGCATATGCAGCTTAAGATTCTCGCGAATGCGGTCGAACGTCACGATGGTGTCGTTCATCGAATAACCGACCAGCGTGAGCAACGCGGCAATAACGGTGAGATCGATCCGCTTATCCAATATCGAGAACAAACCGATGGTGATGATCGTATCGTGAAACACCGCGATCACTGCGGCTACTCCGTACTTCCACTCGAACCGGAACGCGATATATATCAGCATCGCGGCGAGGGCGATTAAAACCACATTGATGGCCTGCTGCCGCAGATCCGCGCCGATTTTCGGGCCCACGGTTTCCACGCCGCGAATCGCAAAATTACCGGCAAAACATTGCTGCTTGACGACGTTCAATAGTTGTGGAGTGACGCCGGAAACGCCGGAAAGATCGTCGAGATTCGAGATCAAGCCCGAGCGGCCCGGCGCGTTGCGAAAGCCCATAATGGCTTTTGTTATCGCCTGTAACTGATCTTCGGAAAGCATCACACCGCCCTGCGTGAGCGGCTCGCGCAAACGATCGGCCAGAGCCGACTGGCTGGCGAGGTTGATATCGAGCTTGCCGGCGGCCTGAGGATTCAAGGCGGCATTCAATGTAGAGATCATATCCCCGCGCACTACTTGCAGTGCGGCATCGTCCCGCGCTCCCGTTGAAATCAGCACTTCCTGTGTATTCTTTATTTCCTGCACCTCGATCTCACCCGTGATCTTATGGCGCAGCGCGGCGCGAATCGCCTCAGCCGGCGGGCGCTTGATGAAGCTCACGTCCATCAACGCTCCACCCGTGAAGTCGATTCCGTACTTCGGGCCGCCTTTCATCCACAAACTGACCAATCCCGCAACTGTCAACACCAAAGACAGGATGATGAACGGCCATTTCCTGCCGAGAAAGTCAAAATTCGTACGCTTGAAAATTTCCATCTAGCTCGAAAGGCCGGCATCCATAGAGAATAGACACCGGTTATCCACAAATGTTCCCATTACCGCCCATCCTCTAAATGCTGAGCGCCGTCACCGGTTTCGGCTGGGACAACTCCCAGTCGAAAATAAATCTTGAAACAAAAACCGCTGTAAATACATTAGCTACCAGACCAATGACAAGGGTTACAGCAAACCCTTTGACCGGCCCGGAGCCAAACAAAAACAGAATGGCGCAGGAAACCACCGTCGTCACGTGGGTGTCAATGATGGTCAGCAGCGCTTTGCTGAACCCGGCATCCACCGCCGGAATCACCGCTTTCCCCGCATGCAGCTCCTCCCGAATACGCTCAAAGATCAGCACATTACTATCGACCGCCATACCGATGGTCAGAATAATGCCGGCTATTCCAGGAAGGGTCAGGACAGCCCCAAAGTAGCTCAGAGCGGCAATCAAAATGATCGCGTTCAAAATCAACGCCAGCGTGGCATTAATTCCGCTGCGTTTGTAATAAATCAACATCGCCGCAATCACCGCAAGAACACCAGCAATGCCCGCGACGAAGCCTTGGCGAATTGAATCGGCGCCGAGCGATGGCCCAACCGTACTCTCCTGCTCATAGCGCACGCTCGCCGGCAGCGATCCCGCCTTCAAGTTCAAAGCCAGATCCATCGCATCCTGCTGGCTGGGTTGGTTGGTAATTCGTCCCTGATCGGTGATCTGATTCTGAATCGTGGGCGCGCTCAGAACTTTGCCATCGAGCACAATCGCCAGGCGCTTGCCAATGTGTGAGCCGGTATAAGCGCCAAATCGTTTTGCAGCATCCTGGCTTAACACAAACCCGGTATCCCAGGTGTTTGGCAGATCGCCGCTCTGCGGTTTCGCATCGCGAATATCAGGGCCACGCACAATGGGGGTCCGAGAAACCAGGTACACTCCCCCGCCCGCGCTATTTGCGCCGCCGGTTGCGGTAGGCGCTCCAATCAGCTTTGTACCTAGCGGCAGAACGCCGCCATTCTGAGAAAGCGCTTCTTCGCGGCTCGCAAAGGGGCCGCTCTTCACGTCATATAGTTCCAGTACGGCGGCGGTTTGAATGATCTGCTTCACGCGCGCCGGGTCGTCCACGCCCGGCATCTGGACCAGCAATTGGGAATCCGCGTCCTGTTGCCGCTGCTGAACGGTGGCTTCCGTCAGCCCTAGCGCATTGATCTTTTTGTCGATAGTGTTCTTAGTCTGCGCCAGCGTCTGCTGCCACCGCGTCAAAGCCTCGGTCGGCTTCATCGTCAACCGGTAGTCGGTCTGGCTGGTTGGTTTCAGAAGCCATTGCGAAAACTGTTCGCTGACAATACCGCGGAACGTTCCGGCTTGCGCGGACGGGACGCCCTTTACTACGACCGCCACATTCTTTGCAGTATCGAGAGTCTTGGCATCCTCGACTTCGATATCGGCGAATTGCACCTGCGCCTTGTGCGCCGCATCCTTCAAGCGCTCCGCAACCGCGCCCGCTTCCGCATTGAAGGCGTCCTGCTGTTGCACCTGGATCACCAGGTAAGTACCGCCGCGCAGATCGAGCCCCAGGTGAATATTGTTCTCCCAGTTCGCGATCAATTCAGCTTTGTTGCGCGGGATGCCGATCACGCCATAGATGCAGATCAGCACCACGGCCAGGATCAGGAAGAATTTAACACGTAAAGGCTTTTTCATTTTGAGACGCTCAAATATCGGGCGTTATTTCTTGGCCTGCTCCTCGGTCACCAAGCTGGTGACGGAATTCCGCGAGACCTGCAATTTGAGATTATCCGGCTTGATTCGCAGTATTAGCGTATCATCGTTCACCGCAACAATGGTGCCGATGATCCCTCCGGTGGTCAGTACGGTTTGGCCGTTCTGTAGCGCTTTGATCATTTCCTTGGTGTTCTTCTGCTGCTTGCGCATGGGCATGAAGACCAGAAAGTAGAAGATCGCGATCATGAGGATGATCGGGAGGAACGACAACAGCGACGAAGAAGAACCGGCTGCGGGCGCGGTTTGCAGGAGGAGAAGTAAGAGAGGCATCCAGATTCTGTTTTAGCTTATTCGGCAACCGCATGCCGCGCCTCAAAGGAGGCAAGCCAGACGGAAAAATTGCCAAGTAAAATAGCCTGCCTGATCTGGCGCATGATGTCAAGGAAATGCCGCAAATTGTGTAGCGTAGCCAACGTGGAAAACAGGATCTCATGCGCCTGGAACAAATGGCGTAAATAGGCGCGTGTGAATGTCCGGCAAGTGTAGCACGGACACTCCGGATCGAGCGCGCCGGCATCTTCTATATAGCGCGCCTGCTTAATCGATAGCTTACCCTGAGACGTAAACAGCGTGCCATTGCGGGCGTTGCGGCTGGGCAGGACACAATCCATCATGTCTACGCCATGCGCCACATAGCGCGGCAGTTCTTCCGGCATACCGACGCCCATGACATAGCGCGGCCGGTCTTTGGGGAGCAGCGGTGCGGTGAGCGCGGCGATTTCCTGGCTCACATCACGCGGCTCGCCGACGGAGAGCCCGCCAATAGCATAGCCCGGGGCGTCCAGGGCGAGCAGTTCTTCCGCGCATGCCCTCCGGAGATCGGGGAACATGGAACCCTGGACAATCGGGAACAAAGCCGAGTACTGGGACTTTTTCCGGCGTAAATAATGTTCATAGGCGGCCCGCGCCCAACGAACCGTTCGCCGCATGGAAGCGAGCGCATCGGCATGCGTGGCAGGATAGCTGAGACATTCGTCTAGCGCCATCTGGATATCGCTGCCGAGCGCCAGTTGAATATCCACCGTACCTTCCGGCGAAAAGAAATGGCGGTCGCCGTTCAGGTGCGAATGAAACACCACGCCTTCTTCGGTCACCTTGCGAATGGCATTCAAGCTGAAAACTTGAAAGCCGCCGGAGTCGGTGAGAATCGCGCGCGGCCAGGCCATAAAGCGGTGCAAGCCGCCGAGACGCTCAATGCGCTCGTGGCCCGGCCGCAGAAACAGATGATAGGTGTTGGCAAGCACGATCTGCGCATCCAGATCCTCGAGCAGCTCGCGCGGCGCTATGCCTTTCACCGTCGCTTGCGTGCCGACCGGCATGAACACGGGCGTTTCGACTATGCCGTGCGCAGTGTGCAGCAGTCCCGCTCTCGCGCCGGTATCGGGACAGGTCGCTTGAATTTCGAAATGCAAGATCCATTGTTACAATCGTTCGTCAGTCCGCGACTGAGTGATTGTGGGGCAGGCGCTTTCGCCTGCCTGCCACGCGCTCGACCAACGCCAGTCGCTCGGATTTTTGACGAGTCCAGCAGTCACCGGATTGTATTCGATGTATCGAACAACTCGGTTGAATTCGCGTTCAGTACGAATCCAATGATCGAACGATTCATCTTGCCAGAAAGCCTGTCCCGTACGGCTTAAAAGCTGATTCGCTCTCCTGGCGGTCGAGCCTTTGAGCCAGCGAGTAATAGCCGACAGCGGAACCTCCGGCTGTAGAAGTAGATGAACATGATTCGGCATGATCACCCATGCCTTTAGACTGTAAAAGTAACGCTCTCGATCACCGTACTGGAGCGCGTTGCTCACGTCTTGTGCAATGCGTGCGTCCTTCAACCAAACGGGGCCAGACATAGCTCTATCTACTTGCCGGTCGACCGCGACACATGTCTTTCCGGCTGCTTCTGGGTGTCTTGTGCGTAACAACATCGCGGCTGGCAGCGAACC
>JAICIH010000218.1 GCA_025924475.1 Bryobacteraceae bacterium
CGGCGGAGCGGTTGCATCCCGCGAAATCGGCGCACTGCCGCATTTCGCGGTAAGCGGCGTCGCCAATGCTTTCGCTATTGTCGCCGTCGCGGGGCTGCTCCTCGAAACACACGCCGCTGGTGCCGGAACCGAGCATCGGCTGCCGCTTCGTAAGATGCCGCGCGTCCTGCTGGCGCTGAGCGCCATCGCCTTTTGCATTCTCCTTGCCGAAGGCGCCATCGCCGATTGGACGGCGGTCTATCTGCGCCAGGTTCTCAAAGCCGGTCCGGGAATGGCCGCCTCCGGTTACGCCGTGTTCTCGGCAGCTATGGCCGTCTTTCGATTTCTGGGCGACGCGGTGACCGCGCGGCTCGGCCCGTTTCGGACACTGCGCACAGGCGGGCTCATAGCAGCGGCGGGATTACTCACGGCGATGTGCGCCGTCTCGGCGGGCTGGTCGCTCCCCGGCTTCGCGCTGGCGGGAGCCGGATTTTCCGTTATCATTCCGCTGGTCTTCGGTTCCGGCGGCCGTGTGGAAGGCATTAGCCCGGGCGCCGGGATCGCGACCGTCACCGGCATCGGCTATGCGGGTTTTATCGTAGGCCCGCCGGCCATCGGGTTCATGTCGCAGCTTGTCACACTCCGCTATGCGCTGGGAATTGTGGTGGCGTGCTGCCTCATTTCGGCGCTGCTGGCAAAGTCCGTCGATCGCCTCGCGCATAGCCCGTCATCTCCAGATATCCCGCCCCCTGGATCGGCCGGTCCCGCATCCGGCCTGTATACGTAACCGCGCCTTCCCAATAAACCGGAGAGATGCTATGCGCCGTGAACAGCTCCTGATCGTTTACTGCGGTGCGCTCAGCCAGATGCAACTGCAGCGAGGGGACAGAAATTTCCCAAGCCACCGGATAGTCCGCACCCGAATGCGGGCTCTTCCAGCGAGCGCCGGGAACGACGGAAAACTGTGTGTGGTCGAGATAGTGCGCCGCTCCGCGCGCGTCGATATACGTTCCTGACGACAAGTCCGGATTGGAACGAATTCGATACAGCATCAGCTCTTCGCCGTTATCGAACTGCGCGGAAAACCAGTCCCAGGCGCCAAGATCTCCGCCGGGACGTCTGTGGAAGAATTCATGATCCATCCAGGCGAGCCCGCGCAACGGTAAAGTTTGCCCATTCCATTGCAAGGTTCCGTCAGCCGCCAGGCGCGAGAACGAAATGTAAGGCGACGCTTTGCGATGAATCACAAACGGCTTCTCCGGCTTCAGATTTAAAGTGAGCGTGAAGCGATCGCATACCGCCTGTAATTCCTGTTCCGCGGTGGCGAGCGATTTCCAGCGAACGCGCCAGTTGCCGTTCCAATATTCCTGGTGATTCAAATCGGCTCCTGCCAAACCCGGCCCAGCGCGATTCAAGCGTTCTTCATGATAAAAATGCCCGCCGTCTACATCCGTAAGCGCCAGATGCGCCAGATACAGTTGATCGGCGCGCCAGACGCCTGTCTCACCGGCCATGGGTTCTATCGCCTGGCGAAAAAAAGTCAATTCGAAGCCAAAGCGGTGATTGTCCGGAGTCTGCAGATTGCCAGTGTAATACCACCATTCGGTCTCGAAATCGGGATGGCTGAAATGATCGCGCGGGAACTCGTAGCGATATCCGGATGGGCCCAATACCACCGCCAGCGCGGCCGCCAGAAGGCTACTCCTCATGAATGACCTCGATCGGATTCATACGCACGGCCGTTTGTGCCGGATAGAGTCCGGCGAGTATCGTCGCGGCATACACGCCGGTTAGCGCCATAAGCAACAAGCCAATGGGCCAATGAAACTGAATCGTCCAGCCAAAGGACTGCTTATTGATGACAAAAATCAGGATGAGCGAGAGCAGGATTCCCAGCATCAGGCCGATGCCGTTTGCGAGTAAACCGAGCAGCCCCGCCTCGAAGAGAACGATGCGGCGTACTTGTGTTTGCGCGCCTCCCAGAAAACGGATCAATGCCAGCTCACGCCGCCGGTCGAGGACCATCGCCAGCAGCGCGCCGGCGATACCCATCACGGCCACGACGATCGCCACCGCTTCGAGAGCATACGTGATCCGAAACGTTCGATCGAAAATTTCGAGCGCACCGCGCCGCAGCCGCGCGTTGGGCGAGAGCAGAATGCCGCGCCCGCCAATGGCAACATCGATCTCTTTCCGAACCTCTTCTCCCTCGGCGTCGGGCATCAAATAGACAGCTACACCTGAAACAGCGCGATCGGGTAAATAGCGGAGCAGCGTTTTTCGACTCAGCAAAATGAAGCCACGCTCGGTCGAATAGTCGTAGTACACGCCTAATACTTGAAATGCGCGATTTACTCCGGCAAGCGGCAAGCGAATCGTGCTGCCCGCGCGGACATTGTGTTTGTTGGCGAAAGGCTCGCTGACTACGCAATAATCTCCCGTATCGAGGCGCGCGAAAATAGCCTCGCGATTTTCTCCTGGCAGAAATTCAATGCTTCTGCTTTCGCTGCCTGCCAACGTCGCCGGCAAGCCTTCGTAAGTGATCGCATATGCGCGTATCCGCTGGACCGCGCGAACACCCGGCAGCCGCTCAATCCGATCGGCCACATCGGCGCCCATCGTGGGGTGGCGGTCGGCAGCCGAGGGACCGGCTGGGCGCAGATAAAAATCCGCTTGGAGTTGATTGTCCATCCACACTGCAACCGTCTCGCGAAAGCTACCCACCATGATGCCGACGCTCACCATCATGGCGACGGCGGTCGCAAGAGCGGCGGTCAGTACGGAAGTGCGTCCGAGCCCGGCGCGCAAGGACCCGAGCGCCAGGAACGCTTCCACACCCAGCAGCTTTTCTATCGTTCGCGCCGCGACTTTTACGAACCAGGAAACCGTGTACGGAATGGCGAGGGCGGTTCCCGCGATCAGCAGCAAAACCGCGCAGTAGGCAAACAGCGGCCGGCGGCCGACCGCCGGCAATTCGGAAAGCGCTGCGCTCAAGACCAGCAGAACCGCCGCCCACCAAACAGCGCGCTGAGAACGCTGCGCCAGGACGAGTTCTTCGCGGCCGCGCGCCATCGCTTCGATGGGCGGTACTTGCGCTGCCTCCAGAGCCGGAGCGAGCGCCGCCAAGCCGGACACCACGAGGCCTAGCCCGATACCCGCCGCCGCGGTCGCGAAAGTTAATTGAATCGCGCCCGGCTCACTGCTGACATACAACGCGTTCACCGTGGAACCAATCAACCGCACCGCGCCGGCAGCCATGACGCGCCCAATTGCCAGTCCGAAGATGCTGCCAATAACGGCAATCGCGAGCGCCTCCGCTAGAAAGCCGCCGCCGATCAAGGCTCGCGTTGCGCCGAGTGCGCGCAGCACACCGATTTCGTTCCGCCGCCGCACCACGGAAACCGAGATGCTGTTATAAATCAGAAACGCGCCTACAATCAGCGCGATGTAACTGAGCACCCGCAGATTGGAGCGAAAGGCGTCGAGCATCTTGCGATTGCTCACCGTGCGCGAACCCTCGGCAGCGATATGCACCGAAGGCGGTAAATGCTGTTCGAGAATCCGCTGCCAATACTCGGTGGAAGCACGATCCGGCAGACGGACTTCGATGCTATCCAGCTTCCCTGCCTTGCCGGTTACGCGTTGCGCCATGCTGATATCGGCAACAATCGCATCTCCTTCCGAATCGAGCACTCCGGCTACCGTAAACTCCTGCAGCGCATCGTTGATCAGCAAACGGATCCGGCTGCCGGTAGCGAGATGCAAGCCGCGCGAGACCAGAACCGGATTCGCGACCGTCTCTGTGCCAGAAGCCGTTTGCATCTTGCCGGAAGCGATCCAATCCAAACCGATAAATGGAATGGCTTCGCCCTTGCCGTTTAGCGAAGCGAAATCTTCAATGCGCGGGGAAAATTCGAGCGGATAAGGCAGCCGCACCAGCTTGCCGAGCAGCATTTCGTCCACGCCCCCGGTAGCCCTAATCGTCAGCCCGCCACGCCCGGCGAGCGCTTCGAGCGACGAATGAAAACTTCCCGTGGCGGCCTGACCCGCCAGATCGATGGCCACCACAACGCCGACGCCAAGCGCAACCGCGAAGATAGTAAGCACCGTTCGTATCGGCTCGCGTAGCAGCGGAAGCAGAATCAATCGCTGAAAGAGCAGCCACCGGCTGGTCATATCATTCGCCCGTCGCGCAGCGAAATCACGCGGTCGGCCGCTACCAGCCCTTCGCGGCTGTGCGTGGCGAGAAGAACGGCAATACCGAATTCATTCGCCGTCCGACGCAACAATCGAAGAATGATCTCGGCAGTGGCCGTATCCAGATTTCCGGTCGGTTCATCGGCCAGGAGTAGCCGCGGATTTTGCGAAAGTGCGCGCGCAATCGCCACCCGCTGTTGCTCGCCGCCGGAGAGCTGGTGCGGAAAACGATCCGCATGGGTTTCCATCTCCACCCAGCGCAGACGTTCTTCGGCAATTCGCCGCGCGTTTGCCGTGCCAGCGAGTAGCAGAGGCAGTTCGACATTGGCAAGCGCGGTCAGCGTATGCAAAAGCTGGAAAGACTGAAAAACGAAGCCGATCTTTTCGCGCCGCAGGCATGTTAACACCGAATCGGATAAACGGCTGGTGACCTGTCCATCGATTGAAACTTCGCCTGAGGTTGGAAAATCCATCGCGCCGCAAAGATTCAGCAGCGTGGATTTGCCGCAGCCGCTGCGGCCCACTAACGCAACAAATTCGCCGGCATCTACCGAGAATGAAATATCCGCAAGCGCGGTAACGGGAGCGCCCTGCGAGCCGTAGACTTTGCCGGCGTTGCGAACTTCCAGTAACGCCATCCGAGGCTTACGCCCCTTTAGACCGTTCGGACCATGTGGTCCGGACAGCTAAGCTGCACTTGCCCAAGAAGCCGCTGCGGCAGATCGAGCCCGTGCTGCGCGAGGAACGGGAGAATGGAGTAAAAGCGCTCTTGCAAACGGCGATGCGGGTAGATCAGGTTGGTGAGATATGCCGCGTCTTTGCTGGCGCGCTCGTCGCGGCGCAGTGTTTCGCGGGCGGTTTTCTTTGAAAGCTTCGCTAACTGATACTGCACTTTCGCCGAACTCTTTTTCACAGCGGCCTCGAGTGTCGGATCGAAACGGCTCAAATCCGTTTGCAGCCACGCCAAGGCATCAGAGACCGTGGATTCAGCGGCTGTCAATTTAGCGGACAAATCCTCAGGAACCAGCTTAGCGGCCAGCCGGCTCTTGACCTTCTCTTCGTAATCGAATAGATCCGGCACCCGCAAGCCATGCCGATCTAAAAGCTTGGCTGCCCGCGCGTCCAGCAAAGTAAAGCCATTGCGCGGATAAATTACCGGCATCCGGCCCAGCAGATTTTCATAGAGAACCTGGCCTTGCGCGAAATAGGCGATTTCGGCCGGTCCGCCTACATAGCTCGCCGTCGGCAGCAAATAATCCTGCATCACCGGGCGAAGCAGCGCATTGGGAGAAAGCTGCGTGGCGAGCGCCTGTAAATCCTGACCGCTGTAAGTGCGATCGCGCGCCTGGAATTTTTCGCCGTTCCATCGAATCGCCGTCCGCCGGCCCTGGTCGAGCAGGAACAACAGCGACGAATCTTTATCTACAAAAACCTGCGTGTGATAGCCCGCCGCTTCCAATTCCGCATTCCGGCGATGGAGCCCATCGAGCAGCTCCGGCACTCGCTCCACTACATCGCGTAGCAACGGCGCGCCAAGTTCGCGAATGGCCGGCGCCAACGGATCGAGGTATAGCAGCCCCAGGCCGCGCAAAATAGATTCGATCAGTTGACGGAACGCCGTGCCGAGCGTTTTGCCAGGCTGATAGGCAGCCTTTACCGCATCGATCGCTTCTGCGGCGAACGGCAGGCCCGCCAAGGCAGCTTTCAAATCCGCCAGCGGGATTTCATTGAGCACCACATCGCCCACCGGGCCGCCGTTTACTACCGTGTTCGCGATGCTGATCTTCGCCGGCGTTGCCTCGCTATTGAACATCCACGCGTGATCCACTTCCGCCAGATCGTGGTCTTCGGTCGCCAGCCAGAAGATCGGGACCGCCGGAATGCCTTGCTCCGTCAGATGCGCTGCCAGCTTGACCGCGGTCAGCGCTTTGAAAACCGTATATGCCGGACCCGACAGAAACCCGACCTGTTGTCCGGTAACGACCGCTACCGCTTCCGGCTGAGCTAATGTAGCGAGCGCTGCCGAATCGCCGTTTTGCTCGCGCAGCGCGGCAACTAGTTTCCGCCGCCGCTCGGCCGGGAATTGCACCGCTCGGGCGGCCTCCACGACCTGTTCGGCGTCCCATCCGTGGCCAGCATAAAAGCTACTTACTCTATCGAAATGATAGAGATAGTCGAGGAAGAGTTTACTCGTTCCGGGAATGAGATTGTGGCGGACACACGAAGACTCCATGGGTTGACGCGCAGTTAGCAGATGACGGCCTGCTGCCTAAAGTTACCAAAGTTTAAGACAGGCAAGTGACAATATAGATAACGCGTGCCTGGCGTCTACATTTCCTACCCGTTCTGCCGCCAGAAGTGTACCTTTTGCAATTTTGCTTCGGGTGTTGCCGGGCCGGAAGCCATAGCCGGTTATGAGCGCGCCCTGTTGACGGAACTACGGGCGCAGAATTGGCCCCAGAATTGGCCATGGACACCGGAGACGCTTTATTTCGGCGGCGGAACTCCCAGCCTGATCTCACCTGCTTTCCTTCACGAACTCACCGAAGCTATTCCGGGCCGGCCGTGGGCAGAAGCGACGCTCGAGTGCGCGCCCGGCGCCTTGAAGCCCGAACGAGCCGCGGATTGGCTCGCTAACGGCATCAATCGCATCAGCCTGGGTGTCCAATCGTTCATTACCGCCGAGTTGCGCCAGACCGGGCGCACCCATACGGCGGAAATCGTCGAAAGCGAAATCGCAATGCTGCGGCGAGCCGGTCTCACCAATATCAACATCGATCTGATCGCCGGGTTGCCGGGCCAGACCGCCGCCTCCTGGGAACAGTCGCTCGATTGGATCGCCCGGATAAATCCGCCGCACGTCTCGGTCTACATTTTTGAGGTAGACGAAGACAGCCGCCTCGGTAACGAGATCCTGCTCGAGGGCGTCCGTTACGGCGCGCGCCGCGTACCGTCCGACGATTTGGTCGCGCAGCTCTACGAGCGAGCCGTAGATCGTCTGGCGCAGCTCGGCTGGCACCGCTACGAAATTTCCAATTTCGCGCGCCCTGGCTGCGAATCCCGCCATAACCTGAAATACTGGCGTCTGGAACCTTACCTCGGCTTTGGCCTGGACGCGCACTCTTTCGACGGCGGCCAACGCTGGGCCAACACGGATTCTTTGGAAGCCTACATTGCCCAGCCGCTGAATCATATTCACCAAACGGTTACCAATCCTTCGGAAGAGCGGTTTTTCGTAGGCCTGCGATTGGCCGAAGGAATCACACCCGCTCCCGGCGAATGGGAGCGCTTCTCGCAGCCGATTGCGCGCTGGCTCGAAGCGGGCATGCTGGAGAAGCACGGCCCGCAACTGCGCCTTACACCCGCCGCCGTGTTGCTCTCGAACGAAATTTTTCAAGATTTCCTGCATGCCTGACCTGCCTACCATCGATCTCCGAAGCGACACTGTCACCAAGCCAAGTCCGGCGATGCGCGCCGCCATGGCCGAAGCCGAAGTCGGCGACGACGTCTATGGCGAAGATCCCACCGTCAATCGCCTGGAGCGGGATGCCGCGCGGATAACCGGCAAAGAAGCGGCCCTGTTTGTGCCGAGCGGCACCATGGGCAACAACATCGCCATCAAAATGCACACCCGTCATGGCGATGAAATACTCTGCGAATCCCGCTCGCACGTGTTCGATTGGGAGCTCTCCATGGTGGGCTGGTTTTCGGGCTGTCTGGCGCGGCCGGTCGCGGCCGAAGACGGCATTCTCACCTGGCGGAAAATCCAGCCTGTCCTCCGTACCGGCAGCCCGCACAACGCCGCCACCACGCTGATTTGCCTGGAAAACACTCACAACATGGCGGGCGGCACCCTTTATCCGCTTGAAACAATCGATGAAATCTGCGCCAAAGCCCATGCACGCGGCGTAAAGGTCCACATGGATGGCGCGCGCGTCTTCAATGCCGCGGCGGCGCTCAAAATTCCCGTGGCGCGGATCGTTCGCGAAGTAGATTCCGTTATGTTCTGCCTGTCGAAAGGCCTGGGCGCGCCGGTCGGCTCCATGGTCGCCGGCACGGCAGAAGCAATCGCGCAAGCGCGTCTCTATCGCAAACGCCTTGGCGGTGGCATGCGGCAAGCCGGCATTCTGGCGGCCGCGGGTCTCATCGCCCTGCACGAATCGCCGGCTCACCTCGAACAAGATCATGCCAACGCGCGCTTTTTGGCCCGAGCCCTCAGTGACCTGCCCGGCATCCGGATCGATCCGGCCGCCGTCCGGACCAATATCGTGATTTTTGAAATTTCCGCGCCCGGTGTCGAGGCGGCAGAGTTCGTCCGCCAGCTCCAATCGCACGGTGTCCTGGCGGGCACTGTGCCTGGCGAGCGCATTCGCCTCGTAACCCACAGCAACGTTTCACGCGCCGATTGCGAGCGCGCCGCCGAGGTTTTGGCCGCAGCCGCTACGCGCCAAAGTACCCAAACTGTAACGGCCTAGCATTTTAGGTCACATTTGAATTAGACTCAATAAGATCAGCCAACAAGCTCATTACGAGCAGGAGAGTTTAAAGTTATGGCCTTTTGTCCGAATTGCGGGTCCCAGGTTGCCGGCACATTTTGTCAGAATTGTGGGACATCGATGGCCGGGGGTGCCAATCCGTCCGGCGGGTCGACTCCCAGTGGTTCTACAGCTGGATATGCCCCCTCGCAGCCGGTGGCGGCCACTTCCACGGGCATGAGCGAGAATGTCGCCGGCGCATTGTGTTATCTGGTCGGCTTCATCACCGGGATCATTTTTCTCGTCATGGCGCCGTACAACCAAAACAAGTTCGTGCGCTTCCATGCCTTCCAGTCCATATTCTTTAATGTGGCCTATATCATCATCTGGATCCTGATCAGTTTTCTCACGGTCCTGACACACGGAATCGGCATCTTGTTGTATCCGATCATCGGGCTCGGCTTCTTTGTTCTCTGGCTTTACATGATGTTTTCGGCCTATAACAATAAGCGCGTCAAATTGCCGGTAATCGGCGATCTGGCCGAAAAACAAGCTTAAACGGGCTGGCCGCCCGCCGCGTCTCATCTACTTTGTGAGACATTTCTGCCTCCTCGCGCTCGCCGCCTCGCTTGCGGCGGCGGCCGAGAATATTACTCCGCGCATCGGGCTGATCGAAATCTACGGAGATCACAAAGTCTCCGAGAACAAGATTCGCGCCGCTTTGGCCGTCAAAGTAGGCGATCTGCTGCCTTCCCGGCAGGACGCCGAGGCGCGCATCGACAAAGTGCCCGGCGTGCTCGTCTCGCGTGTGGAGGCGGCTTGCTGTAGCGGACCGGGCATGATCCTCTACGTCGGGGTGGAAGAACGAGACGCCCCGCACGTTCAATATCACGATGCGCCCACAGGCGACATCACTCTGCCGGCCAGCTTGTTCGATGGGTATCGCAAGCTTCTCGACAATGTCGCGGCCAGCATTCGCGGCCATAACGCCGACCAGGATTTGACCAACGGCTATTCGCTCATGGCGGATCCCGATAGCCGCGAGCTGCAGCTATCGTTTCTTCCCGCCGTAGCGGAAAATCTGGCACTGATCGATCGAGTGGTCCGCGAATCGGCCGATCCGGAGCAGCGCGCCGCCGCCACTTATCTAATGCAATACGGCCCGCGCGGCCCGCGCACCAATAAGATCATCATCAATGCCCTGCAGTACGCCTTGCGCGACCGGGAAGACGAAGTCCGCGAAAACGCTGTGCGCGCGCTCCGGGCCGTTGCTGTCAGCGGCAAATTGCATCCCGAACAGCAGATTCGCATCCAGCCCACCTGGTTTGTCGAGCTCATGAACTCGGTCGTATGGACCGATCGCCGCGATGCCACACTGGCGCTTGTGAACCTGACCGAAACGCACGATCCCGAGACATTGCAGCTTCTGCGCGAACGCGCTCTGCCTTCGGTGATCGAAATGGCGCGCTGGCACGATCTGCAACACGCTCTGCCGGCCTTTATCCTCGCCGGACGCCTGGCCGGCTTGGACGAAAAGCAAATCAAAACTGCCTGGCTTGGCGAAGATCGCGAAAGCGTCCTCAAACAGGCGCTGAGCAAAAAGAACCGCGCACGTAAGTAAGCGGGCAACGCAGGCGCGGCTGTCTGTCCCCAATTTTTTTACCGCACGTTAGTAAGCGGCTGGCTCTTCCACAGGGACGTGGCCGTTCTGATCGGTAGCACGCATCTCACACGTGCAGCAATCGCTGCAGCGATGGCAGCGCTCACAGAGATGGTTGGCGCACGCGTCCTTGGTGCAGTAAACGCAAATCTTCTCCGACGCGTCGCCGCAGATGGAACAAACGAAAGTGCTGGTCTCCATTTAATACTTTCTGGATCGTTTGGAAGGCGCCGGCTGCCTGCTGATTATGCCGCGGCACCGCTGCTCCTCTTCATCGGCTACCCGGAAGTTCTCTTCCTGGGTTTTGGCTAAATCCTGTATGTAATC
>JAICIH010000219.1 GCA_025924475.1 Bryobacteraceae bacterium
AGATTCTGATCGACACGAATGTCGCCCTGGTCGGTGTTGGAGAACTGGGGAGGCTGATAAAAGAAATTTCGAGCGAGCGCGCCGGGATCCCCAAAGTTGGGAAGCGGCACCAGGCCCGCGATCGCGAGGGAGGTCTTATTCAGTTGAGCCTGAGGAATCATATTACCCGCGAATGGTGTGGCGACGACGACTCCGGACGGACCGATGTGGCGAGTGGATGGATCGTAGATCGCGGTTTTCACGCTCGAAAAATCGCCGGCGCGCAGGGCCGCCGGTGGAACGTCGGTGATGCTAATAGAGCCGCTGCCGCCGGATGTGCTCTGACGAAAGCCTTGGTAATCGGCGAAAAAGAACGTACGATTGTGGCCGTTGTAGACCTTGGGAATCCACACAGGACCGCCGAGAGCGAAGCCGAATTGATTTTGACGGAACGGCGGACGCGGCTGCCCAGCGGAATTGGTGAAGAAATTATTGGCATCGAGTTTGTCGTTGCGCAGAAACTCGAATAGCGTTCCGTGAAATTGATTGGCGCCGCTCTTGATGGTGGCGTTCACAACGGCTCCGGCGGCGTGACCGAATTCGGCGGAAAACGTGCTGGTCTTAACTTTGAACTCTTGCACGGCGTCAACCGAAGGCACCACCGCGATTCCATTTCGTCCGATTGAGCCGCCGTTCGAGACGGTATTGTTGTCGATGCCATCGAGAGTGACTTCATTAGCCGAAAATCTCCCGCCGCCGGCAATGAATGGCAAGTTTGAGCCCATGCCGAACATGGGCGTGGTATTGCCCGATAGCAATCCGAGAGCAAAAGGATTCCGCGCATTTAACGGCAATTCGACGATCTGCTTGTTCTCGATTACCTGGCCGAGCGATGATGTTGCGGAATCTACCAGCGGCGCAGCTCCGGTGACTTCGACGGTTTCGGTAGATGAGCCGATTTCGAGGGTGATGCGGAGATTAGCCGTTTGGTCAACGCGTAGCGTGATATCGCTGAGCGTTTTCGATTTGAAGCCGCCCGCCGAGGCAGTGACAGAGTAACTGCCTGGCTGCAGAAAGGTGACACTGAATTCGCCGCTGCCGGTGGTACGCGTGGTGCGGACTTCTCCAGTCGAATTTTGTTTGACGGAGATCTCCGCGTTGGGAATGACGGCGCCGCTAGGATCTTCCACCAAGCCGGCAATGTTGCCGCTAGTGATCTGGGCCGAGGCGACCGTTAAACCAAGGAAAAATAGAACAAGGGATCGAATACTGCGGGACATGGCGCTCTCCTTACTTATGGAGCCGTATGACGGCTCCGTCACGATCTGGAATCGTGATCCGGATATTTTGACCTTCCAGTTGTGCATCGGTATCGGCCCATACATCTTTGGCCGAATGCCATGCGCCGCCCGAGAGCGCAATGGAAACGGATTTTGACTCGCGGGCGGGATTTACTATCCAAAGAAATGTTCCGTCTGGACCTTCGTGCAGGCGCGCGGTGACTGATGAATCGCTGATGGTGATGCGCTGCTTTTGCGGCAGGAAGCTTTGGAACAGAGCGCACGCTTCGGCGTTTGGCTTCTTGAAATAAGCCGCGCCGGGAAACGTGCCGATCAGGATCGTCCGGCCTTTGCCGAAATGGTTTTCGATGGCAGCAACAGAACCATCCGCATATTGTCCAATCGCTTTGCCGGTGGTGGGCCGGTAGACCTGTTTGAAGTAGCGGCCGCCAATGGAGCGGCCGTTCACGCGGATCGTCAGATTTTCCAGCAGGTCGGGCGTGAAATCGACATCCGCTTCCTCGGCGCCGAAAACTTCCTGCAGTCCTAAGTTGGGCTGTTTGGCTCCGGCATGCGCGTCGTCGCCAAAGTAACCCGGTAGGCCTTCGCTGATAAGCGTGCCGCCGTTTGAGACGAAGTCACGCAACTTCGTGGCGGTCTTTTGCGTGAGCATGACGGGATAGGGCAGATAGACGGTCGAGTACTCGTCGATGTTGTCGATGTGAACCCAGTCGGGCTGAATGTTGGAATCGAAGAAGGCCTCGTAGGCTCCGCGGGCGGAGGCGGCGTAATTCGCGGTGTTACCTTGCTGCGCGAAATTGAAGCGTTCGGACTCGGGTACAAAAACGATCGCAAGGTCGCCTTTCACAGGCGGCGATTGCCAGAGCTCCGGATGCGCGTTGGTCCATTTGGCAAATTTTGAAGCCATGTCCGAGCGCGGCGTGGAAGAACCATCCATGGCGAATGGACCGAACGCGCCAAACAGAGGGCCATCGAGCAGCGGGCGATAGCGAAGATACAACACGCCGGTTGCACCGCCCGAAAGGGAAACCATGTTCCAGACGCGAATATCCTTTTCGTCCGGCTTGCGAGCGTCTTCGATGGGCCGGCCGGTGACTTCGGACGCCATCCAAAGCGGGCCGCCTTGCATTTCCGAATGCCAGAAGCGTTTGCCGCGCGAGGCGGCGCGCACGAGATCCACGGCGTGATACTGCTTCCAGGGTTCATTCCCTTTGCGGGCGTTCACCCAGGTGAATCCGTAGCTGTCCACTTGGGCGGCGGCGCGCCAATCGTTGGCCGACACGCTCGGCAGCGATTCGAGCGTATAGGCGATCCCGTGCATGGTGATCTTGTTCTTTTGATCTACCGAGCGGATGATTTCTTTTCGCCAATGCAGAAGCTCGTGCGCGCGATCTTCGCGGAACTGGAGCCAGTCCAACCAATCCGGGTACGGGCCGCCGGTGCGCGACGGCTGAACGTCGTCCCACGATGTGAAACTGTAACGCCGCCAAGCCTTCGCAACGGCTTCGACGCTGCCGTATTTCTTCTGCAGCCATTTGTGGAACTCGGCGATGGAAGCCGGACAGTAGCAATACATGCGGCCGAGGCCAGTACCACGATGTTCATTCGGGATATGCGCGCTGCTGGCGAGTTGAAAGTAAACGCTTGCGCCGCCGTTGGTGTTGCCCTCGTTCCAAAGATCGTAGCCGTAGAGCGCAGGGTTGTCCTTATAGCGTGTAGCCAGAGCTTTGAGGAAAGCGCCGGCGCGCGCGCGGACTTCGGGATTGTCGAGACACAAGCCCGGGAAACCGCCGGTCGCGCTAGATCCTGAATATTCGGGCACGCCGCGGTAGCCATCCTGCGCCTCGAAGCGGGCTTGCGGATACATGCGAAACGCCCATTCGGGCGCGGCGGTAATCATTTCGGCCAGGATGGCTTTGATGCCGTTCTGGCGCTCCAGTTCGAGCATGCGGTCGTAGTCGCGCCAGTCGTATTTGCCGGGCGCCACTTCGACGGCGGACCACATCACCCAATGGCGGAAGATATTCATTCCGTTTTGAGCGGCGGTTTTGTGATCGCGCTCCCAATCGGCTTCGGGAGGATTCGATTTACGGAAGTAGACAGCGCCGTAGGGAAAAATGAGATCGGCGGCGGCGCACAACTGCGCGCAGAAAGCGGCGGCTGCGAGGACGCGCTTCAACTGGAACATGTTGGCCTGAGGTAGATGGTAGACTGGTCTGACCAATTCGTCAAGGGTAAAAGCGCAGCTCTTGGCGACGAGTGTCCTGTCCCTTGGAACTCTTAACAACCGCTTACTGCGTGCGCGGCTCGGTTTCGGCGATCTCCAGAGTTGAATTGCAAAGCGTTATGCGGGACAGAAGACTAGCTTTTAGCTATTAGCTGGAACTGCTACGTCGCGGCTACTGCGGAGGCGAAGGCGTAGGTGACGTTCTCGTTGGTGACGTCACTATGATCTTTGATGAAGCCGCCGGAGCCATCGAGACAGGTGACGATGCCGGTCTTGAAGGCATAAGGATCGCCGGGAGACGACGCGGTCTTCAGTTTGATGGCGACAGATTCATTGGTCTTCTGCGCGCCGTTTCGTCCGATGCCGCCGTAGAGATCGTTGGCGTCGCCGAGGGCCTCGGCATTGTCGTCGGCCAGGTGCGAGGCGATGGCATACGTCAAGCCGACCACCGTGTCCTGGAACGAGAATGTCTCGAGAAACGGACCTTTGACCACTTTCTTTTCGATCACGTCGCGGAAGAAGCCGCGAACGCCCTGGCCGTTATTGGCGCTGAATCCGAAATGGGAAAACGCGGCTTCGAGTAGAGTGAGCGAGTCCGGCTGTAGTAACGGATCCTTCGCGAGCGATTTGGCGCAGGATGCCATTAATCGTCCTCCCAAGCTGTGGCCGACCAGATGAAGACGGATATTCCGGTTGCTCGCCTTCACATCGCGCACCGCTTGGGCGACGCCCGTTCCGCCTACAATGCCCGAGCGGTTCTTCATGACATACCAAGTGGTGAGGTTGAGAAATTTATCGATGCCACCGAGGACGGAGCCGAAGAAGGATCCGAACGTTTCGACTCCGCCGCCGTCAGATGCAACGGCGTCCAACGACTCAACACCGCCGGTTGCGGAGGAGTCGCCGGGCTGGCGCGTTGGAAGAATAATCGGCCCGGCCAACTTTTGAAACATGGCCGAGCCTTCCTGCTGGCGGATTCTATCGAGGCCTTCGGTGGGATCGATTTGTGTTCCATCCAGAGTAGACAAAACCAGCGAGGCAAACTGATTTTGCTTGGCGGGATCATCTTTCACCGATGAAAGGAGAGCGCCGGCTTGATCGATGGCAGCGGCTTTGGTGAGAGAAACATCTTTGAGGACTTCTTTGAGATCCGCAAGCTTTTGCATGATGGCAGCCATTTGAGGAGCATCGTCGTCGATGGATTGAGTGGAACCCTCCTCGGAATGGAAACTTTCCGGAAGGGACTTCGAGGGCCAGAACACGCCGGCTACGACAAAATTGCGCTTTGCGACCGCGCTGAACTCGGGCCGGCCGAGATGGGCGCGGAAGGTATCGAGGAAGTTTGTGTAAAGTTTGGTGGCGTCGTCCCGATCGTTGCGAAATCCGTGCGCGAGAAAGATGGCGTCCGTCGCGGTGGCGGCGCGCCGCTTACAATCTTCGAATTCGCCATCCGTTAATTTACCGTCGGCATCGAAATTCAACGAAAAGAAGTCGAAGCCACCAATCGATTGCATGTCAAGCCCCTTTCGAACAAACCATGCTACACGGACTGCAAAACTTTCATCAAGTCCACGAGCCCGGCGCCCTGAAACGCGGGGGCGCGCTGCAGGTCGATGCAGTTCGCTTTGAAAATTGTTTTGACCTGGTCGGGTTCGCCGATGAATTCAGAGCGAACAGACAGAAAAGCCGCGATCGCGCCGGAAACGTGCGGCGCGGCCATACTGGTCCCGGTCTGCTCGCAGTAAAGAACGTCCGGGCGAGCAGCGTCTTTGTACTTTTGGGCTTCGACGCCGGCGGCGCAGGATATGATGCGCTCGCCGGGGGCCAGCAGATCGGGTTTCATTCGTCCGTCGCCGGTTGGCCCGCGGGAAGAAAAATAAGAAACACCGTAGGTGTGCGGTTTCTCGCGATGCGTGGAGCCGACGGTGATGGCCATGTCGGCGTTGCCTGGGTCGGTGATACTGAGGTCGCTATAGCGGGATTGGGTGAGCCCGCTGGCGGCGATGAACGAAGAGAAGCCGCCGTTGCCGGCCGAGACGACGACCACCACGCCGCTACGCACCAGGCGATCCACTTCGACGCAGAGCGGACTCTGGCCGCACGCAAACCAACGCGGATCGAAATCGTAGCCGAGGCTCATGTTCACACCGTGAATGAGCAGGCGCTTGCCGTATTGATTCCAGCGCTGAATTTGATCTATGGCCATCAGCACCCAGCTCACTTTGCCTTGCCCGGGAGTTTGCTTGTTCGAGCCGGAGCCGAGGACATCGGCAATCACTTTGAGCGAGACCAGCTTGGTTTTGGGCGCCACGCCTGAGATGGATTGCAGCGTTTCGCGCTGGGGAATCGGCTTGTCGGTGGATTCGTCGCGCGTTTCGACACCAACTACCAAATCGCCGTTGGGATCTTTGGAGGTCCAGCATCCGGCGATGATTCCGGCGACGTGGGTTCCATGGCCAAAGCGATCGATTAACGCGGTCGGGTCGGATTTGGGAGGATCGTTGGGCTTAGCGGGTGAAGCAGCGGCAGCGGCGCGGCCATCCGGCGTGAAGTCCATATGCACAACAGGTGACAACGTGTCGGCTTTGAACTGCGGCTGCGTGTCCTTGAAATGCGGGTGATCGCCTTGAATACCGGAATCGAGGACAGCCCAGACGATTCCTTCCCCGAAGGCCTGGAAAGCGCGCTGCGCCGCGTCGGCCTTTACGGTCCGCAGCGATTTGGTCAGAGTCGCGCTGATTTCCTGGTCTTCCCAAATGCGGTAGACAACGCTGCCGCCGCGTCCGTATTTGGCAGTGAGATCGCGCGCTTCTTGGGCGAGATCCAGAATCTGCTGCGCTGTGAGGCAGGCGAACAAATAAGGCGCGAGCTCGTAATATTTTACTTTCCAGTCGGCGGCACGCTGGACGACATATTTCATGGCGGCATCGACCCCTCCCGAAAAGAATTCGTTGAGCGAAATGATGACGTCGAAGGTCTCGTCCGGCTTGGCCGTCTTGACCTTCGACAGTAGAGGCTCCGTGATGATGGAGCGCGTCATGTCCTGCGCGATTTGCTCACGCTGGGTCGTTTGATCCTTGGGAGGATCGGGGGTGATTGGCACAGGTAGTTGTTTCCAGCCGCTTGCTTACGCGCGCGGTTCTTTTAGAAATTGAGGCGGAGGGCCATTTGAATAATACGAGGTCCTTGCTGCACGGCGGTGGCGCGGCCGAAATTCGGGTCGTTCAGATTGACGTTGATGCTGCCGAAGGAAGTGCGATTGAACAGGTTGGAAATGTCGGTACGGAATTCGACGTTGGCTCGCTCCTTGATTGTGGTGCGCTTCACTAGCGAGAGCGATTCGGTTAAGACCGGCGGGTTGCGGACATCATTTAAATAGGGCGATGCGCTGCCGAATTGAAACGCTCCGGGTACGGAGAAGGCAGCGCGGTTGAGCCAGCGAACGTTGGGGTTGTTCGGGTCGAGCGAGGTGCGGTCGACGTTCGTCAGGATAGAGTCGCCGGTGGTATTGACGCGCAATTGCGGCGTGTAGAGAACACCCGGACCTAACGTGTTCACGGGGGCATTAATAAGGATGGGCAGACCGGAGCGATACTGCTGCAGGCCGGCGATGGTCCAGCCGCCGGCGATCGCTTTCACGAACGCGTTCGATCCGCTCAGAAAACGGCGGCCACTGCCGAAGGGAAGATCCCAGGTGTAGACGAGATTGAGAGTCTGCGGGACGTCCTGGATCGAGATGGCTTTTTCGACGCCGAGATTATATTGATCCTGCGGCTGGACGCCGTTGCCGGCGTTGGTGTACGAGCCGTTTATGGATAAGTTCTTTTCCTTAGTGTAATTCGCGAGGATGTTGAAAGAACTGAATCGCTTTTCGACTTTAATTTGGAGAGCGTTGTAACTGATCGCGCCGCCGCCAGTGTAGGTGGCAGTGATGTTGTTGTACTGCGGATACGGCCGTAGAGATTGCGCCAGCGTCGCAGGGATGCTGCTGTTATCCGGGAAGGTGGCGTATGGTTTGGTGAAGCCCAGGGCCACGACGCGTGGATCGTTGATGCTTGCCCCGAGCAGCGAGCCAAGACTCAAATATCTCGGATCGACCTGGTTGTATGGGATGTAGCTTTCCAGGCGATCGCCGTAGCTGCCGACATACGCAATATCGAAAAGGATTCCTTTGGGCAACTCACGCTGAATATCGACCTGCCAGTTTTGTATACGGCCGGCAAGGCCATCGAGCTTGGAAAGTGTAAGGACGCCTTGCCCATTCGCATAAGACGGGTCGATGACCGGCGGCAGGCGGAAGCCGGAGGGGACCAGGAATCCGTTATCCCAATTGAAGGCGGGAGAAACGCCATCGGGAGAGGTCGGTGTGGGCGACGCGCTCACGCCCCAGCCGCAGGGGAAGCATCCGCCGCCGGTATTGCCGTTGGCCGGCGAGTAGAAGATGCCCCAACCCGCGCGCAAGACCGTTTTGTCAGTCATCTGATAAGCGCCGCCGATACGGGGTCCGAAGTTGTCCAGATAAACATGCCCGTAGCGAACGGCGCCGATGCGTCCCGGACCTATGCCGGCAAAAGTCAATGCGCCGAGACGACCACTAGCGGCGGGATTGGGAACCGTCGGGTCGAAGGTAGACAACGTCAGGTTGGTATCGGTGCGCGGAATGAAAATTTCGTAGCGCAAGCCGAGATTCAGAGTCAGGCGAGAATTGACTTTAAAATTGTCCAGCACGTATAGCGAGCGATAGCCGAAGATGTTATTTACGCCGCTGGTATTAAAGTCGCGCCGGGCGTCGTTCGGACCGCCCAGCAGAAAGCTGGCGAACGAGTAGCCGCTGCCGGAGCGTGCAAGAGGATTGGCGGTTTGCAGGCTATTGAAATTGAACTTGCCTTGGGCGTAGGAATCGTCGAACGGGTCCTGGAAGGTCCGGCCGCGGCGCCATTCGAATCCGAATTTCAGCTCGTGACGCCCTTTCACCCAAGTGACCGAGTCGGTCACATCGTAGGTCCAGTTTTCCTGAGCGCCACGGTTTTTCGGATCGTTGCCGAAGCCGGTAAGACCATCGGTGGCGAAGGCAACGATCGGGAAAGATTGCGAGCCATTTGTCGCCACGCCGGTAAGACCTAATTTAGTTGGCCAATCCTGCAAGTGATCGGGAAGCTGATTGAAGAGACTTTGGTAACGGCTGAGGCCGAACGTTACATGGTTAAAGACGTTGGGCGAAAAGATGTAGTCGTGATTGAGACGTGTAATGTCGGGTTTTTCGTTAGTAATAAGGCCGCTGGCGAGCGGACCGGGAAGACCCGTCTGGTTCAACGTCGATTGGCGCTGCCAGCTATACAAGCCGTTTAACCGATTGCGATCGGAAAAGGCATGGTCGATTTTGATGCTGTAGATGTTTTTGTCGACGTTCGCCTGGCTTACCGTCGAATAGTTGCTCGAGAGACCGGGGCCGGTCGGATCGGGAATGAGCGGAAGGATTTTGTTGGAAACCGAGCTAAAGCGGGTTGCCGGAATCTGATTGTTCGGGAACGGTGTGCGCGTCTGAGTGCCGGAACTGGGATCGTAAATGAGCCGCGATCCGAGCTCAGAGAAATTCCCTTGCTTCATAAGAGGCGTGGGGACGCTAGCAATCACCGTGGCGCCGCCGTTGTTCTGCTTATATCCGTTCCAGGTGAAGTACCAGAAAGTCCTATTCTTGCCGTTGTAGACTTTCGGAATCACCACCGGGCCGCCCATCGAGACGCCGTATTCGTTTTGCCGCACCTTGGCCTTACCGGTGAAGGGCCGCCGCTGATTCACGCTCCAGCCGGCGGCGTCGAGCTTATCGTTACGTAGAAAATCGAACACTGACCCGTGAATCTGGTTGGTTCCGGATTTCGATACGAACACTTCCACACCGCCGCCGGTGCGGCCGTATTCGGCCGAGAAATTGTTCGTCAGAATTTTGAACTCGTTATACATTTCCACGGAGCCGATGCCGCCGTTCGAGACGAAGGCCACGCCGCCGCTTTCGGGATTGGTGTGAGTCGCGCCGTCGATCAGAATTTCCTTGCTGCGGCGCGCGCCGCCATTGATGCTGGTGTCCTGCTGGCCGTTATTTACGCCAGCGACGTAGCTGATGAAGTTTTCGGGATTGCGAAAGCCGCCGCTCACGAAAAGAGGAGCGTCCTGCATGAATTTCGGCTGGAAAATGGTGCCGATATCGCTGGTTTGGGTGTCGGTGAGTGGCGCCTGAGAAGTAACGTTAACGGTCTGTTGGACATCGCCGACGCTCATTGCGACGTTGAGCGCGGCACGGGTGGCAATGGAAATGACAATTCCGCTTTGGCGGGAGCGATTAAAGCCGGCGTGCTCGACCTCCAACGTGTAGGAACCCACGCGCAGACTCGGAAATTGATAGAGACCGTCCTCATTCGTAGTAGCCGGAAGGGAGGCGCCGGTCGCGTCGTTGGTGAGAGTGATTTTGGCTCCCGAAATCGGGGCATCGCTGGGGTCGGCGACGCGCCCCGCGAGAGAACCGGTATCGGTTTGCGCGAGACAAATTGCGCTAGTAATAAGGAGCATGAATACAGCACGGCTATGGACGAACATATTGGCTGACCTCAAGTAGGTTAAACGAACTATATAGTTACGGCCAGTATGAAGTCAATAGGCGATTAGCTTTCAGCGATTAGCTGTTAGCTTTCAGCTTCAAAGGTAATTCAGGCAGCATTGGCTAATGGGCGTGCCTGGGTGAGATCGTGCGCGCGGCGCTGGATTTCGGCGAGTGAAAAATCGAAGCCAAATTGAGCCGGATCGAATTCGGTTTGCGGATTTTCTTTAGTGAAGCGGATGTACTGGCGGACGGCGGCATCGAGGCGGGCTTCGGTTTGCTGCCGGCGTTTTTCCTGTAATTCACGTAACGCGGCGGTGTCTTTCTCGCGCTGGCGGCGCAGACGGTTTTCCTGAATGCTCAAATTGTTGAGCTGGCGCTGGTAGGCCAAGAAGACCTGGGCTTCGATCAGATGCTTGCGGACGGCTTCGTCCTGGTCAGGGAACAAGCCGGCGAATTCCAGGCGGCCGATGGCGTAGATGCCCATTTCGAGAGCAGGGATTCGGAGGAGCC